>NZ_JBDLZZ010000003.1:0-331064 GCF_040049115.1 Flavobacterium aestuarii
AACGTTCTGCTTTCCCTCGGCTCCCCGGCCACGTGTACCCTTGCCTCGCTCGATTTCCTTACTGGCCACCGAAAAGTAACCCTCATCCAGTTCTATCATCCCTTCCAGTGTATACCTTGCATCCCGGTTGCCCATCGCCCTGCGGAGTTTGTGTACCATCGCCCATACCGGTTCGTAACGCTTCAATCCTAATTGCTTCTGGAGTTCGTTGGTGGAGAATCCCTTTTTTGTGCAACTCATCAGGAACATCGTTTTGTACCACACCAGAAACGGCAGCTTGGAGCTCTCCATGTTCGTACCGCTGCGCAACGAGGTGCGGAAACGGCAACCTTTGCATTCATAACTCCATTTACCCTGTAACCAATAATGGGAAGTGCCCCCGCATCGCTTGCAGACAACCCCTTCCTTATCACGCTGCTCCTTGAAATGCAAACGACAATCTTCCTCCGAACCGAAATGAGCCGTAAAACTGAATATGTTCATAATCCCTGCTTTTTGAGCGCTAATATACTAAAAATATTAGGTGTGTTTGCGGAGAATCAGAAAAAGCATTATCTATTGATCAGGTAAAAAAATTATACATACTGCTCAATTCAGATATTTCAGATAAATTTGAGGATTCGCATGTAGAAATCATTAGGCTTGCTTCTCAAAAGTGCCATATCGGACAGCCTGTTAATGTTAAATATGAAAATACTTTTCAAAGTGCTGTTCTAAGAATAAGCCTCGGGGCAAGAGTCATTTCGGAAAGCTGGGTTAACAGAGATATCAGTCTCTTTTTTAGAAACATTGAAGCTCAAATGAATCAGATTACAATAATTATAAAAAAGATAGAATTAATCCTGAACCATCCCGAACTGCTGGATTAAACAGACAGGAAAAAAGCCTGCATAATGCCCGGATTCCTTTGTCTTCAATGCTTCCTCATAAAAGGTCAGAATAGGAAACAAAGTGATTCGGTGATGCGGTATCTGACTTCGATTTGGCAAGATTCCCATGCCATTACATTCGAATCAGGATTCGTATTGCCTCAAAAAAACTGATTAGGCAGAATCCCATTTATAGCTTTTCCCTTTTATCCATTAATTCTATATATGCTCTGTGGAGTTTTATTTTTCCTTTTTTCTCCAATGCTTTCAGCAGTCTTGAAACCACTACCCTTGAGGTATTTAAATCATAGGCAATATCCTGGTGCGTGCTTAGAATCCGGTTTGAATTATTGATTTTGGCTTTGTCCAGAAGATAACCAAATAACCGCTCATCCATATTCATAAAAGCTAAATTATCAATAGCAGAAAGCATTTCTTTTAGCCTGTTGTTATAACTGCTGAAAACATAGTTTCTCCAGCTTTTGTATTTGCCTAGCCATTCCTCCATTTTGCTGACTGGTATCATTATGACCTGTCCATCGTTTTCGGCCACGGCTCTTATCTCGCTTTTTGTGTCTCCAATACAGCAAGCCATCGTCATGGCACAGGTGTCCCCTTTTTCCAGAAAATACAGCAGCATTTCTCCTTCGTCTAAATCTTCCCTCATTATTTTAATAGCTCCAGATATAAGTAAAGGCATTTTTTTGATATAATCGCCAAAATCAATTAACACATCACCTTCTTTAAAATCCTTTAGAACTGAGATCTGAGCAATTTCGTCAATGAGTTCTTTTTCAAAAAGGTGCCCGTAAGCCTTTTGCAGTAATTCATTCATTCTATTTTTTTGGTTACAAATTTAATGCGAAATTTCAATGATTCTGTTTTTTAAGTACTGAATTCCATTGAATTTCCATTTACTGATAAAAATTTCATCCTATGATTTTAAAAATAAATATGGATATAATACAATCCTTTAATAATGAATATAATTCCGGCAAAAACCAGCAGATCCTAATACTTTAATTGTTTTGCTTATTTTATATATTTTTTAGAGATTTTGACACTTCTTATTCATTTTATTACATTATTAATTATTCGGTATTCGTATAACCACGAATATTACAGGTATTTTTTTTACTTCAGCAGGCCATTCATTAATTCTTTTGCAATCATCCAATTCTCACGGTTAATACAATATTTTAAACCTAAGAAAATCGAAGAAGTTTTTGTACAACATATAATGATGAAATATCTAAAAATTATAGTCATCTAAAAATACATGTGAGCAGCCTTAATTGATTTATCAAAATAAAAATGCTTTTTGCAGCCGTTCATCCATGATGTTATATTAGAGCATAATATGGACATTTGTATTGTTAACTAAATCTAAAAAAACTAATCTATACAGATTTTCTTAAATAAAAAACGTACCTTTCCATATTATTAACCGTATACACGGATATAATTCGATAGTTTATCGATTTACAAAAGCTTATATTTTTATAAACATTTGCAGATTTCTAAATTCTTGTCTTATGTTTTTGCAGTATAAAAATATAGCATAATGGCCTTAGAAAAACAAAATTCCCAACGATACATTTACTTGGCAGATGACGACCCAGATGATCGGGAACTATTTGTTGAAGCACTGCAGGAAGCTGATCCATCGGTAATTATAACGCAAGCCGAAGATGGCATGCAATTAATGCAGATTCTCGACACTATCACTGAACCGCTTCCTGAAGTCCTTTTCCTGGATATTAATATGCCTGGTATGTCTGGTTTTGAATGCCTGGAAAAGATACGCAGACAGGAAGGAAATATCAGAAAAATAAATATTATCATTCTCTCAACCAGCAATGATCCCACCGTTATTGAAAAAGCACTAGAACTTGGTGCAACATTTTATGCGGTAAAACCAAATAAGTTTGATGTCTTGAGAACTTTTGTAAAAGATGTACTGCAGACTGACTGGCAATTGACTCAGAAAAAAAATTTCAGGCTGATCTGATTTAATTTTATATCATAAAAAAAGAGTTCATACGAACTCTTTTTTTTATCTATATTTCGTTATTAAATTAATAATAAACGTAAAGCATAATTTTAGAATTTGAGCTGTCTATAATTTTTTCAAGCCTTTTAAAAAAAACTTCGTTAACCATTGGACATCCTTGACTCCTAACAATATAATGATCTTGTTCATCATAAGGAACAGCTGAATATTGATGCAATACAATCGCTCTTTTATATGCATTGCTATTGGATTCATCCAAACCGTTCAGCTTAAATGCTTTGCCAAACATGCCATTGTATGATTTCTCAACAGCATATTTTCCGAGTGATGTACAATAGGAATTTGGTGCGTTACTAAATTTTAAATCTCCAGGTACGCCTGTCTCTGAACCGCTTCCGTGAGCGACAAGCCCCTGATCCAGTATTTTATTATTTTGAAGATCGTATACAAAAAAACGATTCTTCCCAGATTTAATTTTCATATCCACTAAAAATGCAATTTTAGAACTGTATTTATGATCAGCACCAATTTGTGATTTAATTTCATTGGCATGATCACTAAGCCTTAGCATTTCTAATTCACTCAATACTGCTTTATTGGCAGTATTATAAGTTGTAAAAGAGCTTAAACAAACAAACAAAGTCATTAAAACTGTTTTCATAAGCAATTGGGTTAGTTGATAAATTAAAATTATTTACAAAACCTAGAAAGCGTTTTTTAGTGGTTACAAAATTATACAGAAAGCTTATATAATTCCCATATAAATGTGTTAATGTTTTGTAAATATTTAAAAATGTGACAAGTACATACTTTTTATTAATTATTATCAATACTAGGCGGGATCATTTTCTACATCACCGGCGTAACAATTCTGGACAAGATTGTCGAACTGATTAGACCGCCGATTAATACAATGGCTAACGGCGCAATCAGAGGATTGGAGTTTAAAGCAATAGGAATCAAACCACAGATGACCGTAACAGCAGATTTGAAATCGGTTTAATAACATTTAGAAGTGTATAATCGCTTCATATTTCTCCATCAATCAAAGAAAATTACTAAAATGTGCTTTTTTTAGCACTTACTGCAAATGCACAATACATAATGGGACTTTCTCCCTCCAAGTACAGAGAACAGGAAACGAATATCTATAAAATTTAAAGAAAAAGCTTTGCGAAGCTGAATAGAATTTATCAGGAAACAATCAAGCTGTTCTTTTTCAATGAAGATTCTCTAATGATAAGATCAGTTTTGAGAATTACTTTGCTAATAGATTCAGAAACATCTTTTTTCTTCAAAAGAGGCAATAAAATTTCCATTAACTTGGTGCTTATTTCTACTAAAGGCTGCGAAACGGAAGTTATCGAAGGATCATAAATTTTGAACATTTCATTATCATCAAAGGCAATAATACCCAAATCATAAATCAAATTAGGCTTATTCTCCTTAAAAACTTCCAATCCTGTTTGTGCCAGATAATTGGTAGCAAAAAAAGCGGCATCTATATCAGCATGCTGTTCTAAAAATTTATTAACGTAGTCTTTGCTTTTTCCTTTATGAATATCATTATATGGAATTTGAAGTACTTTGGTTTCCAGATTATGCTCAAAAACTGCTTTTTCATAACCCGATAAGCGCCCTTTCATTTGCGATTGATCTGAATTGGTAGTGATGAAACCTATTTTTTTAAAACCGTTATCAATTAAATGACTTGTTGCATTGTAGGTTGCTTCCTCATTATCTATAATTACGCTATTGCATTCTAAGTCTTCAAAATTCCTGTCCAGCAAAACTACTGGAATATTTTCATCGATCAATTCTTTAATCGTATTTTTTATACCTGGCGAGGGAACAATAATAAATCCATCGACCTGCCTGAATTTAAAAAGACTGATAAGATCATTAGACTTTTCATCATCGTTTTCATTACTGCAAAAAATGACTTTATATCCTTTTTCATACGCAATATCTTCAATGATACGAGCCAATTTTGAGAAAAAGCTGTTCGAAAGATCTTCGACCATAAAAACCAGTAAATTTGATTTCCCTGTCCTAAGGCTTTGAGCAATCTGATTGGGTTTATAATTAACTTCTTTTGCATAATCCAGCACTTTTTGAGTCAGTTCTTTTGAAATATGTTTTTCTTTTGCTTTTCCATTTAAGACAAAAGAAACTGTTGTCACTGAAATATTTAAATTTGCCGCAATAGTTTTTATAGATACCTTACTTTTTTTCATTCTGCACGCTTATAAGATTAAAAAACTATTTGTTCACTATTTCAATATTCATTAAAATAGTGAACAAAATAACTGCGATAAAAGTAAGCAATGCTGACCTATAAGATTAATAGTATAATTTCAATAAACAATAGTATTTTGACAATCAAATCTTCAATTATAATCAAAAAATTATAATTTATTCAGCTGCATCGTCTAATAATAATGGCTTTATATCAAAATCTGCTGCTGATAGTATCAGTAATTTAACAGTTGCAAAAATCAGAATCTATGCCAAATACTGCTTTATTTGTCTGCAAGACTTTTAGACAGTTCTTCTAATGTTCTTCCTTTTGTTTCGGGCATTTTAAAGACGACCCAAAGCAGCTGAAATACCATCATAATACAAAAAACTGCAAAAACCGTGGCTGCACCGATTTCTTTGAATAAAAAGGGAATAAAAGACGGAATTAATGCCGCCAAGACCCAATGCACAGATGTTCCAAATGAAGTCCCTGAAGCCCTAAGCTTGTTTGGAAACAATTCGGATATAAACACCCATATAACTGAACCCTGCCCAATGGCATGAGAAGCAATGAATAAAAAGAAAAATAGGGGCACAATCATACCTTTCCATTCATTATAAAAGGCTAGTGTAACCAAACCTAATGAAACTATGTATCCAAATGATCCAATATACATTAAGGTTTTCCTTCCATATCTGTCAATCAGTGAAATTCCAATAAACGTAAAAAAAAGGTTTACTGCACCAATCCCGATACTGCTAAAAAATGAAGCTGACTGTTCCAGTCCTGCTAATTCAAAAATACGTGGTGCATAATATAGAAAAGCATTGATTCCTGAAAACTGATTGAACAATGCTATAAAAAAAGCAAGCATCAATGGTTTTCTATACTTTTTCATAAAAATAGATTCATCAAGTGACTCCTGCTGTCTCTCATTTTCCATCGTATTTATTTCCTGTGTGGCCTCTTCATCTGTATTAACCTGCTTTAAGATTGCAATAGCTCCTTCGCGATCATTTTTATATTCATAAACCCAACGTGGGCTTTCGGGAACTCCTAAAACCAATATGGTGTATAAAAATGCTGGTACGGCTTGGACTCCTAACATCCATCTCCATGAATTTTCGCCAAGATCCTGCAGCAGATAATTAGACAGATAAGCGATTAAAATACCAAAAACAATATTAAATTGGTAAAGCGCTACTAATCTGCCCCTGTTTTTTGCGGGAGCAATTTCAGAAACATAAGTTGGCGCAGCTATCGTTGAAACGCCAATACCCAGACCTCCCAAAAACCGGAAGATTGAAAAAACGACAGAACCATTTGAAAAAGCAGTTCCTACTGCCGAAAGAAAAAACAAAACTCCTATTAGTAAAAGTGTCTTTTTTCTTCCCCAAAAGTTCGTAGGAACTGCGCCAACAAGCGCTCCAACTACTGTTCCCCAAAGTGCTGACGACATTACTACCAATCCGTGGGCTAAGTCAGATGTTCCCCATAACTGCTGCAATTGCTTATCGGCACCAGAGATAACTACAGTATCAAAACCGAATAAAAAACCTGCTAATGCCACTACAATTGACCAATAAACTATTTTTCTGCTATCCATTTTGCTTTAATTTGGTTAATGCTATTTCCTTCCAATTATATAAAACCAAGTCTATTTTTTTAATGAAATCTTGGCGGTCCATCCTCCATTTTTTACCATTTCAACAGCGATCTCCTGTCCTTGACTTACTACTCTTTCATTTCTTTTATAATCCATTGCCTGTCTTCCTGCATTGATCCCGTCTGCAAAGGAAACCATATCATATTCTTTGCTTTTATCCAAAAAATCAAGCCTTATCTTGAATGCTCTTTTCTCCTGGCTTCCATTGGCTATTGCTCCAATAAACCACTGGCTGCCTTTGCGCTTAGCCACTATGGCATACTCTCCAGCTTTGGCCTCAAGAGCAATGGTTTCGTCCCAAGTTGTTGGCACCTGAGTAATAAATTCAGTACATTCTTTGTTCTGATAATAGTTGGTCGGATTATCGGCAAGCATCTGCAGGCCGCTTTCGAAAACGACATATAAAGCCATCTGAAAGGCTCTGGTTCCCATACCTGCCGAATTGGGTCTTTCGCTACGATACACATTGGGCTGCATGTTTATCATGGCTCCCGGCGTAAAATCCATAGGTCCTACTGCGTTTCTGATAAAAGGAAGATAAAGACTGTTATCTGGTGTAGCCCCGCCCATTTGCTCCAATCCTCGAACCCCTTCGTAGGAAAGCAGATTGGGATAAGCATATTCTAAGCCTGCCGGCTTGAATGAACCATGAAAATCTACAAACAGCCTGTGCTTGGCAGCCTCTTTTACAACACGTTCATAATAGTTCACCATCCACTGATCGCTGCGATCCATAAAATCAATTTTAACACCTGCAATGCCCCAGTCACTAAAAGTCTTGAATAATTCAAAATGATGTTCAACTGTAAGCCAGGTCAGCCATAGAACAATCCTGACATTCTTTTTTTTCCCGTATTCAATAAGTTCAAAAAGATTAATATCAGGATTTGGGGTAAAAGGATCGGTGGTCGATTTTGCCCAGCCTTCATCCATAATGATATAGGGGATGCCAAAATCCGAAGCAAAATCAATATAATATTTATAGGTTGCCTCGTTATAGCCCGATACGAAATCGACATGATAAGGAGAGGCATCGTTCCACCATTCCCAGCTTACCTGACCAGGCTTGATCCATGATGGATCATTTATTTTATTGGATTCGGCCAAATTATAAGTCATCGTGTTTTCCAGCAGCTGCTTATCTTCCCTGGTGATTACAAAATAGCGCCAAGGGAAGTTTCTTTTACCCGCTGTCTTGGCAATATAATCAGCCTGCGAAGTAATTTTCACGCTTCGGTCGCCGTCGTCCCCAAAGGCCAGAGGAGCCTGGGCAAAAACACCTTTCATTTTATTGGGTGCTATTCCCTTTAAGAACATGGCTGGATAATCTGTAAGATTGGATTCGGAAATTAATATTTTATGGTTTTGAGACGAATTAAGCAGTACCGGCAGAGTTGCCATTTTTGTTTTAGAATCAAAATCCTTAGTATTTACTTTAGAATAAGCATCCTCGTATGAGGTCTTAAAAGATCCTGTCTGCTGTAAATTTGCAATGTAATCAGCCGGTGTATTCAGTATGAATTCCTCATCATAAACCGCGATAACTGCTGGCTTTAAATTGGTAACAAAACGGTAAGCAATACCATTGTTATAGGCACGGAATTCCAGGCTGTAATTACCTTTGAAATTTAATTTTAGCTCATTATAGTGATTGCTGACTGTACTGAATTTTATCGGTACAACTGGTTTATCCTGCTTATTTACAGTTTCGGTTTTTCTGCCAATGAGTTTTGGCTGTCTTCCTAAAACCTGGTCTTTAAGCTTTAAGCTTAGGCTGTTATTTTCAAAAATTGCTTCACTGCCCAAAAAAACCGAATAAGTAATGCTATCCTTCAGATTTATCTGGATTTTCAAACTCCCATCAGGTGATGAAAGAGCTTCTTTTTGAGCGGAAATGCTCAGTGAAAGAAAAAAAAGAAATGAAAAAATAATTCGTCTCATTAAAAGTGGTTTTGAATGTTAAGGTTATCTGGTCAATCATTGAATATATTGAAAGCTGATAACTAAATCGATTTAGCAAACAAGGCAAAAAAACTCCTCTGCAATTCTATTAATCATTTTTTCTAAATAATATTACTCTGCAATTAGATTTTAAACGAGCCATGCAACGATGACTCGCGTATTTTTAATTCGGCATTAAGTACAATTTTTTCTGATATCTCCTTTACATCTTTCTGTTTCAGCAATCGCAGCATAAGTTCCATCAGCTTATTGCCAATACTTTCTAAAGGCTGGGAAACTGCGGTAATAGTAGGGCTGTAAATTTTAAACAGTTCATTATCATCAAATGTAACAATACCTAAATTGTGGATCAGCTCTGGATTATTTTCTTTAAACGATTCTAATCCCGCTTGTGTCAGATAGTTGGTTGCAAAAAAAACAGCATCCAAATCCTTATTAGTTGCAATAAATCTCTTTATAAAATCATTTGCTTTGCCATCATTAGCTTCTCTGTATGGAATTTTGAGAACATTCGCCTTCAGATTATTCTGAATCATAGCACTCTCGTAGCCTAATAAACGATTATGCATCTGCATCTGCTCCGAATCAGTAGTAATGAAACCTATGTTTTTATACTTATTGGCAATCAAATGACTGGTGGCTTCAAACGTAGCTTCGTGGTTATCAATTATAACACTATTGCATTCCAGGTCTAAAAAATATCTGTCTAAAAGAATTACAGGATGATTCTCCTCAATTAATTCTGCAATCATATCTTTTATTCCAGGCGATGGAACAATTATAAAACCGTCTACTTGCCTATTCTTGAACAGTCCAATTAATTCGAGAGATTTTGTATCCTGATTTTCGTTACTGCAGAAAATAACTTTATATCCTTTGTCATAAGCAATGTCTTCGATAATTCTAGCCAATTTGGCAAAGAAATAATTAGAAATATCCTCGACCATGAAAACTAAAATTTTGGATTTTCCAGTCCTCAAGCTTTGTGCAATCTGATTGGGCTTGTAATTAACTTTTTGGGCATAATCTAAGACTTTCTGAGTAAGAATTTTTGAAATATGTTTCTCTTTTGCTTTGCCATTTAAAACAAAAGATACGGTAGTTACTGAAATATTCAGATGTTCAGCAATATTTTTTATAGAAACAGTTTTCTTTTTCATTTAGCTTTAGATAAAATTTAAAACGCTGCAATAATTTTTTAAAATTACGACAATAAAAGTACCAAATATAGACAAAAGTTATTATGTGATTCCTACTAAATACCAGCTCCTTTGCCAAAATATTGCAAAAGATAAAAGCAGGCAATCGCAATCTATTTTTTAAAAAAATTATTTACCTCCCAAAATCATCCTGAAGCCGTACTATATCCTCCTCATCCGATGGATTATCAGGATCAGTATGCTGCCATATCTCAGCGACAATCCCCCATGATTCTAACCCTATCAAGCGGTGGCGTTCTCCTTTATTCATTTGTATAAAACTGTCTTTTGACAGCTCTTTTAGTTCTCCTTCCACATCAGTGTCACTAATTTTTACGCCTACGGGGCCCTGCAGTACTTTCCATATTTCAGCCCTCCTGAAATGATATTGCCATGACAATCTTTTCTCAGGAGCTACTATAAGGATTTTGGGACTCAATTTGTTTGTGATCTGTATATCTGACATTTTAAGATGCGGAAAAAACTGTTCCGCAAAACGGCCTGCCTGAGATTCATCTATTACAAAAAAACCTCCCCAAGGCCTGCTGTTATCCTGCTGTACTACAGTATAATACTGAGTCTGCAGCCATTTAGCTATTTCGCTAAAAATGGTTTCTTTATCAACATGATTGTTATTATCCATACTATAATTATAAGTTATTTAAAAATTAGGCAAGGCTTCTTTTATTTTGCTCCAAAACAATTCGTTAAACATATAACTTGCCCCTATTATACTTGATTCTTCTGTATTTTCTAGAATTATAACCTCTATTTCGCAATTATTATCTTTCCAGATCTGCACTGCTTTTGGCAAAAACAAAGCACTGCATTTTGCGATATTCCCTCCTAAAACCAGTGTCTTGCAATCAAAATTATTTAGAAAAGGAAGCAGAAAAGCACTAAAATTATTGGCAAACTCCTCAAAAACCTTTTTAGAAAAATCATCATTTTTATTTGATACTTCTTTTACACCGTCTGTAATTTGGCTTCCACTGTATTCCTCATACTTTTTGATAAACCATCTTGTAGAGAAAAATTCATCGGCAATATCGTCCTGAAAAATCTTATCCCATAAACAGCCATTTTCTGGAATGTTTTCGCCAGTTGTCAGCGGTATAGTACTATCTAAAAATGAAGCTCCAAAACCGGTACCCAAAGTAATTGCAACCACTTTCTGGACTTTTTTATCCAGCCCATTTATTAATATACTTCCAATGCCAAATGAAGAAGCATCATTTAAGAATCGAAAGCTTATATTTTTTGCTGATGTGATGTATTTTGAAAATTCATCAGGTATAACCACATTATATAATGCTTCGAACTTATCGTTACCTTTGAACATTGCCCTTCCGGTTTCATACTGAAATGGCCCAGGCATAGAAAAAGCAATTTGTATATCATCCTGCGGGCATTTTTCAATAGTCTTATTTATAACTGCTGCCCATTTGGAAAAAATAATTTCTTTTGAAGCCTTATTATCAACAATTCCACTAAAATATGTATCTGGAACTATTTTAAAATTTTCATTATCTACTGCCGCGCTGCTTACGTGGCTGCCTCCTACATCAACACCTATTACTAATGCCATTCTTATTGTTTTAATTTTTATTTAATAATCTAAAATGCTTTCCTGCTCCAGCAGAAAAATTCCTAAAAGCCTCCACGACAAAACATGAAGACATTGCAGCATCATCATCTAAAGTAAGCAAGAAGGCTTTAGGCAAATTATTCATGATTTTTTATATTACTTTTTTGTCTGCACTTCTATCTTTCCTCCATTTTTGAAAAGGTCGTGTGAAATAAAATATCCTTTGTTTTGAGTGCCATTCACTTTGACAGCTTTTAAATTTCTTCCTCCATTCGGATTTGCTATTATCAGCTTTTTACCCGAAGGCATAGTCCAATTTACTTCGCTAAAAATAGGTACTGTCACTATATACTCAGGATCTGCAGGTGATAATGGATAAAGTCCCAATGCGCCAAACACGTACCAGGAAGACATTTCGCCAGCATCATCCATCCCGGACATAGCCAGTTTTTCGGGACCAATGCCGTACATAGTATCAAGGATTTCGTCAATTCTCTGCTGTGACTTTTCGGGTTTATCTACAAAATAATACGAGAACGGTGCTTCATGATCCGGCTGATTGCCGTGGCAATACTGCCCAATAAAACCCGAGATGTTCCAAGCTATATACGATGGATTCCATGGTTTTGTAAAAAATTCATCCAGTTTAGCTTCAAATGGCTGAGCTCCGCCATATAATTCGACAAGACCTTTCATATCATGCGGTGCAAAAAACGATAACTGCCAGGCATTTGCTTCACGATACATATATTCGTAGTATGGAAATTCGGGATTAAAAGGTGTTACCCAATTGCCATCAGCTAACTTTCCTCTCATAAAGGCAGTAGATTTATCAAAAACATTGGCATAGTTTTTTGAACGTTTTACCAGATCATTGTAATGCTCAGTGTCATTCATTTCTTTGGCCAATAATGCAAGCGCATGATCATCATAAGCATATTCTAGTGTTTTGGTAACTCCAGCGTTTGCCTTAGTTTCAATTTTAGGGTCTTTTATATCTTGTTCGGGAACATATCCTTTTGCGATATATTCGGCTATATGAGGTCTTGTACCGCCTTCTTTGTAGGCGTTGTTAAGCAATAGCTGGTAGGCTTTTTTTACATCATAATTTCGTATTCCCCTCATATAAGAACCTGAGATAAACGAAGCGGCGTGGTCACCGTGAAAAAATGTAGGTATAAAACCTTTTATTTCTCCTTCGTTAATGATGGAACTAATGACATCACTCGTAACCTCAGGAGAAAATATACTCAATAAAACAAGTTTATTTCTGTAATCATCCCACAATGACGGCAATGTGTAATAACGGTAATTTTCTTTTCTCACTTTGCCAGCTTCATCTGTAAACTGCCCATTTACATCGCTTCTTAGAGCTGGCCATAGGAAAGACCGGTACAGCATGCTGTAAAACATTACATCCTGCTGTTTACTGCCGCCTTTAACCTGAATTTTAGATAACAGATTTTCCCATGAAGTGCTTCCTTCTTCAAAAACTTTAGTGAAGGTTTTATCGCCCACTTCCTCTTTAAGGTTTTCTTTAGCATTATCGGTACTTACAAAAGATAAGGCAATCTTAACAATGACAGGCTTGGTATCGCCATTCTTAATATTTAGCAGTGCATAACCATTGCTTTTGGCTATGTCCTTTACATCCAGCTTATCTATTGGACTGCTTAGTACTGCATAAAAATATATTTTTTCGCCACCCGTCCTCTGAAAGCCGCTTACAGCATTAGAATTTTCCTGCTTAATCTGCCAGTCATCTACATGATTGTTAGCACGTCCTAAGTCAAAAAGCACTTTTCGTCCTTTGTTATTTTTAAAGGTATATTCATGAACTCCGCAGCGCAATGTGGATGTAAGCTTTACCTTTACATCATATTCTTTTAAGTATACCTCATAGTAAGCTGGACTTGCTTTTTCCAGATCATGGCTAAATAATGATTTATAAGGATACACTGCACCATCAGGAACTGGCAATAATGGAATATGGCAAAGATTCCAATGTCCTTTATTGGTATGTGTAAATCCTAAAATGCTGGTATCTTCATATTCATACCCTGCTCCCGATCTGTATTTTGTCATTGGACTCAGCTGCACCATTGCGTTAGGTACCGACGAACCAGGAAAAACCAATCCTGCCCAGACACGCATATCTGCTGGTGGTGTATAACCAATTATCTTGGTGTCCAGCAATGGTGCCGTACCTATAAATGGATTGACCAAAGCCGTATATTTTCCTTTCGAAAGCCCGCCTCCTGATTCTTGTGCCTCAGCGTTAAAGCCAAAGAATGACACAGAAAGAACAGCAACAGCAATTTTCTTTCTAAATTTTATCATGATATAAATAAATTAGTTTCCTGTTTATTATAGTTCCAGAAGCTTTGGATTTTTTTGATAAGTATCCCACAAAAGTTCCCCAAAAAGCGTATTGGTCCAGGCAAACCAGGATCTAGTAAAGTTTTTGGCATCATCTTTATGGAAAGATTCATGCATAAAACCAGTGTCTCCATGCGAAGCCTTAAGCATTTTTATGCAGTCCTTAATTTCATTTGGGTCAGATGTGGTGTAGGCTCTCATAACAAGAGACATTGGCCAGATCATATCCATACCTACGTGCGGGCCACCTATTCCTTCGGCTATTTTTCCTTTAAAAAAGAATGGATTATCCAGAGAAAGCACAAATTTTCGAGTGTTCTGATAAATTGAATCCTTAACATCAACTGCATCCAAGTATGGCAATGCCAATAAACTTGGCACGTTAGAATCATCCATTAAAAGATGACCTCCAAAACCATCAACCTCGAAAGCGTAAATGTCACCGTATTTAGGATGTTTCACCACCGCATGTTCTTTGATTGCGTTTTCTACTTCTGAAGCCAAATCCCTAAGTTCTTTTGCAAAAGCGGCATCCTTTTTAATTGTTTCCATCATCTCTGCAGCCTGCTTCATGCTTACAACTAAAAAGAAATTTGATGGAATAAGAAAAGAGAAAACCGTTGCGTCATCACTTGGCCTGAATGCAGAACAAACTAATCCTACGGGCTTTACAGGATAACCAAAACCTTTCAGCGGACGGGTATCTGTTGCAAATTGGGTGGTTCTTTCAAATCTGTATGGATTTTTTCCATCTTTCTGCTGCTGATCCCTGAATGTTTTGAGCGTTGCCTGAATAGCTTTTACCCAATTATCATCAAAAGGAGCTGTATCGCCGGTATTTTTCCAATAGTTATACGCCAGTCTTATAGGATAACAAAGAGAATCAATTTCGTATTTTCGCTCGTGAACACCTGGTTTCATATCGGTATGATCGGTTGTCCACTCCCCTTTTTTGTCAGCGTCATTATAAAAAGCATTCGCATAGGGATCCTTAAGGATGTATTCTGTCTGCCTGTTGATAACACCAGCTATCAGATTTTTCAGTTTTGTATCCTTGCCAACAAAAGCCATATACGGCCATACCTGAGCAGAACTGTCCCTTAGCCACATAGCATCTATATCTCCTGTAATTACATACGTATCTGGCCGTCCGTTTTTTTGGCCGTGAGTTACAGTTGTGTCAAGTGTGTTAGGAAAACAGTTATTAAAAAGCCATCCCAATTCTTTATCTTTTACATTCTTCTGGAATTCAGCAATTGCTTTTTCAATAAAATCACTTTCAAAATTTCTTTTGCCTTTTGCAACCCTTACAACAGGAAAATCAGCTGCTGCTGCATTGCCAGCAAATATCTCCATAGGATCTATTAAAGCCAAGCTGCTGAATAAGGCAGTGTTCTGGATAAATTTTCTTCTTTGCATAACTATATATTTTAAATTTCGAGAATTTTTATATTTTTATTCGTTTGTCAATGAGTAAGGAAGATCTTCTTTTTTTGTTCCTCTTTCTTTATTAGGTGTATCACTCATCTCCACATCAATGACAGCACCTTTCATGAGCTCTGTAAAACTGAAATAGTTTTTAGTATATTCCTTGCCATTGAACTGCATTGTTTTAATGTATCTATTGCTGTCGCTGTTTTTAGGCGAATTGATTACTACCTGTTTTCCATTTTCGAGTTGCAGCGTAAGCTTTTTAAACAATGGTGCGCCTATAACATATTGATCTGATGCAGGAGTTACAGGATAGAATCCCATTGCCGAGAACACATACCAGGCAGATGTTTGCCCATTATCCTCATCGCCGCAATAACCATCAGGATTTGGGCTGTATAATCTATTCATGGTTTCCCTTACCCAATACTGCGCTTTCCAAGGTTCGGAACCGTGATTATACAGATAAATCATGTGCTGGATCGGCTGATTTCCATGAGCGTACTGCCCCATATTGGCTACCTGCATTTCCCTCATTTCGTGAATGAAACCGCCATTAAAGCTATTATTAAAAACTGGAGGCAATGCAAATACACTGTCCAATTGTTTGGTGAAAGCTGTGGCACCCCCCATCAAGTCAATAAGTCCCTGCACATCATGAAAAACTGACCAGCTGTAGTGCCAGCTATTTCCCTCCGTAAAGCCTTCGCCCCAGCGGATTGGGTCGAATGGTTCCATAAATTTCCCGTTTGACATTTTTCCACGCATTAAATTATGCGTAGGATCGAAAAGGTTTTTATAGTTCTGGCTGCGTTTTCTGTACAGTTCAATTTCACTTTTTGGACGGTTTAAAGCTTTTGCTAATTGATAAATCGCAAAATCATCATAGGCATATTCGAGTGTGCGGGCGGCGCTTTCATTGACAACATCATATGGCACATAACCTAATTTATTGTATTGCTCAGCACCTGCACGGCCAACCGCTTTGAGTGGCCCAGCATTATTAGCACCGTGCAAAACAGCTTCATATAGATTTTTGATATCATAATTGCTTTGAGCGCCAATTTTCAGGTAAGCATCTGCTACAATTGAGGCCGAATTATTACCGACCATAATATCTCTTAAACCTGGACTTGCCCACTCTGGCAGCCATCCGCTCTCTTTATAGGCATTGCTAAGCCCTTCCTGAATTTCTGCATTTGTTTTTGGGTACGCTAAATTAAGGAATGGGAAGAGTGAACGAAATGTATCCCAAAAACCTGTATCAGTATACATATACCCAGATAATACTTCTCCATTGTATGGACTATAATGAACTGCTCTGCCAGAGGCATTGTATTCATAAAATTTTCTAGGAAAAAGCAGCGAGCGATATAAGCACGAATAGAACGTAGCCGTTTGAGCAGCTGTACCTCCTTCGGGTTTTATCCTGCTTAAATTATCATTCCAAATTTCTTTTCCTTTTGCTTTGAGCTGATCAAAATCGTTATTGCCAATTTCTTTCAGATTGATTTCGGCTTGCTCAAAACTAATAAATGAAGAAGCAACCCTGGCATTGACCTTTTCGCCGTCTTTAGTCTTGAAGCCAATCACAGCACCCGAATGATCAGCTGTCACTTCGAGGGCATCACCTAATCTATCTCCGTTAAAAGTATGCGTTACTGTAAACTCTTTATCAAAAACAATTACGAAATAGTTTTTAAAGTTTTTTGGCACACCTCCACTGTTTTTTGTTGTGTAACCAATAATTTTTTTCTCCTGAGGTATAATCTTTATATACGATCCTTTATCAAAAGCATCTACAACTATATAAGCATCCGTTTTAGGGAATGTAAACCTGAATCTCGCCGCTCTTTCTGTTGGAGTGATCTCAGTAGTTACATCATGTTCTGCGAGATAAACACTGTAATAATACGGAGTTACTGTCTCGGTTTTGTGCGAAAACCAGCTTTGCCTTTCTTTTTCCTTAAACTTGAGTCTGCCTGTTACCGGCATGATAGAAAACTGACCATAATCATTCATCCACGGTGAAGGCTGATGTGTCTGCTTGAAACCTTTTATTTGCGAGGCTCTATAAGTATATGCCCATCCATCTCCCATATTTCCAGTCTGTGGCGTCCAGAAATTCATTCCCCAGGGCATAGCGATTGCGGGATACGTATTTCCATTAGAAACATCATAATCAGAGTCTGTACCCGTTAACGGATTCACCCATTCCACAGGAGTTTTACTATCGCTAACAGGGACACTCTGACCACTACTCGAATTAACGGCGAATAGTGTTACTAACCAAAAACCAAATTTTAATTTATTAACCGGCATAAATTATTTATTAATAGCGTTTATTACTTCTTTATTGATTTTGTTAACTTCAGAAAAAATCATCTTATCTACCTTTCGGTCATAAGTCATAAATCCATTTACTTCACCTTCAACATCTGTTGTCTGAGTGTAGACTGCCGCCGAGAATCCAACTTTTGCCATTTTGATAAGCTGATCAGCATACTCTTTATATTTTGCAGTAGTTTCTCCGGTATTTTTAAATTGAGTATAGCCCCAGTTTTTATCTGTCTGCCATAAATGCCCTTCAACTGGAAGCCCTATACCACCATATTCTCCAAGTACAGTTACTCTTCTTGCATCATATAATTTTAAGTCGGGTCCAGGATAATGATGTATATCTAGAATATCTCCTGTCTGAAAATGATTACCGCCACTCGAAGAATTTACCAATCTGCTTGGATCATAATTTTTGGTCCACTCAGTAATTTCTACAGTTTTAAATTGTCCCCATGCTTCGTTAAATGGAACCCACACTACAATACTTGGATAGGAATATAATTCGTCCATTATTTCTTTCCATTCTTTTCTATAGGTCGCTTCGGACTGTGCGGTTCTTTTCAGTTCATTTCCTTCAAAATATTTGTGCATTTGCCATATAGGACCTTCATCGCCGCTTGGCATATCCTGCCAAACCAAAAAGCCCATTCTATCACAATACGTATACCAGCGTGCTGGTTCAACCTTTACGTGTTTGCGAATCATGTTAAAACCTAATTCTTTCGTTTTTACAAGGTCATATTTCAGTGCTTCGTCTGTTGGGGCAGTATATAAACCGTCAGGCCACCATCCCTGGTCAAGTGGTCCGAATTGAAAAACATCCTTATTATTAAGCTGCATTCTTACTATTCCATCAGCATCCCTTTTAGAAGAAATTTTTCGCATAGCAAAATAGCTTTTCACTTCATCTGCAACTTTTCCATTACTAATCAGCTTAATTTTTGTATCATAAATAAAAGGTGAATCTGGTGACCATAATTTAGGGTTAGCCAATACAATATCTACTGCTTGACCTGCAACTGCTTTGGCCGATGCTATTGTTTTTGCCCCATCAAATACAGAGATTTCAATAATATCACCCGCTGAAGCGCCTTCGATATTACTTAAGATACTGATTGTATTATGATCGATATCAGGAGTAGTCCTAATGTTATTAATATGTTTTTTAGCCACTGGCTCCAGCCATACTGTCTGCCAGATTCCTGTTACGGGAGTATACCAGATAGATTCCGGATTTTTAACCTGTTTGCCACGTGGCTGAGTTCCTTCGCTGGATGGATCCCAGACTTTTACAACTAGTTTTTGAGATTTTCCGTTTAAGAACGGAGTTATATTAAAACTGAAAGGTGTATAGCCTCCAGTGTGAATTCCAATTTTTATATCATTGATCCAGACTTCTGTTTTCCAGTCTACGGCTCCAAAATGCAATAGTATGTCTTTATTTTTCCAATCGCTATCGATAGTAAAACTCGTTTCATACCATAGCTCTTTCTCTGCTCCTACAGTTTTCATTACGCCCGAAAGACTTGATTCGACTGCAAATGGAACTAATATTTTGCCATCATAATTTACTGGCGCTTCTTTGCCTGCTGGCTGAATAGAATAGTTCCATAAACCATTAAGGTTTTTCCATTTGTTACGCTCCATTATAGGTCTTGGGTAATCAGGAAGGGTATGATTTGGATCTACCTCCTCTGCCCATTTTGTTTTTATTTTATCGCCTTGAGGTTTCCACTGGGCCACTGCTGATAAGCTAGCTAATACAAAAAGTAAGATTGTAAATTTGTTCTTCATTATGATTTTCTATTTTTTAGATTTTTTAAAGAGGTCTGCTATTGCTTTATCAACGATAGGTTCCATAATTTTATATCCCGCCTCATTAGGATGCACTCCGTCATCACCCAATTCTTTTTTTAGCCCCAGCGAATTATTTACCATTGGTATATAATAATGAGCAAATGGAATAGTGTGCTCTGCAGCATATTTATTTAGCAAAGCATTAAGCTTAACAACTTTTGGTCCCGGTTCCATTCCTGGTCTCCAGGACAAATCTGATGCAGGAAGTACTGTACAGATTATCACTTTTATGCCATTGGCTTTTGCCAATTCAGCCATAGAAAAAATATTTCCAGCGGTTTCTTCGAGCGTCATTGGCCCAGTATTTTGAGCAATGTCGTTTATTCCTGCCAGTATCACTACCGCAAAAGGCTTAAGATTTATTACATCCTGCCTAAAGCGCAGCAGCATCTGCGGTGTCGTCTGCCCGCTTATACCCCTGTTTATATATGGCTTTCCTTCAAAAAATGAAGGATGTATTCGCAGCCATCCTTCTGTTATGGAATTACCCATAAAAATAACTCTTTTTTCAGAAGCTGCCACAGGAACTAATACAGCATTCTCCTTTTCATATCGTTTTAAATTAGCCCAATCCTGCGCATTAGAATTATGAATTACAAAAAATATTATAAATAGACTAAATGTTAATGCTTTGTTTTTCATTCTAATCTTCTTAAAAAATGCAACATGCAATTAATACCATTAAAACCTGCAGGCAGAAATGCCTGCAGGCATTAAATAACCAAACTACTAATTAATCTAATAAATCTTCTTTATGAAGTTTTGCTGCTGCTTCTATCAGCATAACACCGCTTAACTGTGTTGTAAGATCTGTAGCTCCTGCTGGAAGTGCGTTCCACTTAGGACCGCAAAACATTACAGGTCTTTTTATACCATCATTATATAACGTTTGTGCATTAAATTCAAAGAATTTTACAAAGCTTTCATGATCTGTAGAGTTTACTGTAGGCTCTTCAATAAGTTCAGTAAAATAACGCACAAAGATACCTTTGAACAATCCGCCATCGCCCTGGCCTTCATCTTTCAGCAAACCTTCAGATACCAGTTTAGGACTTGTTAGGGAAGTTTTAGCTGATTTAAGAGCGTCATTTAAATATGACTGATCGGCAGTAATTTGATACAGTCTTAATCCAGCTCCTATCCATGTTCCCATATTATAAGTAAATACCCAGTCTTTGTTTGTAGTTACCACACCATTAGTTTCGGAAATATTATCCCATACTAATCCATTTGCAGGATCAACTAAATTGCTTTTCTGCCAAGCATAGATTTTTTTGGCCCATTCCAGATCATCAGCATTATGACTAATTTCATAAAGACGTAAAGCAACTATCGCCGCAGGAGCATTTGACACAGCATTCTTTTGCTTAGGAGTATCCTGTTTCCAGGTTATACCTCCGCCAAAAACGTCATCACTCCAGCTTAATTTTATTCTGCCCCAAAGGTAATCGGCAACATCTTTGTATTCCTGATCATTGGTCGCTACAAACGCCCTAAGGCTTGCATTAGCCAACCAAATCATATCGTCATTAAAAACGTTGTTATACGTATTTCCGTTTTTTACTTTAATGCCTTGGAGCAGTGCTTTCATTTTAGACAGATAATTGTCATCATGAGTACGCAAATAGCCATCTACCAGTACATCAAGCGTGTGAGCGTTTGGCCAATAATTAAAATTGCTGTTACCTGCATTATCCTGAACAAAAGTTCCATTTGAACCCAAATATCCATTGTAGGTAGCGGTTTGCAATGAATCGGCGGTTTTTGCCCAAGTATATTCAAATTTGGTGCCACCGCCTGCTGAAGGATCTCTCAATGGAATAGCCTCATCATCACATGAAACAGCCGTTATGCCCAGCCCAATTGCCATAGCCATCATTATACTTTGGCGTATCGAAATAAATCTTTTCATATTTGTGTGTTTTTTTTAAAGCTTCTCTTTAATTTATTAGTAACTAAAGAGAAGCATTATTTTATCTAAAGAACCTTAAAACTATGCGTGTAAGCTGTTGCAGTCGCACTAAAGTCGATTACTGCATTTACATTCTTGTTATCAACCGCTCCATCAAATTTGAAACTGTTAGCCCAGTAATCGTTAGTTACGGGAACCATATACCAGTATGCTGGCGACGTGTTAGCGTCTGGCCTGCTGTTATCTCCGTTTACGCTTCCAAACCATTCTTCAGCTGCTGTTCCAGCGTTGTCTACAGTAAACTTAAATTTGTAACGTTCGTCTCTACCCCATGATTCTTGCTTGAATACGATAAGCTTGTTATCGGCTTTCCAGATTCCTTTTCCTGAATAGGTGTACTCAAAAAGATATTGTCCAAGAGGCGGAAACCATAATTCGATTTTTTTGATCTCAGTCATTTTAGCAGAACCGTCACTAAAGTCAATTCGGATTCTGTAAACCTTATCTGCACCTGTAACAGTAGCAGCACCATCTTCTTTTAACTTGCCATTATCAATATAATACGTTTCTGGTGTACCATTTTTTCTGGTAATGAATTTGTATTGACCAGCTTTAAGCTTAGTGTAAATTTCATAAGTTGAAGCACCAGTTTTTTTGAAAGGAACAGCATCAGCTACAGCATCACCTCCTTCAGAACCAGTACCTGTTATAAACAATTGATCTGGCGTAGGGAAACCTCCTGCTCTTTGTACCTGAATTACTCCAGATACTGCCGATTTCACAACATTCAGTCCTTTAGTAGAATATACAGTCCATTTAAGCTTTCCAATGGCTTCTGTATCAATTCCAGCCATTTCGGCAATCTTGTTAAGCTGTGTAAAAGTCAAATTTAAAGCTGGCTGAAAACCTTTTCCATCAGATGGAATTGTAAAAATTGGCTTAGAAAAATCTCCGTTTTCTACATCAAACAGTACATCATAAAGCACAGCACCATTATCTTCGGCCTTTGCTCCTTCCCATTCAAAAACAGCTGAACCTCCTGGAATAGCAAGGTTAAAGAATTTATCATTTGCAGGAGCATATAATGCATTTACTGCACTCACATTTGTATGGCTCATTGTGTCATCATCCTGGCATCCAACTGCCAATACTGAAAACATAAATAGGAATAATTTTATATATATATTTTTCATCTTATTGTTTTTTAAAATTTATATTCAAATACGATTACCAACCTGGATTTTGAGA
The DNA here is from genome assembly GCF_040049115.1 of Flavobacterium aestuarii. Lineage (NCBI taxonomy): Bacteria > Pseudomonadati > Bacteroidota > Flavobacteriia > Flavobacteriales > Flavobacteriaceae > Flavobacterium > Flavobacterium aestuarii. The sequence continues at coordinate 22,708 of NZ_JBDLZZ010000003.1, forward strand.
AAGATTTGGATTAATCAAACGCTCATCTCTAGGTATTGGCCATAAGTAGTGCTTTTCTGGGTCAAATGATCTCAAGTTGACTCTTAGGTAACCATTATCAATAGAAGAAACTCCAAATTTTGCACCATGAGCCCATCCGTTTAATACATCTTCGGCTATTTTCCATCTTCTGATATCAAAGATTCTTAGACCTTCCATACCTAATTCTGTACGGCGCTCGTTTCTTATTACTTCACGAAGTCCCGCCTGAGATAATGAACTATCATAGTTTACTGCTGCAGGATCTGTAAATCCAGCACGTTTTCTTAAAGCACCTATGGTAGTATTCCATGTATTTGCATCTAGCTTGCTAATCTCATTTTTAGCTTCTGCGTTCATCAAAAGGACATCAGCATAACGAAAAAGAATTAAGTTTAGCCCTGACTGTAATGATGTTGTATGCTGAGGATCAAAATATTTACGAGTGTAGTACCCTGTTGGCGTTGCTGAAGAACCTGATACATATTGATCTGGAGAAGTATTATTTGCATCTGGTTTAATGTAAATAGTACGGGTTCCACTAGCGTCTTTCCATTCATATTTATCATATACAACAGTTCCTTTAAGTCTTGGATCTCTGTTCATATAAGGATTATTTTCATCATATCCAGAACCTGTTTCATTAATTTTTTTACCATTAAGCATCAAATAGCTGTCTACCAGTTCCTGAGTTGGAGCCAGAGCATTTAATCTGGCACCTGCCGATATTGGAGCAATATCAAAGAACTCGCCCCACATTCTTAATTGAGGTACATACTGTAAGCTCAGGATATCTTCGCTGTTATATTCATTTTCAGGAAGAAAAACGCCTTCATAAGATGAAAATAGACTATATGGACCATAAGTTCCTGCTATAATTGCATCAGTTGTTGTAACTACTTCGGCCCAGCGGCTTTCATATAAAAGCACTCTCGCTTTTAGCGCCATTGCTGCTCCAGAAGTAATTTTTCCTTTTTCACCAGCAGGGTAAGTTTTTGGCAAATCTGCCACTATTGCATCTAGCTCACTAAGAATAAATGCAATCACCTCTGCATGTGAAGTACGAGTTATAGTGAGAGCTTCTGCCAATGATGGGTCTTTTGCAACAAGTGGTACATCCCCAAACCATGTTGTAAGCTGAAAATGCTGAAACGCTCTTAGAAAACGTGCTTCTGCCTTCATTCTGGCAATAATTTTTTGATCTGCACTTGGTACACGGTCAATGTTTTCAAGCAATATATTGCATGATTTTATCCCCGCATATCTTTCTTTCCATTCATCTTTTAACCTGCCTAATGACGGATCATGTATACCTGCCGCTAATGATGCAGCACCGGCATTATCTCCCCTCCCATTATATGCATTATCAGACAAAGCTTCATTATAAAAGAAATAATTGCTTTTTTGCATTTGCGAATAAGCAGTATTAAGCATAGTCTGTGCCTTATCTATGCTTGTCCAGTAATTAGAATCAGTAAACTGATTTTCCGGTGCCAAATCCAGGTTTTCGCAGCTTACTGTAACCAGCAAGAGGAAAATAGGTATCAGTTTCAATTTTTGTACAAATATATTTTTCATGTTCAATTTTATTAAAAGGTGACATCTAAACCAAGTCCATAATAAACCTGTGTAGGATAGGCTCTACCACTATTTCCGCCAGAAGGTCTCATACTATTATCAAACTCTGACAATTCTGGATCTACAAATTTAACTTTAGATAATGTCAGCAGGTTTTGCCCAGAAACAAACATTCTAAAGCTTTTGAGTCCGATTTCTTTAATTGCGTTTTGAGGAAGCGAGTATCCAATCTGTAAATTTTTAAGCCTTGCATAAGCGCCGTCGTATAAATACATATCTGATCCTCTTCTAAAATTATTGGTATTTGACTGTGTACCATTATTAGCCAAACGCGGATAAGCAGCGTCTGGATTTTGTGGTGTCCAATAATCCAATTGATGCGTGTACATTGTCATACCATAGTTGTAATGAAAAGGCTCTACAAGTTCTCCCCTAATCATCATTGTTCTCTTGCCTACACCTTGAAAAAATATATTGATATCAAATCCTTTGTATGCAATATCATACGTCACACCAAAAGTATATCTTGGGAAAGGATTGCCAAAAACGAATTTATCATTCTCATCAATTTTTCCATCTTTATTAAGATCCACATAACGATTATCTCCTGGCTGTACAGTAAGGCCTACCGGAACTGCAGCCCCTTGTATCTCTTCATAATTCTGGAAATATCCATCTGTTTTCAAACCAACATAAGAGTTGAAAGGCAATCCTTCACGAAGTAAAACCTGTAATTCCTCAATTCCTTGAAGTCTTTCTTGTCCGTTATTATAGTCAAGCACTTTATTTTTTGAATCTCCAATATTTACTGAAAGATTATGATTAAATAATTTCCCTGCATGTCTATAAGTAGCAGTAAGCTCCCATCCTTTGTTTTCTAATTTGCCAGAATTGAAATCAGGAAGATCAGTTCCATATACGCCAGGAACTTGTGGCTTAAGCAAAATATCTGATGTTACCTTATCAAAGAATTCAAAAGATAATCCCAAAGCACCCTTGAAAAAGTCTGCCTCAAGTCCTGCGTTAAAAGTAGCAGCATTTTCCCATTGAATATCTGGATTTGCAAAGTTATAACCTGTACCGCTGGCAACTCCATTATCATATCCATAAGCATTTGCAAAGCCAAAATAAGTAGTCTGATACTGATAGTTGCCTACATTCTGATTTCCTACAATACCGTAGGAAGACTTGAATTTAAGATTTCCAACAGCATTTTTATATCCTTCCATAAAGCTTTCTTTAGTAAGGGCATAACCTACTGCAACTGAAGGAAAGAAACCCCATCGATTCTCCTCTGCGAATTTTGATGAACCATCATATCTAAAAGTGAACTCGGCAAAATATTTGCTGTCATAATCATAAGAGGCACGGCCAATTAATGAGTTAAGGCTGTTCTCTCCAGATTTCTCATTAGAATTATAGGTTTTTGGATCTATAATTGTTTCCGTGATTGGTATTCCAAGATCGGGATCTGTGAATTTCTTATAAACCCCCACCCCTCTTTCTTTAAAATTTTCGCCTGTACCTCCTATTAAAGCGCTTACATTATGACTGCCAAACGATTTATTAAACTCCAGCATTAATTGCGAATTCAGCTCAACAATTTTTTTATCTTCATCTTCTGTATTGGCATCAGCACCAGAAACTCCCTTAGGGAAATACTCAACCTTTTGTACTCTTTTATACAATGTATTAGACCAGACACGTCCACCTATTACCCCTCTTAACTTTAAGTAATTAGTAAGTTTCAGTTCTGCATTTAATGAGCCAAAAATATCATCATTATCATATTTTCTAAAACCGCCCTTTTCTAAAATACCTAAAGAATTGAATTCCTGAAGAATATCATTAGTAAGGTAATTGCCATTTTCATCTTTTTGCTCATAATACAATGGTACCCTGAATGCATCAACCATTAATGTACCAGTACTGCCAGCATGATCTCTGATTTTTTGCTTAGAATATGCTAATATGGAAGTCAGCTTGAATTTACCAAATTCGTTAGTAAGATTGATTCTGTAATTGTATCGCTCCATTCCTTTTTCTGGACCAACAAAAACACTTTCATTATCCAAATATCCTAGCGATACCAGATAAGTAGAATTTTCATTTCCGCCAGTAGCTGAAATATTATAGTTTTGCTGAAGAGCAGGTTTTACAATTTCTTTAGCAAACCACTTAGTATCTCCTTTTTGTTTCATTTCGGCTATCTGAGCTGAAGTAAATACAGCACTGGCCTCACCTGAATTAAAAGCAGCTTCATTTCTTAACATCGCATTCTCATAACCATGCACTGGTTTTGTGAAAAATTTAGGGGTATTAAATCCTACAAGACTGCTGAACTGCAAAGTCATTGGTGATGACTTACTGCCTTTTTTGGTAGTAATAAGAATTACACCGTTACTTGCTCTTGAACCATAAATTGCAGCACTGCCCGCATCTTTCAATACAGAAACATTTTCTATATCAGCTGGGTTAAGTGCATTAATATCGCCACCAGTTACACCATCTATAACTATCAATGGGTTACTGCTTCCTAAGGTGCTTACCCCCCTGATATTAATATTGACACCTGCACCCGGCTCAGAATTAGTCTGCTGAATTGTTAAACTTGGTGCCTTTCCTTGCAATGCCGCAGTTGCATTCACACTGGGTCTGTCTTTGAAAGCACCACTGCCAATTTTATCTACGGCACTGATAAGTTTTGCTTTTTTCTGAGTTCCATAACCAATCACAACAATCTCGTTCAGATCTGTAGCTAAATCTTTCATTACAATAGTAGGGCTCAAACCATCGCTGGCTCTCTTCTCAATCGTTTGCATTCCAACAAAAGAATAAACAACTACTGATTGAGGACTAGCTACTGATAAGGAAAAGTTTCCGTCGAAGTCGGTCTGAGCTGCATTCTTAGTGCCTTTTTCCAAAACAGTAACTCCTGGAACAGAAAGACCAGTCTTGTCAATTACTTTTCCTTTAACAATAGTTTTTGGGCTTGTGGCATTGTTTTGTGCAATACCATTGCTAAAACTAAAAAACAGCAGCAATAAAAGAATTAACCCAATACTCTCGAAGTTATGACCCAATGCTTTTATTGCACCTCTCCGTGGCGGTGAAATTTTTAAATTAATTTTTGTTTTCATTTTTAGGTTGTTTCATTTTGGTTTAATATTAATTGAGATAATATATAGTCGACAGTACAAACATACTAAAACGTTTTAGTAAAAAAACAAAATTATCTACCTATTAAAATTTTTATTAAAAAAATACATTAAACGTTTTTTTTATGATTTTTTTTAGATAAAAAAAACCAAATATTAGTTATAACAAAACATTTTGCAAACAAATACTGGTAACCATAAAATAAAAAATTGATAATATTGTATTAAAACAGCTTCATAAATAAATAAAATACATTTATCTATAAGTAAAAGTCATTTTGACTATATATAATTCAATACAAATTACAGCTGTAAAAAATAATTTTGAGAAATTGCGTTTATAAACATCAATAAATCTGATTTTCAGTAAATCAGTGACAAATAAAATCGAAGCAAATGATTGGAAAACAAACACTTTGTAACTGAGAATAAAAAATACAGCGCTCTGCATAGGCAGAAATACTTTTCATCTGAGATGTTTTATTTGAAATTATATATTTTTGCCACTATACCTTTAACAAAATGAATAGAGAATTTCCAGTACCGTCTGACGAGCTCCAGCGCCTAGCAGCATTGAAACGCTACAATATCCTTGATACGCTTCCTGAGCATGCTTTTGACGATGCCACACAGCTTGTTTCGTATATATGTGGCGTACCAATTGCTCATATATCTTTTATTGACGAAAAAAGGCAGTGGTTTAAATCAGAAATTGGAATTGGGGTTACAGAAGTTCCTCGGGAAATTTCTTTTTGCCAATATACTATTATGGACTCCAAGCTGGTTGAAATACCAGACACCCATTTAAACGAACGATTCAAAGATGACCCCAATGTTCTGGATGGTTTCAAAATAAGATTCTACGCTGGTATACCGCTTACTACACCTGATGGTTACAATATAGGTACCATTTGTGCGATAGATCAAGTTTCGAAAGAGCTGAATGAAAACCAGCGCAATGCACTTTCTATTGTTGCAAAACACGTCATTAATCAATTAGAGTTAAGAACAAAAAATATCGAACTGGCAGCTCAGAAAAAAATTGCCGAACGAGCCTTACATGCAAAAGACAGCTTCTTAGCCAATATGAGCCACGAAATCAGGACGCCTTTAAATGCCATTATCGGATTTACGGATCTGCTTGCCCAGACAAAACTAGACACATTGCAGCAGGATTATGTTGACAATGTACAAATAGCTGGAGAAAATCTTCTATTGATAGTAAACGATATTTTGGATCTTTCCAAAATCGAATCAGGCAGCTTGACTATCGAAGCACAGCCATTCAACTTAAAAAATACACTGAAGCATATTTATAATCTTTTAAAAGTAAAAGTGCCGCCTGCTGTAGAATTCAATCTCTTCCTGGATGCCGACATGCCGGAAATTGTTATTGGTGATCAGGGAAGACTAAACCAGATATTAGTAAACCTAACAGGAAATGCCCTAAAATTTACTGAAGAAGGGGAAGTAACTCTTTCTGTAAAAAAAGTGGATGAAACAAATGATAATTATTCCCTAAGATTCACTGTCAAAGATACAGGAATTGGCATACCTGAAGACAAACTGAAAACAATTTTCGAGCGGTTTACACAAGCTGAAGAAAGCACTACGCGAAGATTTGGAGGCACTGGACTTGGACTGAACATTGTAAAACAGCTAGTGGAATTGCATGACGCTGAAGTGTATGTTAAAAGCAAACAAGACCGAGGTTCAGAATTCATTTTTACACTTGTTTATAAAAAAGCAGACCAAGATGAAACCGCTGCTGAACCATCTCTATACAACAATCTTGGCAAGCTGAAAATACTGCTTTGTGAAGACAATATATTAAATCAAAAACTGGCTAAGAGTGTAATTCATAACTTTGGCTTCGAATTGGACATTGCCGAGAATGGCGAAGCGGGAATTGAACTTCTTTCCAAAAACGAGTATGATCTAATACTAATGGATCTTCAGATGCCTGTCAAAGATGGCTATCAGACCACACTCCACATCAGGAACGAAATGAATTCGGATATACCTATCATTGCCATGACGGCACACTCTCTTGTGGGTGAGCAGGAACATTGCTACAGGGTAGGCATGAATGCCTATGTGCCAAAACCCTTTAAACAGGCTGCTCTTTTAGAAGCAATAACAAAAGTACTTAGCAAAGATGGCAAGACTGATTTAAAGAAAAAGGCAGACTTGTCGTATCTGGATGAAATGTCAGGCGGAGATTCAAGCTTTATTAAGGAGATGATTTCTATTTTTATAGAAAAAATTCCGGATCAGATGGAACAGCTCGTAAAAGCTTTTAACAGCAATGACAATGATACAGTAAAAAAACTGGCTCATAATATGAAAACCAGCATGGATATGTTCGTGCTGGAGGATTTCACTGCATACTTGGATATTATTGAAAAAGAAGCTTTGTCAGGTCAATTCAGCGTTACAACTTCGGATAAAATTACTTCCCTGCAAACAGCAATACTCGAAGTTGTTAAAAATTTAAAGGAACTATGATAAAAGAGAAATATGCAATAGCTTTGTGTATTACTTGATTTTATATACAGGTTTTGCTCCAAAGATAAATTTAAGCCAATGAGAATAGTTTTAGCCGAAGATAATGACATCCTACGCAAATCATTATCTTTTTTCTTAGAATCTAAAGGATTTACTGTAGATCAGTTTGCCGATGGCAAAGATGCGTTGGATGCAATACAATTCAACAGCTACGATCTGATCTTGACAGATATAAACATGCCTGGCATCAGTGGCATGGAAATTACACAGTATGTAAGAGAAAATATCAGCGCCGATATTCCGATAATTATTTTTACTTCTTCTGGTATTGAGCAGACAGAGCTGGATTCATTCAGCATTGGTGCAAACGAATTTATTGCCAAACCCGTTAGTCCTGCAGTACTTTTGGTAAGAATCAATAAACTGCTGAATATCCGTGTCTAATAAATTGTATTATTCCGATTCTCTCAAAAAGGCAATTAAACGCAGCTGATATGCAAAAACTCTTGGAACTTTATAATAATGGCAAATGGACAGAACCTTTCCTTATGTTCTCAATTGGAGTATTTGTAATGACATCATTTATCTTATATCTATGGATTATAAGCAGCCGCAGCAAAAACATCAGAAAAGAAAGATTAGAGATAAAATACAGCGAAATTATTGAAAAATTAATGTTCGCGATGATGTTCCAAGATATTCCTATTGAAGCTATTAAAGAAGATGAAAAATATAAGACGCTTTCTAATAAAGCTTTTTTCAGAAAAGTATTAACTGATTCCATTATCAATCTACATAAAAACTACGAAGGCATTTATGCCCGAAAACTAGAAGAGTTTTATAAAGACACTGGGCTGATGGATGAATCACTGAAAAAGCTTAAGAACCTGAAATGGGAAGTAAAATGCAAAGGTATAACTGAACTCGCTGAGATGAATTTAAAAGAGGCTTTTGATCCTATACTGACAGCTTCTAAAGCCCGCAATAAAACATTAAAAATAACCGCCCTGAATGCCTGTATTAAATTAGCAGGAACAAATGGCATAGCGCATCTTACAGAGCATCCATACCCTATTGATGACTGGACTCAGATAAATATTATAAGCGCTTTTAAAAAACACGATATAGGTGACACCCAAGGCGTTGAATTCCTGCTGGAATCAAAAAACACAACTGTTGTTGCTCTTGGGCTTAAACTTATTAAGGAACTAAAGCTTACCCAAAAACTTCAGTACGTAACTTTATTAGAAACCAAAGCTCCTAATCCATCAATACGTTATGAGGCGCAAAATGTATTGCAGGCATTAACAGTTAACAACATAGGCTCTTGACTTTTTTAACCAATGAAATAACAGCTCTTTTTGACATATATCTCTTGTTTATACTTGGGTATGCAATACTTATTATGTCATCCTATCTTGTATTGGCACACCTTTCTACCAGAGAACTCAGGGAATATCTCAAAAAAAACAGTTTTGCCGATTATGAAGTTCTGCTTACCAGCGAGTTTGCACCAAGCCTTTCGCTGATTGCTCCAGCATATAATGAAGGATTTACCATTGAAGAAAATGTAAAATCATTACTTTCCCTAAATTACAATAATTATCAGGTGATTGTCGTAAATGATGGAAGCAAAGACAATTCAATGGAGATTCTTATCAAGACTTATGACCTAACCCTTACGGAACTTGATATTCATCCAAAAATTGAAACCAAAAAAATTAAAGGCCTCTATGTTTCCAGAAACGCCGCTTATAAAAAACTGATAGTTGTTGATAAAGAAAATGGCGGCAAAGCCGATGCACTTAACGTTGGGCTCAACATTGCCCAAAACCCTTATGTAGTGTGCATAGATGTTGACTGCATCCTGGATAAAGACTCATTGCTCAAACTGGCAAAACCTTTCCTTGAATCCTATGGCAAACGTGTTATTGCAACTGGTGGCGTAGTAAGAATAGCTAACCAGTGCATCATTAAAAATGGCCGGTTGTTTGAAGTAAATATCCCTGACCTTATGCTGCCAAGGATCCAGGTTCTCGAATATTTAAGAGCGTTTCTTCTTGGGAGAATGGCTTGGGGAAGACTCGATGGGTTATTGCTTATCAGCGGGGCATTTGGTGCTTTTGATAAGGAAATAGCTTTGCTGGCAGGAGGATATGATACCAAAACAGTAGGCGAAGATATGGAACTCGTTGTAAGAATGCGCCGTTATATGCTGGAAAACAAACTGCCATATACCGTTAGATACATCCCCGATCCGCTATGCTGGACAGAAGCTCCGGAAGATTTCAAAATATTCAAAAAACAGCGCAGCCGCTGGATGAGAGGAACTATAGAAACATTGAGTTTTCACAGAAAAATGTTTCTGAACCCAAAATATAAGCTTTTGGGCATGATTAGTATTCCCTATTGGACGTTATTCGAGTTCCTTGCTCCTGCTATAGAATTTATAGGCCTCATGATAACTGTAATATTTATCATATTGGGAATGCTTAACTGGCATTTCTTCATTTTGCTTGTCTTGTTTGTTTACTTTTTTGCGGTCATGTTTTCGGTCATTGCCTTATATAGTGAAGAATACTCTTTTCACAAATATCCAAAACAGGCCGATTTTTTCAAGCTGTTAATAGCCGCTTTCATTGAGCCTTTTTATTTCCACCCGATGGCTGTATATGCTGCATTAGCAGGGTACAAAGAAAAAATTATGGGCACTAAAGGCTGGGGGGAAATGACAAGGAAAGGGTTCTCCAAGAAAGAGTAATTATACATTTTATCCTTTTAGTCTATTCGCAAGAAATTGATATTTTACAATATCGGATATATATTCTATAATTTTAGCCAATACCAAGTGATTAAATTTACCTTGAAACCTCAACAGCAATAGGTTCTCCAAAATGAATTTTAATCAGGTTTATGGAAAAGCATACAATTCACATAGGAACATCGGGCTGGTCTTATAAGCATTGGCGTAACAAGTTTTACCCGCAGAATCTCAAAATCAAGGATCAATTTGGTTATTATGCCAAAAAGTTTACTACAGTAGAAATCAACAGCACTTTTTATGGAGTTCCTTCTGATGAAACAATAATTAATTGGGGAAAAAAAGTACCCGAAGATTTTGTATATGTCATTAAAGCCAATCGCTTTATTACACATCTCAAAAAATTGCGGAATCCAGATGAAATTCTGCTTCCTTTTTTGCACAAAATGAAACTTTTAGGAAACAAATTAGGCTTGATATTATTTCAGCTGCCTCCATCTCTGAATGCTGATTTAAAACTTTTAGAAAAATTTCTGCAAAAACTTCCTTTACACCAGCGTTTTGCATTTGAATTTCGGCACAGCAGCTGGTACGCAGACGATGTATATGATCTTTTGCGAAAATACAATGCCGCTTTTTGCATATATGAACTCGCAGGACACATATCTCCTTTGATAACAACTGCTGATTTTGTTTATCTCAGGCTGCATGGGCCTACCGCCAATAAGTATCAGGGAAGTTATTCTGACGAGGCTTTAAGGAAATGGGCTGAACAATGCAAAACATGGCTGAAGTCTGACGATGTATTTGTTTATTTTGATAATGATGAGGAAGGATATGCTGCCTTTAATGCCTTACAGCTAATTGAATTGATGAAATAATAAATATAAATCCAGTACAATTTTATCAGCGGATTTTCAGGTTACAAAAATATTTCCGGCAGAGAAATACAATTTATCTGCCGGAAATATTTTGCGAAAAAACAGCGCTTTCTTATTGCCCTTTTGGAAGCGAATCGGTTCCAGAGCCAGTGGTTCCATTTTTGCTGTTAGGACTGTTTTGACTATCCTGAGCATTTTGATCAATAGCCGTCGTATCAATATTTGCAGAGCCAATGGTATCGACAACAGTTTCTGTAGTATCCGTCTCATATGTTGTTTCTACAGAAGTATCTTCTTTCTTTTTGCATGCAAAAGCTAATCCTATCAGAAGAATTAACATTGCCATCTTTGTTTTTGATAATGTATTCATAATACTGGTTTTTAGTTTCTAAAAAATCAAACTCAATTTCAAATGTAGCATACTGATTTACAATTAATTTATACAATTACAGCTAATAGCTGCAAAAATCAAATAATCCTGATTATAACCCATTGGGTGTAATTCAAAATAAATAAAAAAATGAACCACATAGAGACATAGATTTATAGTTGAACGTGAAAGAATAGATAGAAAATAGACAATTTTTCACATAGATAGACTAATCCTTTAAATATTCAAAAAAATCTATGTTTCTATGTGGTTAAAAATAATTACACCCAACGGGTTGATTATATTTTTTTTTATAGGTTATAAATCAAAATTTTATAAATCAAAGTTTTAATTCTGTAAAAAAATATGCCTTGTGATGGGAGAAATTTGTTATTAATTGAATTCAGGTTATTAAAAATAAAAAGCATGAGAGATCAAGACGATTTTGACAATGCAATAAAAGAAATCAAGGAACAATCTAAAGGAAAAGTATATGGGCTTACGGCAGATGTAACTGAAAAACAAGATATTGAACGAATCTGGAATGAAATAGATAAAACCCTTGGCGGAATTGATATACTTATAAATAATGCGGCATTGCCTGCTAAAGGAGTTATTGACGAAGAATATGAAAATATAAAATACATCTTGGAAACAAATATTTTAGGCTATATCAATTTTACCAAACAAGCAGTTTCTAAAATGCAGTCACAGCAATCGAGCCACATTATAAATATTGGATCAATGAGTGCTGATACCCAGGAAGCAACAGGAACGGTTTATGTAGCATCAAAATCAGCTATCAGAGGATTCAGCGCGGCACTACGCAAAGAAATCAACGCTAAGGGAATTAAGGTTTCCTTAATTGAACCTGGCCTGACAAAAAGCGATATACATTCAATGTCCAAAGAAGAACAGAGAGAAAAAATAAAAAGAATGGAAATGCTGGAAGCCTCAGATGTGGCTATAACAATTTTATTCTGCCTATCCCAAGCCAATAGATGCGATATTGTCAGTCTGCAAGTCAAGCCTCATCTGCAAATCATCTGATGCTATTTAATATAATGCGTTATGGAAGCACTAAATGAATATTGGCAAAAAACAGTACAAGCTGCAATGGCATTCTGGCCACACCTTCTATCAGCGGTTATTACACTAATAATTGGAGTTTTTGCTATAAAAATCTTCAAAAAAATCATGATGAGGCTTATCGATAAAAAACGCTTTGATCCAACCATGCTCAAATTTGTAACCGATGTTCTTATCTGGATTTTCCGTGCCTTGCTTTTTATAAGCATTATAACCAAACTGGGAGTAGAAACCTCAGCTTTTGTTGCCGTTATAGGAGCTGCTGGATTAGCAGTAGGCCTTTCGCTTCAAGGCTCGCTGGCAAATTTTGCAGGAGGCCTGCTGATTATTCTTTTCAAGCCTTTACGTGTTGGAGATTATGTTGAAGCTCAGGGCGAATCTGGAACTGTAGCCGCAATATTTATATTCAGCACAAAAATCATCACTCCAAGCAATCAGTCAATATATATGCCAAATGGAGCCCTGTCCAATGGCATAATCCGAAATTTTTCTAAAGAATTAACCCGACGGACTGATATCACGCTCAGTGTTAATCATGACAGTGAATTGTCTCACGTCAAATCAATAATCTTCAAAGTTATAAAAGCCGATAAAAGAATTCTTCAAACTCCCGATCCCATGGTTATGGTCAAAGATTTAACATCTGAAGCCATGCTTTTATCCATATATGCGTGGGCATCCAATACTGATTATGGTTTTGTTGTTTCAGATTTCTACGAAAATATAAAAAACGCTTTTAAAGAAGAACATATAGAAATGCCAGCTCTGAAAAGAGAAATTACTATAGAAAGAAAAGTTAATTCTACAACTCACAAAAAAATAAATCATCCAGCACAGAAAAGCAGCAAAATATAAATATATGATTCAGGCATCAAAGGCTTATTAAACACAACAAATAAATATAAATTACTCATTTACTAAAAGTTACATCATGGCAATTATAAAACTATAACGAGTAATTCTATAAAAACAATCTGACATTATGAGATAAATTTGAATGATTGAGGATTTATACAGTAAATCTAAAATTTACAGCTCCATCAATAACAAATTAAATACTAATTATTTATGAAAAATTTTCAAGACGAAAAACAGCGTGATTTGTCAATTAATAAATCAGATGGCACCAACAAAATCTTAACTACGAATCAAGGAGTACAGATTAATGATGATAACAATTCGCTTAAAGCAGGCGAAAGAGGTCCTTCATTATTAGAAGATTTTATACTTAGAGAAAAAATTACACATTTTGACCACGAAAGAATTCCCGAAAGAGTAGTTCATGCCCGAGGCTCTGGAGCTCACGGTTTTTTTGAAGTAACTAACCCAATCCCCGAATTGACCAAGGCTGGTTTCCTGCAGGAAGCTGGGCAGATAACTCCTGTATTTACGAGATTTTCTACAGTAGCAGGCTCGCGTGGTTCAACCGATCTCCCTAGGGATGTCCGAGGTTTTGCGGTTAAGTTTTATACTCAGGATGGAATCTTTGATTTGGTCGGCAATAATATTCCTATATTTTTTATTCAGGACGCATCAAAATTTCCAGACCTTGTACATGCCGTAAAACCAGAACAGAATAATGAAATACCACAAGCATCTTCTGCACACGATACTTTTTGGGATTTTATTTCATTAATGCCAGAATCGATGCATATGATCATGTGGCTAATGTCAGACCGTGCCATCCCAAGAAGCTACAGAATGATGGAAGGTTTTGGCGTGCATACTTTTAGATTAATAAATGCTAAAGAAGAATCGGTTTTTGTTAAATTCCATTGGAAACCAAAATTAGGGACTCACGCTGTTGCCTGGGATGAAGCTCAGAAAATTTCGGGAAAAAACCCAGATTTTCACAGGGAAGATTTATACGAAGCTATCGAAATGGGCAATTTCCCTGAATGGGAATTGGGTGTACAGATTATTCCAGCTGAAGACGAAACCAGATACGAGTTTGATTTATTAGACCCTACGAAAATTGTCCCCGAGGAATTAGTTCCAGTTACTATTGTGGGAAGAATGGTATTGAATAAAAATCCTGATAACTTTTTTGCAGAAACGGAACAGATTGCTTTTCACCCAGGACATGTTGTGCCAGGTATTGACTTTACAAACGATCCATTATTGCAAGGAAGATTGTTTTCGTATACCGATACGCAGCTTACCCGATTAGGAGGTCCAAATTTTCATGAAATTCCAATTAACAGAAGCATTGCGCCCATACATAACAATCAGCGTGATGGCTTCATGCGTCAGGAAATTAACAAAGGGCGTGTAAATTATCATCCCAATTCATTAGGAGGCGGCTGTCCTTATCAGCAGCAGATAAGCCAGGGAGGATTTTCCAGCTTCAATGAACGTATCGAAGCACACAAGGTCAGAGAAAGAAGCGAAAGTTTTTCGGATCACTTTGGCCAGGCAAAACTATTCTTTAACAGCCAGACCGCAGCAGAAAAAAGCCATATTGTGAAAGCACTCCGTTTTGAGCTTGGAAAAGTAAAAACAACTGCAATTAGAGTCCGAATGCTAGGACTATTATCTCAAGTTGATACCGAACTTGCCGAAAAAGTTGCTTTAGGCCTCGGTGCTTCGGTACCTCTAGAATTAGAATTTCCTGTAAATAAAGGTGTTTCTCCAGAAAATGAAGGTGGTGATCAGGAACCAAAAACTGTCGAACAATCTGTTGCTTCTTCTGATGCTTTAAGTATGGTAAAAAACCCAGCTAATTCACCCACCATCGAGTCCAGAAGAGTCGCTATACTATGCTCAGACGGTGTCTCCGAAGAAGCGGTATTGAATATGAAAGATGCACTGAAACAGCATGGCGCCAAAGGATTTGTCATTGGACCGCATTTAGGATCTATAATTACAGATTCAGATGGAGCATTATCGGCACAATACAGTTTTTTAACCGCCTCATCTGTGCTGTTTGATGCTGTCTATGTGCCACATGGATTAGGAATTAATGCTTTGGCCGAAAATGATGATGCACTTGAATACCTTAATGACGCGTATAAACATTGCAAAGTCATTGGTGCCGATGGTGAAGCTGCCAAATTATTCAGCGCAGTACCATTTGCAGTTAAAATTACAAACGACGATGCCGGAGTAATTATTAGCAGTGAAGCCGCTTCTAAAGCATTTGCTGAAGAATTCATTACAGCAATGGGCATGCACCGATTCTGGCAACGTGAACCCAACTTATACATTTAATATCAAAAATATTTAACATGAAAAATTCAGAAAAAACAAATCAAGCCAATACAGCGCAGCCAAAAGCAGTAAAAGACATAGTGGAGCCAGCTTCAGATGCTGCAACAGAGTTAAAAGAACTCTTTATCGATAATCTTAAAGACATTTATTGGGCCGAAAACGCACTCGTGAGCAGCCTTCCAAAAATGGCTGCCAATGCTGCATCTCCAGGACTTTCGTCATTAATTCTGGAACATCATGCCATTACACAGCTTCAGGTTGCAAGACTGGAACAGATTTTTGAATCCTTAGGACAAAAAGCAGAAGGAAAAAAATGCGAAGCAATGGCTGGACTTCTCAAAGAAGGAGAATCTATACTCTTGGAAACAGCTCCTGGACCAGTAAGAGATGCCGGAATAATTGCCGCATCGCAAAAAATTGAACATTATGAAATTGCAACTTACGGAACTTTAGCCGCTTTTGCCAAAACACTGGGAGAAAATGATGCAGCAAAATTACTGACTCAAACTCTTGCAGAAGAAAAAGAATCAGATTGCCTGCTTAACGATATTGCATTAAATGCAGTAAATATTATAGCAACAATTTAATTATCTCACAAAAAAAGGCAAATACTTAACTCTTGCTGTTTTTAATTTTGCTGGAAAAACATCTGCGGTTTACTGCAGATGTTTTTTGTTATCAGTAGTAATAGCCTGATTTATTTTCATATTGCTGATTACAAGAGAATAGCCTCATAATTATAATCCTTTTCCCTGTAACAGCATAATAAATCTATGTGTTTTTATAATTTACAGCTTAATTTTTAAACCTCCATTAAAAACAAAACCTTCTGTATGATTCCAAATGTCATCAAAAGATGGGCTGGTATATGGCGGATTTACTACTCCTTTGTATTTACTTTGGCGTTCATCTGTAAAGTTTTCAAAATTTATAAAAACAGTGACCTTGCCAAAAGTTTTTTGAGCGCTGGCTCCAAATTCCCAATAAGACGGTGTTTCTTGACCATTATATAAAAACTGCTTGTCTGTGTAATAGCTCTCTAAACCAATTTTAAAGTCATCTTCCTTCTCGTAAACCAGCGTTAAATTGACTTTGTTTTTAGGTACTAACGGCATGAATTGATTAGTTTCCAAATAGGTATTTTTAGCATTTGCAAAAGTATAGCCTCCAAATAATTTATAATTTTCCTTAAAAATGAATTTAACATTGGTTTCAAAACCATTGCTGGTAATAGGCTTAGATGCGTTTATAAAAAATGAATTGCCTGAGCTGTCCATTTCTAGAACTAATGGCTTATTGATTTGCGTTAAAAAAAACATCTGGTTGATACTAAAGAGCAATTCATCGGCCAGTTTTGCCTTGTAATTAAAATCCAGTGTCCCTCCAATACTCTTTTCGGCCTCAACATTATTTAATGGCAATACATTCTGATATTGAATAGTTTCTGTCTGTTCTGTAAAAGCAGTTGGAATTTTGTATCCCAAACCACCCCCTAAGCGAGTTGAAAGCTGATTATTAATTTTATACAAGCCCGAAATCCTTGGCAGAATAAATGTCTGATTTTTTTTGTAATTGATATTGCTGAAGCTCACATTGTCTAGACGCGCTCCATATTCCAGTTTTATTTTCTCTGCAGCATCCCAAGTGTCCTGAGCATACACTCCCGCTGTGATAGACTTTGCATTCAGGCTATTATTTGCTGATGCTCCTTTTGACTGATCGAAATTATCATAAACAAAATTCAATCCGCTTATTATATTGTGCTGTTTCTGATGAAAAACATACGAAGCATCTGTAAAACTATTGGTGTTCTGCCCAGAAAAACTATAAGCTGGAATGCTGATTTTTCTATCAAAAATACTTAAGCTTTGCTTAAGCTTAAAGCTTTTGTCGTTGCTGAATTTTTTATCAAATTCAAAAACAGTTGTATTCCGAATGGTTTTGTTTTCCTCAAAATACACATTATCTGCACTCGGATTTCCTTTGATGACCTGCATATCTCCACCTAGGCTGCTGCCTTTCAAAAAACTATTGCCCAGCATAAAAGAGACAGATTCATCTGGATAATAAAAAAGCTGTGGATTGACTGTAAAACTATGTGCTTCCGGCAGTTCCGAAAAGTTATCATGATCTACATCATATGCTGACTGATTATTGTACAATGCCAACAAAGTGTATCCAAATTTTCCTTTTTTCTGTGAAGCATATCCCCCAATATTAGTCTGTCCAACATTAGACTGATTGATTAAAAAATTATACTCACCTTTTTCTTTTGGTGTTTTGGAAATAAAATTGACCACACCGGCAATCGCACCGCCACCATACAAAGTAGATGAAGGCCCTTTGATAATCTCGACCTGCTGAAGATCCAAAGGCGGAATTTCCAGTATGCTCAAACCGCTTGCAAAGTTTCCAAAATTAGGATAACTGTCTTTTAACAGCTGTGTATATCTTCCATCGAGACCCTGAAGCCTTACACTTGCATTGCCATTTGTAGCCGATGTCTGCTGTACTTGAATCCCTGTGCTTTCATGCAGAACCATACTTACATTTGCAGGCCTCATATTGTTTTTCTCATCCAGTTCTTCGGCATCAATAGCTTCAATCCGGGTGGGTGTGTTAGAAATGGTTCGGCTTGTCCTTGTTGATTTTACAACTATTTCGTCCAGTTCTTCAGAATCTTTAATGGTATCATTGACTGGCTCCTGAGCAAAAAGCATAACAGAATTGCATACTAATGCCAGTATTAAAAATATTTTTTTCATTGAAAATTAATTTGTTACATACTATAATACCTCACTGATAAAATAGTGAAGGTTTTAAAACATCTATTGTATTTTAACAAATTTTGGGCGGCTGCCAGATGGAAGTATGAAACCCTGAAAGAAAAACAGGACTGTATTCAATTTTAGTATTCTTACTGTTTATTTTTATAATTGCTGAAGTTATATATTCAGCAGTTTTATAAAAACCGCTGTTATGGCAGCAATTGCATATACAAAACGGGGAACAGCTATCCTCGCGATGATCCGCTGAAGATTTATCCTCAGTTTTTACAGAAACCATTTTGTTGTCCATATCATTTACTGCATCCGAACATGGCAGGCATGACAGCGCGATTATATAAATTGATAATATGAAGTGTATAAATTTCACATTGCAAATATAAAATTTTAATGCAGATATGTGTAAAGCAATTTATTTAATAACAACATCAAAATAATCAATAATCCATTTGAAAATACACTCAACAGTAGTACTTTTAGTTTCCAAAAAAAGTTCCTGCCGTATGCGAAAACAATTTGGTGCAAAACCAGCAAAATCGGACATAGCCACATATTCCAAATCAAAACAATGGGATGGCGAAAAATTCTTAAACATTGAAAACACTTCAATAGATATAAGCATCCGGACGATGCCAAAACTTTTATACAAACAATTTTGCCAAAAAAAAGACAGAATGCCAAAAACGCCTTTAAGCATAATTCCGTTTAATAAAGAAGCTTTCGGAATGCCTGCGGAAAACATGCAGTTTATATGGTATGGCCATTCGGTGCTTTTATTGCGGATGAATGGATTGAATATTCTAATTGACCCAATGTTTGGCAGCAATGCAGCGCCTATCTCTCCTTTTGCGATAAAACGGTTTTCTGAAAATACTTTAGATATAATTGATGAACTGCCTGATATAGATTTGGTATTACTTTCTCATGACCACTATGATCATCTCGATTATGACAGTATTCAAAAATTAAAACCTAAAGTAAAACAGTTTTATGTGGCATTGGGCGTAAAGCGTCATTTGGTGAAATGGGAAATTGAATCTACACTTGTTACTGAATTTGATTGGTGGGACACTGTTTTTTTTAATGATGTGCAAATTACTTTTACTCCCACAAGACATTTTTCAGGACGTGGTTTGAGAGACAGGGCAAAGTCATTATGGGGCGGCTGGAGCATGATAACTGCAAAAGAAAAAATATGGTTTAGCGGTGACAGCGGTTATGGAGAGCATTTTAAAGAGATAGGAAAACGATTAGGACCTTTTGATTTTGCTTTTATGGAATGCGGGCAATACAATGAGAACTGGAGTCAAATACATATGTTTCCTGAAGAAAGCATACAAGCTGCAATAGATGCCAAAGCCAAAGTTATAATGCCTGTCCATTGGGCTGGATTTGCTTTGGCACAGCATAGCTGGACTGAACCTGTAAAGAGATTTATGATCGCTGCCAATAAACAGGAATTAAAATATATTGTTCCGCAGCTAGGCGAACTAGTATCGATTAAAACTCCCACAAGCCCTCCAAACTGGTTTCAATAAGAGAATTATATTTTATTTTTTATGCAACAAATTTATCTGCTTAACCTAATGCTCATCTGATGAAAAAAATATTGCTGCCGTTCTTGTTTCTTACTTGCTGTTGCAGTTATTCTCAGCAAAATCTGATTCCCTTTGTAAAACCAATTATTGGTACCGAAAAGATGGGACACACCTACCCGGGTGCCACAGTACCATTTGGAGCTGTACAGCTTAGCCCGGAAACTGATACTATATCCTATGAACTGAATGGAAAATACAATGGCGAAGTTTATAAATACTGCGCGGGATACCGCTATGAAGACAAAACTATAACCGGTTTTAGCCACACCCATTTTAGCGGAACAGGACATTCGGATCTTGGTGATTTTTTGATAATGCCCACACAGGGGAAACTGCAATTGAATCCCGGAACTGCCTCCAATCCAAAAAGCGGATACCGATCTTCATTTTCACATGCTAATGAAACCGCCGAAGCCGGCTATTACAAGGTGAAACTGGATGATGATAATATCTTGGCCGAAATGACCGCCACTACCCGCGTTGGAATGCATCAATATACTTTTCCAAAATCCGAAGAAAGCCATATTATATTAGACTTAATGGCTGGAATTTACAATTATAATGACAAAAATGTCTGGACCTATGTAAGAGTCATTAACGACACTCTGGTTACTGGCTACAGGCAGACCAATGGATGGGCAAGAACAAAAACAGTTTATTTTGCCATGTCTTTCTCTAAGCCTTTCTTTCAATATGGGCAAAAAAATTACGAAAACAAACAGGCCTACAGAGGTTTTTGGGGGAAATTTGATCAAAACAGAAACTTCCCCGAAATAGCTGGAAAACAAATCCGGATGTATTTTGATTTTAAAACCAGTGAGGCCGAAAAAATCAAGATAAAATTCGCAATATCTCCAGTGAGTCAGGAAAATGCACTGCAGAATATGAAAGAAGAGATCAAAGACTGGAATTTCGAAAAAGTAAAAGCCCAAGCGCAATCTATCTGGAATAAAGAACTGAATAAAATCAATATTTCAGCTTCTGATGATATCAAAGTGAATTTTTATACCGCTATGTATCACACTTTTATAAATCCTACGGTTTATACAGATGTGAATGGTGAATACAGAGGCCTGGATCAAGGCACACACAAAGCAGACGGTTTTACGAATTACAGTACTTTTTCACTATGGGATACTTACAGGGCTTTGCACCCTTTTTTTAATATTATTCAGCCATCGCGAAACAATGATATAGTAAAATCGATGGTGGCTCATTATAATCAAAGCAGTCTTCATATGCTGCCTATCTGGTCACATTATGCCAATGATAACTGGTGCATGAGCGGTTATCACAGTGTATCTGTTATTGCTGATGCTATTTTGAAAGGAATTTATAAGGGTGACCCGGATGAAGCTTTGCAGGCCTGCGTAACCACAGCAAAACACCGTGATTACGAAGGTATTGGCCAATATATGGATTTAGGATATATACCTGCCGAAAAAAGCGGTATCTCAGTATCCAGCACATTAGAATATGCTTATGACGACTGGTGTATCGCCCAATTAGCCAAGAAGCTTAACCAAACCGAAATTTACAATGAGTTTTTAAAACGCTCTGAAAATTGGAAAAATAATTTTGAAGCAGAAACAGGTTTTATGCGGCCGAAGCTGGCAGACGGCTCTTTCAAAAAAGAATTTGATCCTTTAAGTACACATGGTCAGGGTTTTATTGAAGGCAACAGCTGGAATTATAGTTTTTTTGCTCCACATAACCCAACAGATCTTATTGCGCTAATGGGCGGAAAAAAAGCTTTTGCTTCTCGATTAGACACTTTGTTTTCCATGCATTTGCCTGATTCGTTTTTTGCCGAAACGGAAGATATTACAAGAGAAGGAATTATTGGAGGATACGTTCATGGCAACGAGCCAGCACACCACGTAGCCTATTTTTACAATTGGACAGACGAGCCATGGAAAACTCAGGCACAAGTACGCAGAATTTTAAATATGCAGTACAAACCTGCTCCCGATGGATTGGGCGGTAACGATGACTGCGGACAAATGAGTGCCTGGTATATTTTTTCATCACTGGGCTTCTATCCATTTGCTCCAGGATCTGGTCAATATGCATTGGGATCACCGCTGGTGAATAAAGCCGAACTCACATTAGAAAACGGAAAAACTTTTACAATAGAAGCTATTAACCAAAGTGCTAAAAATATCTATGTGCAAAAAGTGCTTTTGAACGGACAGCTTATCCATAGTTTATCTATCAATCATGCTGCTATTACTAATGGTTCTAAAATAACCTTTTATATGGGGTCAAAGCCCAAAATAAAATAACCGTACCAATTGCGGATTATCATTAAAAAACAAATTGCCTTTGATTAATTGAAATCAAAGGCAATTTGTTTTTAAATTATATCTGCATGCAGTTATTCTACAGCAACAGCTTTCTGCTTTTGAAATTTGTTCTGCAGCCAATTGCGTACTGGCTCATCATACAGCTTCAAGCACAGGTAAGCAAGAAGTATGCTGCCAAATAAGACTCCTAATCCTAATACAAAACCATTTTCCAATGAAACTTTATTATCAACAACCCAGGCAGTATACCAATAAACGAGCGGATAATGTGTGATATAGATTGGATATGAAATATCACCTAATAATTTGCAGACTTTTAGAGAAAACGGATTATTTATTTCGCCACCAGCACCAATTGAAACTATCAGTGGAAAAATCAGAATAATACAAAAAGACTCATACAAGCCATTCATCCACAAACTGTTTTCGTCTCCAATTCTTGGTACCATAAGAACTGCGGCTATCAATAAGCTGCAAATCCAGAAAGCACCTTTTATATGAATTAATTTTCCTAATCGGGAAAGCAGAATACCTGCAAAAAATGGATACAATAAACGTGTGAATCCAATATTCATTTGTTCCAGATTCAATGACCACCCGCCTATAACATCGCCTTTAGGGCCAAAAACTGTATAATTGACAAGCATTCCTGCAAAAATCAGAACAAAAACACCCAGCACTTTATTAGAGAATTTTCTAAAAAATAAGGCGTATAAAATATTCGCTATATACTCAAAAAACAATGACCAGGCGGGACCGTCCAGCGGATGCATTTCGCCCCAGCCTCTTATCTCCATTGAAGGAGGAATTGGAAGCAATGTGAAACCAATAACCATGGTCAGAATCACTTTCCAGACTTCCATTTCGGCAATCATCGGAAATAGAATATCCGAAGCCTGAAAATAATAAAAAATGGCTCCAATAATCATTCCCATAATTACCATGGGCTGCAAGCGGATTAATCGCCGTTTGTAAAACTCCCATTGAGTCATTCTGCCCCAGCGGTCATCATAGGCATAAGCGACAACAAATCCTGATAAAAGGAAAAAGAAATCAACAGCCAGATAGCCATGGTTTATAATCTGCTTAAACCGGTTTCCGCCAGTAAAAGTTTCAAATATGTGGAAAGCAACCACTAAAACTGCGGCTACACCGCGCAAGCCATCTAATATTTCATAATGTTTTTTTGGTTTGATACCAGTCGAAATAGAACTCATATAAATTGTAGGTTAAAAATGAATTTATGTTTTTGGTTACTCTAAAGTAAAAATACTTTTTTAAACATTTGGCAATGTAATAGATTATTCTGCTACTGATGATTTTTAAGCCATTCAGTTCGGCGCTGATCTGGCAGATGCTTAACCGTGAAGTTCTCAAATCTGGCCTCAAATCCATTGCCATCTGGCGAAGCCGCCATCATGCCAACCATTACAGGCACATTGTCCTGCAATGGTGCATTGCGTGTCAGGATGTAATTTTTATCATCAAAGGAAAAGAATACTTCAACAGCATCTAATCTTCTAACGGCCTTGATCCAGATAAATGGAGGAGCTTTATCTAAAACTGTTACGCTCCAATCGCTTTTATCATGCGTTACAACAGTACTGATATTAAATTTTCCATCTACAAATTCAACTCCAGTCTTAATATAGTTTTTTTCGTCAATACGAATCATTAATCCCATCTGATCAAAACGCGCAATATAATTTCCGGTCAATTTTACTTTGGCTTCAAACTCCCCGCCATAATCAGCATAGTAAAAAGGAGCATCATCAACCGTAAATCCGTAGTGAGAAATCCGCCAGTAATCACTATTGGCAGTCACATTCATGATTAAGGAATTGTTTTTTATTTCCCACTTCTCAGGTTCATTAAACCATTGCATTTTATTTAAGCTTTGTGCCGAAAGATTTTGCAGCGACATGCAAACTAATACAGATAATACTATTTTTTTCATGTTATTTAACTTTTAAAAATAAAGCTGCAATATTTTTACAATTGCAGCTTTACAACTAACCAATTTAGAAATAATGAAATTATTGAAGTGTAAAACTCACTTTTGATTTTATATCTGTTGAAGATGCACCAACGATGGCATCAAAAACTCCAGATTCAGCAACCCAATCGTGTTTTTTATCATCAAAGAAACTCAAAGCCGTTTTATCTACGGTAAAAGTTACTGTCTTCTCTTCGCCCGCTTTAAGCAAAACTTTTTCAAAACCTTTTAGTTCTTTAACTGGTCTAGGCAATGAGGATTTCAAGTCACTGATGTAAAGCTGTACAACTTCTGCTCCATCGCGGTTACCTGTATTTTTTACTTTAACTGAAAACGTAATTTGATCCCTGTTTGAAATTTGCTTTTTGTCTGCAGTTACTTTGCCATATTCAAAGGCTGTATAGCTTAAGCCATGGCCAAATGAAAACAAAGGTTTTACTTTTTGTTTATCGGCCCAGCGATAACCTACAAAAATGCCTTCGTTATATTTTACCTCCTCACCACCTGGGAATTCTCCTAATGCATGAGCTCCATTATCCGATAATTTTACAGGAAAAGTAAAAGTTAATTTTCCGGAAGGATTAATATCACCAACCAAAACAGATGCCAATGCAGTACCCGCTTCGGTACCTAAAAACCATCCTTGAACAATTCCAGGAACTTCGTTTACCCACGGCATTGCCACAGCGTTTCCAGAAATATTTACAAAAACCACATTTTTGTTTACTTTAACCAGCTCATTGATTAATTGATCCTGATTGTATGGAAGGCCTAAATCTTTGCGGTCAGCTCCTTCTGCATCCTGATTGTCGCTTTTATTCAATCCTCCAATAAAAAGAACTATATCGGCTCCTTTAGCTGCTTTTACTGCTTCGGCTGTCAATTCTGCAGGTGAACGCTTGTCCTCCAGACTCACTTTGGCCACAACTCCATTGTAATTACTTGTAGGATCTCCAACATAACCGCGGGCATACACAATCTCAGCCTGATTACCTATTCTTTTCTTTAGTCCTTCCAGAGGAGTAATTTCATATCGTGCTTTCAACGAAGAGCTTCCGCCTCCAACAGTCATCATCTTGATTGCATTTTCGCCAATTACAGCTATTTTTTTAGTTTTAGAAAGATTGATTGGCAGAATATTATTTTTATTTTGCAACAAAACAATTCCTTCCTGAGCAATTTTCAGACCTGCATCGGCATGTTCTTTTGTGCCAAATGATCCAAAAGGTCTTTCTTTATTCATTGTTGTCAAGAACGATAAACGCAAAATACGACGTACTTTTTCATCCAGTTCTTTAGTCCCGATTTCACCTTTTTTGATCATTTCTGAATATGGTTTTGCCAGATAATAGTTGTCATACGCATTACTTGTTCCCCACGAAAGTCCATTGGTCCATGAACCAAATTCCATATCCAGACCATTAGAAATGGCTTGTTTAGTATCATGCACTCCGCCCCAGTCTGAAACTACAACTCCTTTGAATCCCCATTCGCCACGAAGAATATCATTGAGCAGAAACTCATTATGGCAGCAGTGCTGTCCTTTGTACTTATTATAGGAACCCATAATTGCCCATGTATCGCCTTCCTGAACTGCAGCCTTAAATGCCGGCAGATAAATTTCATACAGCGCACGATCATCAACAATTACATTTACTGAATTACGGTTGGTTTCCTGATTGTTTAAGGCAAAATGTTTTACGCAGGCAGCAACTCCAATTGACTGCACCCCCTTTATATATGGCACCACCATTTTTGAAGTAAGAAACGGATCTTCTCCCATATATTCGAAGTTACGGCCGTTTAAAGGTGTTCGGTAGATATTTACACCTGGTCCCAACAGTACATTTTTGTTGCGGAAACGAGCTTCTTCACCAATTGATTTACCATACAAAGAAGCCATTTCCTTGTTCCAGGTCGATGATAAAGCTGTGAGTGCTGGAAATGCAATACAGGAATCATTTGTCCATCCTGCCTGATCCCATTCGTCCCATTTCACTTCGGTACGGATTCCATGGGGGCCATCGGTCATCCAGTTTTCTGGAATTCCCAAACGGGGAACACCTGGTGAACTAAATTTAGATTGCGCATGAATCATGGCAATTTTTTCTTCAGTTGTCATTTTAGAAAGCGCATCCTCTACGCGTTCGTTAATAGTTTTTTTATCATCAAGATAAACTGGAACTTGACTTTGTGCATTGGCTCCGAATGAACCTAACAATAGTAAAAGAACAATTGTTTTAACATTTTTAAACATACCTCTTAATTTATTAAAGCATTAATTTTGTTATCAAGATGCTTATTTTTTTAAGAGCATCTTTGAATGATATTGTAAAGCTAAAACGTTATAGGAACTGTTGAAAATTTAAACAAAAAAAGTAGTCAATTAAAAACTTAAAACATTGAAAACAAATACTTTAAAAAAAATAAAAGATCAAAAAAAGTAGTGGTTTTAAAAGTAAAAATTACACTTTTTGAGACAGCAGACCTATTTTCATCACTGATTCCTCAAAATCATTACGAGAAACAGCAGCCTTGTTGCGGACTCGGGTCCGATAATTATAAATAGTGCTCAAAGAGTAGCGAAGAAATGCTGCAATTTTTACGCTGTCGGTAATCCCAAGACGGATCAATGCAAAAATACGAAGTTCAGTATTCAGTAATTCTCCATGTTTCAATACAATCTGTTCTTCGCTGATAAGCAAAGCATTAAAATCTTTTACAAAAGTTGGATACAGGTTCAGAAAAATTACATCAAAATTCTCATACAGCTCTTTAAGCTCTTTTTCGACCAGCGTTGTTGATTTCAGCATTTTATAAATTTCATCAAACTGCTTCACGGCCGCTTTTTTATTTAAAATAACCCGATAGTTTTCTAACTTATTGATATAAGTCGAACATAGACTGAAGAAATGCGCAATATACTCTTCCTTGATATGATTTGATTCAGATAACTGTGCGTTTCGTTCCTGCAGCTGGCTGTTCGTTTCAGTAATATCTTTGTTTAATTCGGCTAGCTTTTGACTGGTTGCAAAAAGCTCAGCGCGGATTCTCGATACCTTTTTCATTTGCCTGTACACATAAATTACTGCTACAACCAAAAAACCGGAAAGCAGGCTTATGCATAGCAGATACAATTGCAGTTCATTTTTCCTTTGTGCTTCTCTTTCCAGGTAAGCCGTGTTAATAATCGAATATATTTCAGACATAAGCAGAGTCCGAAACTGTACATTACAGTAAAGCGCATCTTCAATCGCTGATTGCGTGAGCTTATAAGCCATGTCTACATCGCCAATCTGATAAAAGACCAAAGCCATTTTCTGCAGTGAAGCATTGTCCTTATTAGCCGTTTTTATATCAGATATTGCTGAAAGTGCATAGTATTTTTTTCGCAATTCAAACTGGTTTCTTGTCTCATAAATATCTCCAATAAGATAGGTAATCATAGCATATTGAGAGTCCTCTTCGCTGGTTACCTTCAATAAGTCCATTAATTGCTTCAGGGCTATTTCAAGCCTTTTTTCAAAAATATTTTTCTGGATCAGGTTTATTTTGAAATTCAATGTTGCGGAATTCAATACACCAAGCAAAGAATCTCTGTATTTTCCAATTTGTGCCATATATAGCTTACTCGGGCTGTTGGCATTATAATGCTCAAAAAATTCCCGATACACCAGATAGTAATTGGGCAGCAGCGATTTGGATAATATTTTTTTATTTATGCTTTTTAAAATTGACTCTGATTCCCTGTACTTTCCAGACGATGAATAGAGGTTGGCTAACTGCAATTGAGCCAGATCTGCTAAATCTTTATTCTGCAGTTCCTGGGCAATGATCAGATTCTTTTTTACATAAAAAATTGCCGAATCCGAATCGAGTTTCTGATATTCGGTATATAGCGTCTTGTTGTAATTGTATTCCTGTTCTTTGGATAAATCAGAGGACTTGATTTTTTTGAAATTCAAAATACGCTCTTCTTTCAGCAAGACATATTGCTGCTTATTTTTTAGTGCCTCATTCAGCTTATCGTAAATAGAATCGGCAGTATCCGATGAATAACCCGAATAACTGATTGCAAATAATAAAAACAGAAGATAATTTTTCAAACTGATAACCGCTAAATGATTGGAATACAAATATAGTAAAGTGACTATTAAATAGAATGTTTTTCGATTTGTATTTGTTACTAAAAGCAAAAAGCTGTCCCTATTAAAAGAAACAGCTTCTGCTAATTAATCAAATTAATTTTATACTCACTTTATTAAAATGATCATCAATACTATAAATTATTTTACTTGAATAGTAACTTCTGCAGACTTTAACCAAGTGCTGGTAAATTTTACAGTTATAGGTTCAGTACCGCCATTTGCCTGAATATAAGCCACCAGATGACCGTGAAATGCTCTTTGAACATTATCTGTATAATCGCCCATATCGCTATTGTTTCCAGCTTCTAACCCCAGTAAAGTACCTGAGCCATTAATTGTGCAAGTGATTTCATTATCTGAAAGCATTACTGGCAAACCTTTTTCATCTAATACCTGCACAATTACTTTGGCTACACCTTTATCCTTATTGATAGTTATGTTCTTTTCATTAATAGCTAAAGCATAAGGCTGCTGTGATGATATTATTGAATACTGGCTCACGATTTTATTGTCTGAGCTAAGACCGATTGCTTCCAATTTGCCTGGAGCATAAGGGATGTCCCAATAAATAACACCTGTCTTTTCATCGTAGTTTTTCTCTTCGCCAACTACTTTGCCGTTTAATTCTAAGCGTGCTTTAGCCGCATTGGTATAACAAACCACTCTGATTAATTGTCCCTCAGTGTAATTATTCCAGATTGGCCATGCATCTTTAGAAAGATCTTTTTCATTATTGCTGATGTAAGTTCCTGCATAAATCATTGGTTTATCTGACCATAATGACTGACGGAAATATCCTCTTGGCTTGATAATCCCTGCCAGATCCACTAATCCGGAGTAGAATCCTCTTGAAGGCCATGCATTAGATTCACCTAAATAATCAATACCAGTCCATAAAAACTGCCCAAATATGTGTTCGTTATTTTTTACTGCCAGCCATGGATCCATATCATGAACATTTTCACTTCCAAAAATTACTCTGTTTGGGTATTTTTTGTGATCAGACAGATATTTGCTTTCAGTATAATTATAACCTGTAATGTCTAAAGCTCCTGGGTATTCTGTTTCGTTAGACATTGCAACACCTGCAAGACCTGCAGTTGTAGGACGGGATTTATCATATTTTTTTACAGCTGCCACAAGACGTTTAGCTATGGCTCCAAGACGCATAGCATCTGGTGCATCTTTTTTGTAGCCGCCATAATTTGCTTGCCCAAAACCATCTTTTCCTTTATCCAGAACAGGGTGCGAATAAGGATCATTTGGATAATCTACCTCATTACCAATACTCCATCCAAATACAGAAAGATGATTGCGGTCGCGACGTACCATGTCTTCCAGATCTTTTTCGCCCCAAGTACCAAATATATCATGAGAACCTTCAAATCCTGGAGTACCAACATTCCATCCTGTTAACCATTTGCGTTTAGGAAATTCCCATTCATCATAAGCTTCATTAAGAACCAGAATTCCTAATTCATCACACAAAGCATAAAAGTCTGGAGCTTGAGGATTATGGCTTGTACGAATGGCATTTACACCAATTTCTTTCAGCGTTTTTAATCTTGATTTCAAAACATCTTTTGGCACTGCCGATCCCAAAACCCCAGCATCATGATGCAGGCAGACCCCTTTCATCTTCATCCATTTTCCGTTCAGGGCAAAACCTTTATTAGCATCAAAAGTAAAATTTCTGAAACCTGTTTGTGTTACTGTCTTGTCAATGATTTTTCCGCCATTCAAAACAGTAGTCTTCAGCTGATAGAGATTAGGATGTTCTAAATTCCATAATTGAGGATTTTTTACATTTATCTGTACATTGCTTTTATTTACTGCATTAGCATTTACAGCTATATTTTGAGAACTTTTGGACACCACTTTTCCATCTGGACCTACAAGTTCATTTACAACCATAAGATTTGCTTTTGCAGCCGAACCATTGTCTAAAGAAACTTCAACATTTAATTTTCCAGCGCCATTTTTGATTTCTGGGTAAGCATACACTCCCCATTGCTCAATATGTACTGGATTAGAATACACCAACCATACATTGCGATAGATACCAGACCCAGTATACCAGCGTGAATCAGCACTTTGGCTGTGATCCACTTTTACGGCAACCGTATTGTTTTCTCCATATTTTACATAAGGCGTAACATCATAAGCAAATGAAATATATCCATTAGGGCGTTTTCCTAAAGAATGGCCGTTAATAAAAACTTCACTTCGGTTGTAAACACCTTCAAAATACAAGTACACTTTTTCGCCTTTCTTATTTTGAGGAATATTCAATGCTTTTCGGTACCAGCCAATACCGCCTGGCAGATATCCTGTACAGCTTGCCAATGTAGGACTTAATCGTCCCTCTACGCTCCAGTCATGAGGAACATTGACTGACTGCCAATTAGCATCATTGTAAGATGGATTTTGAGCATCTGCAACATCCTGCAGCTCAAACTTCCAGTTGTCATTAATCTTTTGAGAATCTCCAAACGATATCTGGCTAAAAGCAGATAAGCAGGAAAAAATCAGCGTTGGCAATATTAATTTTTTAATAGTCATTGTGTATGTATTTTTAATTATTCATTCATAAGTTTAATATCGAAAACAGTATTTTTTTACATAAAAAGTCCCATTATGAAGCCAATAAACTGTCTTCATTTAGATATTATTCATTAAAAAAAATCAAATAAATCCTTCGTTGCAAGCCTATTTTTTTATAGGCTTAACCCCTTCATGAGTTGGAGTTATTGGCAAAATAGCATCATCTTTGCCAAATTCCATTTTATCGATACAGACCTCCCTATTGAATCCTGCTGGATCACCCATAGTAATTCCTTTTGGATAATTAAACCTGTGATAAACTATATACCATTCATCTTTACCAGGAACCTGAAGAACTGAATTATGACCTGTGGCGAAAATGCCTGCTTCCTTATCTTTAGCAAGAATTAAATTGTTTTCAGGAATTGTTATTTTGCCTATTGGCGAATCAGAATATCCATAGCGCACACGGTAGTTTTCGCTTCGAGTATCATCTTCAGACCATAAAAAATAATATTTCCCATTTCTAAAAAAGACTGTAGTTCCTTCACGGAAAGTGTTATCTGGAGTCATTACGATAACTGATTCGGGCTTGATCGAAATCATGTCGTCGTTCAATTCGGCGCAGGCCATATAACCATTACCCCAGTATAAGTAGCTTTTCCCTGTTTTAGGATCTGTAAACACATCTGGATCTATCTGCTGTCCGCCTGAAACTCCATTTGGCAACTTGTCTACTAATGGTTTTCCAGAATCTGTAAAAGATCCTTCCGGTTTATCAGCAACTGCTACTCCGATTTTTTGTGCTGCAGTGAAATAGAAATAATATTTATAACCGTTTCCTGTTTTTTTCTCAGTAATACAAGGAGCCCAAGCGTTTCTGTTTCCCCAGGCAACGTCTTTTTCCAGATCCAGAATAATTCCTTCATCAGTCCAATTCACTAAATCAGGCGAAGAGAATGTTTTAAAATAAGTTCCAGACCAGCCATCAAATCCATCGCTTGTTGGGTAGATATAATATTTTGAAGTTTTCTCAGAATACATTACATCAGGATCGGCATAGAAACCGTTCAAAGCAGGATTATTGGCGACTGAAGCTGTAACAGACCAGATTTCTGCTGGCTGTCCTGCTATTGTTACTGTATATTTTACAGCTCCTTTTGTAAAATCCTGAGGCGTTTTTGGTTCAACTGTAACGCCTGCAAATTTTGTAAAATCAGGTTTGAATGCCGAAAGGTTTGTTCCCCATTTTACAGGAAGATGAACTTGCTTTGCATCAGCATCGGCTTTGATATTTGTTTTCTTAATTGCTGCAGCTTCAGTAGAACTCATGATATCCTTTGCACTTCCCCATTTAGTTTCTAAACGTGCCAGTTCATCTGCAGTTATAGGCATAACCGTTCCGTGGCGAGGGTGAAAATTCATTGTAACAGCATTGTCAATCACTGAGAAATTTTCTAAATCACTCGTTTTTGTAAATTGATATTTTCCTTTAGTATACATATCATACATAAGGATATAATCTTTAGAATTATTCAGTTTAAAAACTCCGGCACCTTCTACAGGATATTTGGTCTGCTGCACATATTTATCTTTCAAGACATAGCCTTCGGTAAGTTTATCAGAAACTGCCACTTTGATTCCTGCTCCTGCTCCTTCGGTTTTGAAAAATAAATGGTATTTATTGTCTTTGAAAATAATTTCACCGTCAATACAGGCTCCGTTTGTCGGGCTGAAAAACAACTGCTTAGGTTCGGTTTCCAAATCGGTAAAATCAGCATTGGCGTAAGCATAATAAATTATATCAATACCATTGCCATGCTGCATTGACCAATAAATCATGTACTTGCCTTTTTTGGTATCATATATGGTCTGTGGTGCCCAGACACGTTTTAGATTTTCCTGATTTGAGTATTTCTTCTGAATATTAATGATGGCAGAAGTCCAGTTTACTAAATCGGTCGATTTTAATAAAACCATAGCCCTGTTCGAATCCCATCCTTTATCCGAAACCATATCAGTGGCTACCATATAAAATGTTTTGCCATCAGCACCACGCAGAATATGCGGATCACGAATCCCTCCTGTAGAACTGATCTGTTTAGAATCAATCACCGGCTGATTATTATTTAAAGCTCTAAAATTATAGCCATCATTACTCACTGCAAATCTGATTGCCTCCTCATTGCCTGAATTACCAGTAAAATAAGCAAACAGATAAGCAGTGGTTTTTATTTTGGCATTTGTTGTTTCCGTTTTAGAAGATTTCTTTTTGGAAGCTTGTTGTGCATTAACAGCTGCCATGGTAATTAAAGCCAATAAAGTAATAATCCATTTACTTGAATCCTTTTTTATTGCTGTTTTTGAATTGTATTTCATGCTTTTTTATTTTAATTCTCCTACAAATGTCACTACTGACCTTGCAGGGATTTCTATTGCATCGCTTTTCTGAACCGCAGCTCTTTTCAAATTAGAACTTTCAGAAGTTACATAAGGAGTTACTTCATTGTTTTTCAGAGTTCCTTTAGTCAGGTTAAATTTATATTTCTGATCAGATTTGCCACAGTTTACTGCAACTACCACCAGTTTTTTATTGGCCACATCTTTGTAAGCTGTTATCATCACATCATTAGCAGCACCCAGTTCATCTTGGTTGGGAACATCAATACGCTGCATTCCCGGACGTACAAACAAAGAATAATTTCCTAAAGCCCAAAGCAGTTTTGAATCATGAAATTCACCGTCATTTTTCACATAATCAGGAGCTGTGCCTCCTTTGCTTTTTCCATCGTCCAGATAAATCAAGCCATCTTTATAATCTACTCTGGTAAGAGATGTCCACCATTGCCATGAGGCCGCATTGGCAACAGCAATATCATTGTGTATCAAACGGGCAACAAATAAAGCTGTCTGCATTCCTAAATCTCTGCCTCCGCCAGCACCTCCAGGGATTTCGGCTTCACCAGGATTTTCCAAAATACAATATTCGGATTGCCAGTATTTCAAGCCTGGATACTGCTTAACATTGGCAGCAATCAGTTTGCGGCTTAAAACCTGTCTGTCCACAGGCCAGGTTGTAAAATAACTGTGACCCAAAATGGTGCTTTTTACATTGGATAATTTTGAAATGTTCGTTTTTGAATTTCCAAAAAAATAATCAATCTGATTATCACGGTTTTCACCATTTACATTTTCATATAGATAATTAATCTGTCCAGCTTCGGCAATAACAATTTCGGTGCTCATTTTTTGAGCTTTTAATTTTTCAGAAAGTGATTTAGTCAAATCATAAATTTCCTGATTGGTCGCCGGCGTTCCTTCCTGGCTGTTTTTGTCGCCATTATTAGGCATCCATTCCCATTGAGGCTCATTTATTGGACTCACATAATCAAATTTGACTCCTTCGTTTTTCTCTAATCCCTGAATACTTTTTACAAAAAAATCAGCAAATTTCGGGATTGATCCTTCCTTTAGGTTCAGCTTATTTTTTTGTGTTGCAAATGACAATCCATTGTTTGTCATAGATACAGGCGGACTGTTTGTAAAAATCAAGTATTTCTCTACTCCACGTTTTTTTGCTGCCTGCAAAAACCATCTCTGTCCTTCCTGTTTTGAAAAATCATAAGTTCCATCTGCATTAAGAAAACATTCACTGCGTCTCCATTCATCAGATACCCTGCTGCTTTCCCCTTGTTCAGTACTTCCTGCCCCGAGATTGAATCTCCAGATAGAAAGTCCGATTCCTTTAGGATTGCCTTCGGCATCAATTTCTTTACTAAACAGCAGATCGGCAATGGCATTCTTTTTCTGCTCAGGCCAGTTTTTGCCAACAAATTGGCATCTCCAGGCATCTGAACCTCCAAAACCGTCCATGGTCTGTACAACATTATCGGTGCTGATTATAGCTGTTCGCTGTGCAAAAGAGTGCAAACCCATTAGCAATACAAGCGAGACATATACCTTTTTCATTTTTTTTTATTCTTTGTATATTAATATTATAACTATTACTAGCTTTTACGGATAACCCGCAGAAGATTTTGACTATCAGCTTGCGGGAAATCTGTAAAAAAATTCATAATCTGATCTAAAATCAATGCTTTACAATAAATTGCTTGGCTACTGTTTTTTCGTTGTTTTTTAACTTCAGTATATAAGTTCCCGATGGAAGAAAAGAAGTGTCCAGTTCAATATTTTTACTATTACTATACGTTTTGCTTATAACAATTTTTCCTTGCATGTCATATACAACAAGGGCTGACGCAGTGCTATTCATTTCGGCAAGACCCATACGCAGTACCTCATTAGCAGGAACTGGCCATAACGACACATTCGCTAACCCGTTTTTCATCTCATTAGAATCTATACCTAAATTGTTCGAAGCAAGAGCGGCTATTTCGCTATCAGATAATGTGTAATTGTAAATCCTGAAATCGTCTATATAGCCATTGAATAATGGATCGGCAGCGTATTGACTGCGGCCGATGTAATTAAGAATTGGCTTAAAATCATTAGGGCTCACAGCGGAGTTATCCAGCTGTTTCACTAATTTACCATCAACATACATTTTTAAGCCTTGTGTTTTACTTACTGTTACAGCAACGTGTACCCAAGTGGAGACTGCTAACTTGTCACTCTCCAATTGAATCTCACCATTTCCATTATTGATTACAAAACGTAAATTACCACTGTTAGCATTGGCAGTTAAAAACATATTTTCATCCACACCATTTCCAAAATCAAAAATTCGCTGCCACTGATTTCCGCCTTTCCAATTTACCCATGTCGCAATAGTACTATCCTCATGATTTGCTACATTTGACGGAAGCTGCAGGAAACCATTGGTACCTTTCAGCGAAATTGCTTTTGAGCCTTTTTTTCCCTCAACAAAAGCAATATCACCGTAAGAAGCACTGTGGTTTAATTGAATACTTTTGTCTAATGTATTATCATCAAATTGAAAATATGCTATGATATCCTTGGTGCCTGTGGATGCAGCCGAAGTTTCATTTGAATAAACAGAACAGTTCAATGAATTATCTACCGCTTTGATTACATAAAAATAAGTTTTCCCTGTATCAGTCGTATTGTCAACAAAAGAAGCTGTTTTTATATTTCGGGCTATTGTATTGTAAGATCCGCCTTTTGATTCGGCTCTAAAAACTGTATATCCAGCAACATCAGTATCTGTACTTGGCGTCCAGTCTAAACGGATAGATGCAGCATTAGCTGTGGCTGTCAAATTACCTGGAGCATTGGGAGATACAAAATCTATAGGCATACCAACAGGGAGCAAACGCCATTGCTGCTGATTACCTCCGGATTTTTCGGATTGTTCGATATTATCGCCAGTACTGGCAGCCTGCAGGCATTTTGCACTGAATCGGCTGCGGATATAAAACCATCCATCTTCGGCATAATCCAGATACCATTGCTGGTTTACCGATTTAAGATCATTCCAAACAACAATTTTTCCTCCATCCTCTAATGAATAATTATAGATATCCAGAGACATGCCATTATGCTGTGCAGTAATTGTAAAATAGCTGAAATCACCACCAATCCTTGAATCGACTGGAGTAACATTCCATTGCTGATATGCTGCACTTGAATTATAATTGTATTGACGAAGGCTTGAACCAGCTGAAGCAGAGCCATTTTCTACTTCCAAAACTTTTCCGCTATTGCGATTTACTAATACATAACGGCCATTAATAACAGGCTGAATATCATCACCCCAAGTAATATTTACAACTCTTTCGGCATTGGTCTGTCCCTTTTGGTAGCCAGTACCTCCTGGCAATGGCATTGTATATTCACGCTGCGGGCCATAACCATCAAAGTAAACCTCTTTATCTTTTGATATAAAACGGTACGTTGTGGCTGCAGCCTGTCTTTCAGAAGTTCCTCCAAATGCCTGTACCTTGCCTTCGCTAGTTTTATAAACTGCGGCAGCTGTCCACTTTGGACGATTTTCTGCATATGCTAATCGTTGTCCATTTCGGCTTGCTTTTACAAATTCACCTCTTGCGAGTTCGGCAGTACCCCACCATATTCCTGTCTGCATACCGTATTGGATACCAACTATAGCTTCCATTACATTGTGTAATTCATCTGCAGTTGCATGCTTACCGTCATTTCGGACTTTTTCAAAAAAGCTTGCATAACCATCAAATCCACCAGCAAGCTGATGGGTGTTTCCTTCATCTAAATTAGACTTTAACTGGTCATACCAATTATGAGCCAGATCGCAATTGAGTGTATTTCCTCCCGAAACACGGATAGCAGAAAAATATGGATTAGCTTTAATACGGGCAGCAATATCATTAAAGTTTGTAACAGTACCCTGCCCCCATCCATTATCTGGTTCATTAAAAGGAGCTACAGATACTACGGTTCTCCCTTTTGCCTGAGCATATTTTGTACTGGCATAAATCAGCTGTTCCCAGCGTTGGGCATAGGTGGCACGATCTCCAGGACTAAACCAGGAAGCTACAAAAGGGTGATCACAATTGAATGCCACTTTTGTTTTTTCTCCTGTTAAAGCCACAAGAGCAAGACGTCTGTCCAGCCAATCAGTTTGACTTTCGTACGTTTTTCCATCGGAACCTACATAGTTGCCGCTTTGAAATTCTCCATTAATCAGTTCACGAGTAGGCTGAAATGATATTCTTACAATATCAACATTTTCTTTGCCCATAAAAGATACGCCTCTACGCATATTATTTTCATCAGGCCAAGCGGTATCAAGTCCCCATGTAACAGGAGATGAAATACCATTATCAAAAACACTGAATGGCACGGTGTTATCTGTAATAGGCTGTGCTACTAAGTTATCACTTGTGCTTGATTGTGCATGTATGTTTATTATTCCAAATCCTAACAATAAAACCCCTAATAGGAAATATTTTTGTCTCATGATTGTCAATTGTTTTTCACTTATTTTTAAATTATATCAGATAGACGCAAATTGCAGCTCACAAATAGTATGTACAATATGACAACTGATTATATATCCTTTTTTGCATTGCTTTTTTTTCCCCCTAATAACTCTAATTCATGTTATCAGGGGTAAAAAAAGCCGTCTTTTCTATTCATCAAAGACAAAATTCTATCCAAAAAATATTTTACTTATAGGTACCTACAAACGTTACAACTGATCTGGCGCCAATTTCAAAATTGGATGCATCAACATCAGTTCCTTTTTTCAGGCTTTTAGAATCGGAGGTAACATAAGGAGTCAATTTATTGTTATTCAAAGCCCCACCTGCAAGATTCAATTTATATGTTCTAGCTGTATTGCTGAAATTAACAGCAACAACAACTAATTTTTTGTTCGCTTCGTCTTTATAAGCAGTCAGCATTATATCTGTGGTGGCTGCAGCGCTATCCAATCCTGGTATCTGTACTCTCACCATTCCAGGTTTTACAAAGAATGAGAAGTTTCCTAAAGCCCAAAGTGTTTTGGAATCTCTGATGTAACCGTCATTTTTACAATAATCAGCATTTCCTGCTCCTTTGCTTGCGCCATCATCAACATGAATAAGACCGTCTTTATAATCACCTCGGCTAATAGCTGTCCACCATTGCCATGATGTAACACCACCAACAGCAATATCGGTACTTATAATACGTGCTGTCCATAATGCTAACTGCATGCCTAAATCTCTTCCTGCTCCTGCTCCACCAGGTAATTCAGCAGTTCCTGGACTTTCTAGAACACAATATTCTGAAGACCAAAGGCTAAGCCCTGGAACTGTCATAATTTTTGAGGCAGCTGATTGTCTCGAAGAAACAAGCTCACTTAATGGCCAAGCCTGCCAATAGCTGTGTCCAGAAATTGTTTTCTTGACATTGCTCATTGAAGCAATATTTTTTGTAGAATTTACTCCAAAGAAATAATCAATCTGGTTGGATCTGCTTGTTGTATTGCTAACCGTTTTATATAAAGGTTCATAAGCTCCAGCCTCACCAACAACAATTTGGGAACTAAGCCCCTTTGCCTGCAATTTTGGAGATAAAACTGATACCAGGCTATAGATATTTGCATTAGTTGCTGGAGAACCTTCCTGACTGGTTCCGTCCCACTCATATTGCGGTTCGTTGAAAGGACTGATATAATCGATTGTCAAGCCATGAACCGTTTTCAATTTATCGATTGAATTCGCCCAGAAATCTGCCAAATCTGGCATTTTTCCGTCCTTCAGATTATAAAACTCCTTGATACTTGCATGAGCCTTGCCATTGCCTGTCAAATAAACAGGAGCACTGTTTGCAAAAGCCAATAATTTATCAACGCCACGCTGTTTAGCAGCTTTCATAAACCATACTTGTCCTGCCTGTTTTGTCATGTCATAAGCCACTCCATCTGCAGTGAAACATTCGGTACGTCTCCATGGATCGCCAATGTCACTGGCCTCTCCCTGCTCTGCACTTCCTGCACCAAGATTAAAACGCCATAAAGACAACCCAATACCTTTAGGATTTCCCTGAGCATCTACATCTTTGCTAAACAATAAATCAGCAATTTGGTTTCTTTTATCCTGAGGCCAATTTTGACCAATGAAATTACATTGCCAGGCATCAGATGCTCCAAAGCTTTCCATTGTCTGCAGATTGGCATCAAGATTTACCTTCAGCTCTCTTGTCGAAGAATTAACAGGAGGCTGTTCATCAGTACTATCAGACGAACTGCAGCTTATTAAAGATGAGTTAATGAAAAGCAAGCCCGCAAATAGCAGGCTCGCTTTATAGTTAATAATTCTAGTCATATTAGTAACCAGCATTTTGAGTTATTAAACCACCACTTAAATCTATTTCCAATTGAGGAATTGGCCATAGTAAATTTTTGGCAGGGTTAAAATTGATTCCTTTGTCCTGTGCTTCTTTCAGATTCGTAGTTTCATAAGGATCTGTAGAAGTCAAGTTATATTTAACAAAAGATCCGTTTGGTCCCATTAAAGATTCTATAACTGGTCTTCCAGTGCTTGGATCTTTCTCACGACGGATATCAAATAAACGGAATCCCTCGAAAGCTAATTCTAAACGTCTCTCTTTGTAAATCTGTCTCAATAAATTTGGACCTGCCAAACCTTCTTTAGGATCTAATTTTGCACGGGTTCTGATCACATTAATATCTGCCAAAGCTGCTCCAGCATCACCCAACTGGTAAGCTGCCTCTGCTCTTGTCAAATACATTTCGGCTAGACGGATCAATGGCACATTCAATGGCAGTTTTCCATCTTTTTTATCTAATGCACGGCGTGTAGCAATTGGAATATAGTATTTACGGCAGATACGACCCGATTTGTTGTCATTCAAGCTGAATTTGTGCGTAGGATTTAACACCTCGTCACCATAAGCAGCTTCACCCCATTTGGTAATGGTACTTCTGCGGCGTACTACGTCACCTTCAGAAAGGTAAGCATTCTCTAAATCACTGGTTGGCATACACCATCCCCATCCGTCAATAACATCTCCAGCATCATTGCTAGGGAAATTTTTCTTATCCTCTCCTCTTGCACCTGAAAAAGTCGGCAGCATAGATCCTAAACTTTTATCCTGTACAGAAGAAGACTGAGCTTCCAAGATTGACTCTACACCATTGTGATTATTTACATCCCAAATTTTCAAGAAATCTGCTTCAAGAGCAAAAGGCCCTTCTGTAATAACTTTATTTGAGTATAATTTAGCTTCGGCCCATTTTTCCTGGTACAAAGACACACGAGCTAATAAAGCATAAGCCGCCCATTTGTTTACTCTACCGTTTCTGTTTACTGTAATACCTTCTAATCTTGATGCTGATTCTTTAAGATCGGCTTCAATTTGTGCATATACAGCAGCAACAGGACTGCGCTCCAATTTCAAATCACCTGTTCCAAGAGAAGTGGTATATAATGGAACAGCTCCAAAATTATTTACCAGCTCATTATAGCAATA
Source organism: Flavobacterium aestuarii (assembly GCF_040049115.1). Taxonomy (NCBI): domain Bacteria; kingdom Pseudomonadati; phylum Bacteroidota; class Flavobacteriia; order Flavobacteriales; family Flavobacteriaceae; genus Flavobacterium; species Flavobacterium aestuarii. The sequence goes on from NZ_JBDLZZ010000003.1 coordinate 63,595, forward strand.
AGCGCGAATAAACAATGATTCACCTATATACTGGTTTTTTTGTGCATCAGAAAGCGGTGATAAAGCCATTTTTTCTATACCAATGTTAGCTGATTGAATGGTATAGTAATGAGCTGTATAGATACTGTTCATAGATCCCATATTTTCGGGAGTAACGATGTATTGGGAACAAGGTCTGAAAGCACCGCTGTCTTGTCCAGTATTTCCCATCCAAGCGTCATCTGTCGCAGATTCATTTGTCAATCTTGGTGCCAGCAATGTGTACCAGTCATTTGACATTAATAATCTATGCGTTAATTCATTTACATAATTTTCGCATTCTTGTGCGGTTTGAAAATAGTTTTCTAAAGTTTGAGTCCCTCTTGCGTCTTTCTCTATAAAATCTTCACAGGAAACTGCAAATAATGAAAATGCTATTATCGATACTATTATTTTTTTCATATTCGTTTATTATTAAAATCCTACATTAACACCCATTAAAACTGTTGGCTGCACTGGATAATTCCATCCGCCAAAGCCTGAGCCTAAAACGCCTCCACCTACTTCAGGATCCACACCTGTGTAGTTTGTCCATGTCCATAAATTTTGTCCTGACAATGAAAGTCTAAGTCTGTCCAATCCAAACTGGTTGTGGAAAGTATATCCTAGCTGAATGTTTTTCATACGTACATATGAACCATCTTCAACATACAGAGAAGAAAATTTGGTATAGTTTTCGTTATCATCATTTTTAGACAAGCGAGGAACATAATTTGAAGTTCCCTCACCATGCCAAGCCATATCCTCAAGTCCAGCAACTTTGTTTGTCAAGCTTGCTCCATTGTACAGATCCGAAATATTCTGGTTTACAATTTCATTTCCGATACTTGCATAGAAGTTAGCAATCAAATCAAAACCTTTGTAGGCAAAATTCAAGTTCAATCCCATTGTGTAATCGGCCCATGGAGAACCAAGTTTTGTTCTATCCTTATCATCCAGTTTACCATCACCATTTACATCTTTGAAACGAATATCTCCTTGCTTAGCATAAGGCTGTAATTTAGTACCATGCTCATCTGTATGAGAATTCAGTTCTGTCTGGTTTTGAAATATACCATCAGCAACATAACCATAGTAATAACCAGGCTCATCACCTTCAACAGTCAATGTTCTGTTGCTAGATCCGTATAATTTTTCACCATCAGCTGATAATGAAATCATCTCAACATTAAAAGTAGTAAATGTAAAATCAACTCCGTAAGAAAAATCTCCTTTTTTGTCCTTGTACGCTAACAGCACATCAATACCATTCGATTTCATAGAACCTACGTTTGTCCACATTCTTGAATAATCTGGAAATCCGCTAGAGGTTGGAAATTGCTTAGTAAACAACATGTCTTTTGTTGTTTTTTCGTAATATTCAAATGAACCTGAAATTTTGTTTTTCAAAAGTCCAAAATCAAGACCAAAGTTGATATCTTCAACCGTTTCCCATTTGATGTCTTTGTTAGCCATCGAAGAAGGATAAGCAGTATCTACCACTTCGCCACCAATAACATAATAACCTTGACCAATTTTAGACTCATAAACACCACCTGGCAAACTTCGATTACCAACTTTACCCCAGCCCGCTCTTAGTCTAAGATCATTAATCACTTCTTTAGTATTTTCCATAAAACCTTCATTAGAAATTCTCCAAGAAGCTGATGCAGATGGGAAATCTGCCCATTTGTTATCAGCCATGAATTTAGAAGAACCGTCACGTCTGGCAGTTGCCGTAAGATAATATTTACTGTCGTAATTATATGAAAGGCGTGAGAAGTAAGACTGCATAGATTCAGACCAGCTATTACCACCACTGTTACGGTTTTTTGTAGCTGCATTTACCTCTCTCATCAAATCAGAGTTATTTGGCACTCCTTCGCCATAAGCCCAGGCATCATTTCCATTGTATTCTTCCAAAGCGGCACCTACCATTAAAGACATATTGTGTTTTTGTGCAAACGTTTTATTATAGGTTGCAGTTGTCTGCCATGTCCAGTCATGATTAGTAGTGTTTTTTCTTTCCACACTATTGATTTCAGCTTTTTCGTGAGCCGCATCAATTATGAAATCAGGTCTAAAGATACTTTGTGTTTTATCTCCCACCTCTACAGAACCCTGTGTACGGAAAACTAATCCTTTGATAGGCTCATATTGAAGATATGCATTGGTATTTAAATTATACTGATCTGTGTAATCATCATATCTTGCAACAGAAGCTACAGGATTCCATACATACGAAGGAGAACGTGCATAGATACTGTATTCATTTTCGGTACCATTTAATTGATCTGCTGGTTTATAAATTGGCGTAATTGGATCAATCTTATCAAAATCAGCCCAGTTTCCTGGTGATCCCCATGTTTCAAAACGAGGATTTAAAGTAATACCTACAGAAACTTTATCTGAAAATTTAAAATCATTAGCAATTCTAGCTGTAATTCTTTCCCAGCCTCCAACTCCATAAAAAGAGTCCGATTTATAGTAGTTTAAACTTGCTGCATAGGTGTTTTTTTCAGAACCTCCAGTAACTCCTATAGAAGCATTTCTTACTGGTGAAGCTTTTTTGATTCCTGTTCCCCACCAATCGGTAGTTTTGCCTCTATACTGCTCAGCATTTGGCAAATACTCAGAATATCCAGATGCAGTATAAGCCTTATTCATAATATTAGCATAGCTTTCGGCATCTGCCATATTATAAGGATTGTCCATAATCTGGAAACCATTGCTTAAGTCAACATTAAATTTTGGTTTACCTACTTTTCCTTTTTTGGTGGTAATAAGAATAACCCCATTTGATGCACGAGAACCGTAGATAGCACTTGCAGAAGCATCCTTAAGTACGTCCATAGATTCAATCTCATTATTACTCAAGAAGTTGATGCTAGTTCCCATCGGGATACCATCTACAACATAAAGCGGATCTGTGCTAAGATTTACAGTAGAGATACCACGTATAAGTACTCTAGGCTGACCACCTGGACCTCCTGTACCTGTAATTTGAACCCCAGCTACTTTTCCCTGTAATGATTCGGTAGCATTACCAACTGTCATTGTTTGAAGGTCTTTCCCTTTTACAGAAGAAATAGAGGTAGTCACATCTTTCTTTTTTACAGTAGCATAACCTACTACTACAACCTCTTCAAGGTTTTGTCCTGCTTGCTCCAAAACAACATCTATCGTTGTTCTGTCGGCAACAGTAATTGTTTTAGATGTAAAGCCTATAAATGAAAACTGCAGCTGTGCATCTTTATTTGGCACCACTATAGTATACTTACCATCAAAGTCGGTAGAAGCTGATGCCCCCGATCCTTTCACTGTGATGTTTGCTCCTGGAATTGGCAAGGCAGTTTTGTCCTTAACAGTTCCTTTTACTGTTATCTGCGCAAATGCTGCACTACTGCACAACACGGCTATAAATAACCATATAAATTTATATTTCATATATGTTAATTTTAATTATTAGAAGTCATATATGGTGTCGCCTTTTTATTTGTCGGTATTTGCTTGCGCAAATTTGTTTTAGTTGGCGATTTCATATTCAGATATTTTATTTATTAAATGTTACAACACAAAGCTATAACAAACTATTTTTTTGTTATGAAAGCTCTTTCCAGCTCAGTATCAACGATTACTTTATAAACTCCTGGTGCAGCAGGATATTTAGCATTTCCATTTTCTCCTGGTGACATAGTAGCGATACCGTTTTTAATCAATCTCCATGAAGGGTTCCACCATTGTCCTGTAAATGTTGCTTCCATAGTTCCAGTAAGCGTATACTCACCTACTAACTGATATGGATTATCAGGATTGTTTGCTAAATGAAGTCCTGTTTGAACCCATCCATTCCAAGTATCCCAGTTAGCATCTTTGATTCCGCCTCCGCATACACTTACGAATGGTCTTCTTAATGCTTCATCATCATGCCATTGACCATTTGCAATATCAGCCCATACCTTGCTTGATGGTGTATATTTAGTAACTGTATATTGTAATGTATTCGGATTTACTTTAATTTTATAGTATCCTTTTGTAGGCAGTACAATTGGAGCCGAAGCCACATCGTCTTTTAAATTTCCTGATGCATCCAATCCAAAGCAGTGTGGTGCAAAATCTGACTCTTGTCCTAAGAAATATATTTCTTTATTATTTGAATCAGCATAATATTTAAATTCAAAATCCTGTCCATTTTTATCATGGAAATACATTGGTACACCAACTGCATCTGTTGTAAGATTTGTTCCTTTTGGCTGATCGCATAAATAAATTGCTGGATACTCATTAGTAGCTACTACATTAATATTCAATGCTCCAGTGTTTGGAATAGCAAATTTATCTTTGGCAGTAATTGTCAAAACATAATTAGCAGCAGTTACTGGCAATGTATATGTTTTATTGAAAGTATATGATTGTGGCGAACCAGTTAACTGAACCATTTCGTCAATACCCAATGCATCACATTTAACTTGAACAAAATCAATACCTGAATCATCATTAACAGTGAAGTTTACAGGCATTAAATTGCTTGTTGACAACAATACTACAGCACCTTCTTTTGGAGTTATCATTGTTATCGAAGGAGCATCAAACTCACCGTCTAAACGCAGATTAATATCCTGCTCAACTGTGCCATTAGAAACATCGGTTACTGTAAGTTTAATTTTGAAAGCTTCTGATGTTCCTCTGTCAGATGGAACTTCAAAAAAGTAACTCAAATCATAAGCAGTTACTAAAGGTTCAGTTCCAAATGCGATTACTTTATCTAATGCTAATTCTGGTATTTGAATTCGTACACTTTTTAATCCCAAATCATCAGCCAATGCGGCTTTGATTTCAAATTTCCTGTTAGGAGCACCATATATTTCTGTTGTGCCTACAACAAGAGTAGGTTTTTCTGAAGCTGGAAATTCATCTTCATTATCTTGACATCCCGTAAAAAGGACTGCAAAAAAGGCAAGAAAAAATAAAAATTTAATTTTTTTCATCTCTTTAATTTTAAGGTTATTTTTTTTTGTTTTCTAAACATTGAATGCTATTCAATATTGGCTGGTCTTTTTTTTGTAATTGTTTTAAACGTACACAAGGCAAACCGTTTTCTTCATATATAATAAATCGAATAATTTATTGACGGGCGCCAATATCTCTTTAAAAGCCAAAAGGCTTTCTTTGCTTTGCAATTGAAAACTGCAATAAAAAAATGTTTTGTTGGTTTTTGTCATACTTTGTTTTTTAAGTTAATTAGGTTGTGGTTATTTATAAGTGTTTATTTTACATTTTAAAAATTTGGTGAAAAAAAATTATTTGTCAGCACTGTTAGAAACAAAAATTGCAACAGGATTCAACAAATAATCTATCCATAATATATATCCTTTTATTAATATTAAATTCTTAATCAAAAACGTTGGGACATACAGTAAACCAAATTCTAAATATAGTTACGAAAACGATTTCTTTTTAATTTATATGCTTTCAAAAAAATATCTTGACGCTTATTATTAAATTAATAAATATATAACGTTGTAGTAACTATAAGTGCAAAGTAATGGCTTGTTTCAAAGTTTTATGAGGGGTAAAATGGAAAAAAAAGGAGGTCAAAATGGTAATTATTAATTTTAGATTACTAAAAAATACCAACTATTAAAAAAAACTTACAGATTTTTAAACAAAATACAATTATTACCTTACTTTATTTTTAAATCTAAAAAGATTGAAATTTTAATGATTTCCTTTTCCCTGCATAAAATTGCAGTCAAAAACAACATCTCAAAGCTTTCCTGGCCTTTTAAAGCTTATCATGTATTCAAAGCAGATCTATTCTTAAAAAATCATAATCTTTTAAAAATAGATCTGCTTTAACTTTAATTATTTTTCTAATAAATACTCTTCGCGTCCTCCTTGCCTTTCTCCTTCTGCTCTGTCAAAACTGATTTTATAATTTCAGGATTTTTTATGGGTGCAGGATTAAATGATTCGCTGTTCATATATTTTAAGATTGAAATCAGCATTTGTTTTGCGACTGGGCATTTATCCAAATCGGTGGTTAAATCAAAAGATGCGATTACCAGTTTTCCAGATCCGATGCTTCCTTCAAAGAGCGATGCCAGTTTTCGGTTATTGGCAAAATTATCGACCATTTCAACAATTGGATTTCCTCCTTCTATTCCGTCTGTAATGAGCGTTGTCGAATTTACATTCAAATCCCACCACTGCCAGTCGGTATTCATATCTGTCGGGAAATCGGCCAAAGCTTTATGCGAAGGATTACACAATACTCCCATCGTTCCAGCCTGTTTCGGAAAATGCACCGGACTCCAGAATACAGGAACAAATTTTCCTTCTATTCCTTTGATCTTTTTCCAATCTGGATTCAGCAGTACTTTTTTACCTTTTTTCAGCAGTTTGTACGCTTCATCAAGACTTCTGGTGTAAACTACTTTTCCGTAATCTACAGACTGCTGCTGCGGATACACCCAGATATTCCATTGGTTTTTATAATTTGTTCCTTTCAGATTTACAGTCACTGTTAATTTGGCAGCTTTCGTTATTTTTTGAAGGCTCTCATTTATATCCAATATTTTATGATTGTAACCAATAGAAACTGCAGATTTTGTGCTGCCGGAAGCAACTACAATATTGCCGTCGTTAATGCTCCATTCAATTTCCTGATCTTTTAAAACTGCATCCGAATAATTACTGATATCCAAAGAAGCAGTAAAAGATTCATCGTTTGTATACGTTGCTTTAGCAAAACGCAGCAATGGTACTACCGGAGCCGAAAACTGCCTGAACTCCTCTGGTGAAATTAATCCCTTACTGTCCCAGAAAGCATCCAAAAGACCTACCAATGCAGTTCCCTGTCCCGGAAAATCATGCAGATCCAATAATTGAAAACCGCTTATCCCTGCAGTTTTCAACGCTCTTTCGATTTCTTCTTTGTACAAAATAACGGCTAATTTACCCGACGCTTTAGTATAATCTGCAGCTTTGCTGATTAAACCTTTACGCTCTAAATCTTCCTTAACCGATTTAAAATTGATGGGTTCCAAGACTCCTGTGTATTTAGAAATTTCATCAATTTTAGGATAAACCGCATACTGACCAATTTCGTGCGTAACCAATGGCACCGTCATTCCTTCAACAGAAGCAGCATAATCTTTGTTGAAAGTTGGGGATTCACTGTTAAAAACACCTTGCCCTCGAACCCATCCTTTCTTTGTCCATTGTGTAATAAAGAAATCATCTTCGGGTTCTGGCCAGTCGCCATGTCCTTTTTCAAAAGTAAACGAAGTCGTGGTATAAAGATGTCTGTCATCTTTGGCTCTTAAACTGTTCATCAATTTGGTCAAAACAGTCATATCGCCCTGCAGTTCATTCCCCATCGACCACATACAAAATGAAGGATGATTGCCGTATTCATTAATCATGCGCTGTGCTTCGGCGTATAGAAAATCGGTAGCTTTTTGATCCTGACCAATTTTAAGACTCCAAACCGGCAGTTCCACCTGCAGATAAAAACCCATTTCGTCGGCAACTTCAAACGCAGCCTGTGGCGGACACCAAGAGTGAAAACGCAGGTGATTCAATCCCCAGTTTCTCGCAGTGCCAAAAACTTTTCTCCAGCCTTCTTTATCCATTGGCGGATGCCCTGTCAGCGGAAAAATATCACACTCCAATGTTCCTCTCAAAAATACCGGCTCATTATTATTAGTCAAAACAGAACCTTTTCTGGAAAAACTTCTCATACCAAAATCAACTGAAGCATTCGATTCATTTTTTCCGGCTTTTAATTCGGCTTTCAATTCATATAACTCAGGTGAAAATTCGCTCCAGAGCTTTATGTCTTTCCCCATATTATAATCGGTCTCAACAATTGATTCTCCCGTTTTTATCTGAATTTCCTTTTGAAGTGCTTCAACAGCAATCTTAGTCTTTTTATTTACAGCAGTAATACTCAGAATTCCTTTTGTATTTTTTGCACTGTTGTCAAGCGTCACTTTTACCTTAGCAATTCCTGTACTGACTTCCGATTTTACCTGAAGATTCGCAATTCGGACAGCATCAAAAGCTTCAATTTCTATTCTGCCGATAATTCCGTTCCAGATAATCTGCGTTTCATTGGTATAAGAATGCGCCATATTATCTACGCTGATGTCAAACAGTTTGCGGTTGTCCACACGAATTGTGATGCGGTGTATTTTTCCGGCGGTAAGATATTTGGTAAGGTCAAAATAATGCGGTGCTATCAGACTATTTTGTTCTGCTGGAAGTTCATTTCCATCAATCCAGACATTGGTTTTCCAGATAACGCGCTCCAGTTTTAGAATAAATTCTTTCCCTTTCCAATTATTTGGCACTGTAATCTCACGAGTGTACCAAGCCGCTCCCAGATAACTGTTTTTTCGGGTTAGATGGCTCATCTGCAGTTTCTCTAAACTTGGTTTTAGTTTATTAGGAACTCCAAGACCCGCATCATCTGTAGTTCCCGGCAGTTTCATCAATTGCTTAAAACTCATGTTCTGCCAGCCGTTTTTCAGTCCGCTGTCGGTGCTGTCGAGCTGTACGGTCCATTCTCCCGCAATATCCAGTACCATTTTCTCTTTTGAATCCCATGAAGAGAGAAAAAGCAAAAACAGAACAGACGTTATGATATGTTTAATTTTCATTTTATTACATTTTATAATTATATTCTAAAGTAAGCTGCATTTAATCTTAAACATATAAGTCATGTAAGCTAAACAAAGTCAGTTGTCAGATCATCCGGTTAAAAGTAAATATAAGAAGACAAACCTTTTCATTTTGGTTACGTTACCTTACTTAAATGAACTATTGTTTTACGGATTCTTTTAAACTAAAACTTAAATGACTTATATGTTTTAACAATGAGTTCGGATAAATGCTGCTGTTTGTAGAATTAAGCGAATTTCATAATTAAAGTAGTTTTCCGTTTTACAATTAAACCTTCGCAAATCATTATCTACGAAACGTTTGCTTGTTTATATCCAATTCTTTCACTTTCTGATAATATTTTTCAGATTCGGTTTCATTACCTAATCCGCTGTGACCTAAAGCCATCACATAGTAACAATGCACCTGATTTCTAACATTCAAATCATCATCCCAAATGGCAAGATCCGGAAGTGAAACCGCGAAATAATCTATTCGTGATTTTTCGAATAAATATTTCTCTCCGTGAGCCAGCAGTTTGTTGAAACGGCTTCGGGCTTTGTCTTCGTCACCTAATTCTCGCCAAGCCAATCCCTGATAAAAAATCTTATCCGGCTGCTGATCGTTATAGAAAAATGCCTGAACCGGTTCTGATGACCCCAAAGTTGCTTCAACAAAATTAGCTGTCGCATTTTCTAAATCTCCAAGTCCTTTGTATGCTAATCCTTTATAATAAAAAACTTCATTTTCTTCTGCATTTTTCAGTTTTCCTTCGCCTAAATCATGCGGATAAACTTCGGTTTCTTTCAGTAATTGTACAGCATCTGCAAATCGGTTTTCTGCTATTGCTATTTTTGCCAATTCTACTCTGCATAAAGTATATTGTCCTGTTACTTTTCCTTCACCGCCTTCCCAAGGATGGAATTTTCGCTGTGCAATCAATTCTTTTGCAATGGCGTATTTCCCTGTCTGATTATAAAGTGTAATGCGTTCAATACACAAATCATCACGTTCTTCAACCAGATTTGGATATTGGTTTAAAACTTCTAAACGGAATTCAGGCGTTTTTCCAATTTTCTTGTACAGCTGATCCAATTCCATAAAAATTCTTGAATCGGATGTGTCTAATGCAAATGCTTTTTCTAACATTTCCTGAGCCTTCACTTTGTCATTTGTCTTGTTGAAATAAGCCAATGCAAGGTTTCTTAACAAGGTAGGAAATTTTTCGTCTATGCTGTATGACAGTTCCCAGCATTTTACAGCCTCATCATATTGACGGAAAGCATACCAAAAGTTCCCTAAATAGTAAGGCGCTTTTGCATCCTTAGGATTTAAATGAATAGCGTCCTGCAGCATATTTACTTCTTCAATACGGTTTGGAAAACACTTTTCTGGCGACTCTATAGCCGCTTTTTTATACCATTCTAAAGCTTCGTCTTTATTTCCAGCCATTGAAGCAAAATAACCCAAAGCATAATACACCATTGGATAAACTTCTTCGGCATCATTAATCGATTCCTGCAATAATTGAGAAGCTTCTGCATATAGTCCCGCTCCCGCAAAATCCAAAGCATACTCGATATAACCGTGTGACCACTGGCGCATGATGGTATTCATTTCGTCCAATACCGATTGGTCTTTTGTCAGCAGGTATTTCTCAAAACGGCATCCCATGTTGAAACGGTCAATTTTGAGCGATTCGTCGATCCATGCCAAAGCTTCCTGATTTCTGTTTAATTTTCTTAAAATAGAAGCTTTCAGCTGGCGCGCTTTGTGATTATGCCAATTGCGGATCAATGACGACTTCACTCTTTCCAGTGCTTCTGACCATTCTCCTTTTATGCTGTCAATTTGTGCCAATGCATAAAAACCGGCGTCCTGCCACGCTGCATTCCAAGTTGATTTGAAAAGTGAATTATAAGCGTCTTCAAATTTTCCCTGCAGTTTCAAGCAATAACCCAGATTGTATAAAGGTTCTCCGTCAATCGGATTTGGATTTCGTTCTGTTAAAACTTCAACTGCGGTTCTGAAATAGGTTTCAGCTTTTTCAAATTGACCTCTGCGCAGCATCAATAAACCAACAGCATTATTACATCTCACATCTCTTGAATCTCTGCTTAACGCTTCAAAATAATAATCCAGCGGATTGTAAGTCGCATGTCTGTATTGTTCCAAATGCAGTCCTGTCAGGTACAATTGTTCCATTGAAGCAATATCTTTCGGATCAAGAGCTGCTTTTGCGGGATCAGGAACTGGCTTAATTTCTGCTTTTTCTTCCTGATACTGCACCAGAATTTTACCATTTGAAGTATAAACCGTAAAAATCAAATCCTCAGATGCTGTTTCTCCAATCGAAACTCTCTTTTTATATGGATTTACAGGCGAAATCGTAATTTCATCTTCAAACAATACCGTGTTTTGCTTGTCTTTTAATTCAACTTTTAAGTTTTCATAAAGACCAGTTGTATACAAAATCAGATCCGCTTCGTTTCCTTCAGCTTCTATGTTGATGATTGCATCTTTGGTTGCATTTTTTACATAACCCACTTCGGCATACGGCATGAAATACTGCACCCACGACTTTTCCTCATAAGCCTGAAGCCAAGAAAAATCAGGCTGATTATCTGTGAAAACTCCTGTCATTAATTCGATATACGGACCGTCTTTATCAGTTAAATTTCTGTCCCATGCCAAGCCGAAATCTCCGTTACCCCACGTCCATTGTTTTTTCCCTGGAGACACATGATGATTTGCCACATGCAGTAATCCAGCCTGTACATTATCTTCGTAACCGCCCACAAAATTATATTTGGACTGCACCGCCATATACGATGTTGGCACCGGAATGTTTTTATATTTTGAAATATCAACTCCTGCAGAATAATCCTGCTTGTAATATTCTCCAGTTGCAATCGGAAACTTGGAAACATCTCTTTTTCCGTGGTCAAATACCGCATTCACATCGGGAGGAAAAACCGATTTATAACCATCATTCACTACCACAGCCGGGTTCGCCCACCAAAGGAATGTCTGCGGAAAAGCGGTACGATTGTAGATTTTGACTTTTATTTCAATGTAAGCTTTGTCAGGATGCAGCGTGAATCCCTGCATTCCTTTGGTTCTGAACATTCTTTCTACTTCATTGCACCAGATTGTTTTGCTTCCGTCTTCGTTTTCCTCAATATTATAATCTGTCGGCAAAAAAGTGCTCGGACGGTGGTGCTGAGGCCAGTTAAACTCAATTCCGCCGGAAATCCAAGGTCCTGTAAGTCCCACAAGAGCAGGTTTTATCACCTGATTATAATATACAAAATGACGCTGTTTTACTTTGTCATACGCCATGTGAACACGCCCGCCTAACTCTGGCAGAATCATTATTTTGATGTATTTATTTTCTAAAAATACCGCGTTATAGGATTTATCAACCTTCTCATCAGATAATTTTTCGACCACAGGATAAGGATAAACAGCTCCAGAACTTCCCTGATACACACGTTTTTCAAGAAAAATAGGATTCTTTTCTTCTTCGCCAATTTGATAGGTCGGGAGTAAAATATCTTCTTCCCAAACGCGAACCACACCGTCTTCGTTAACAGTAGACTGAATTAAATAAGCTGTTATTTTTTCGTCCTGAACCATTTCATTTATTGATTGTTCTGCATGCAGATTGTCTGCAATTGTATTTTCCATTTTATTATATGCTTTTATTTTGTCAATTCATTTTCTATTTCCTCTAAAGACTTTCCTTTGGTTTCCGGCAGCGAAATGCGAAGGAAAACAAATCCCAACAGGCAGATTACACCGTATAGCCAGAAGGTTCCGTATGATCCGAGACTGCTGTTTAGTATCGGAAAAGTATAAGTAAGTACGAAACAGGCTGTCCAAAGAGCAAAAGTCGAAACCGCCATCGCCATAGCCCGTATTTTTGTCGGGAATATTTCAGATAAAACGACCCAGGTAATAGGTGCCAATGTCATGGCATAGCAGGAAATCGCTGCAATAACAAGTCCTAAAACTGCAAGTCCTGTTATTTCAAAATAATAGCAGGCGCCAAGTGCCGCGTAGATGAAAAACAATCCAATTGAGCCGATGAGCATGAGCGTTCTTCTTCCCCATCTGTCTACGAAATACATTCCTGCGAATGTGAAGATTACATTCGTTACGCCAGTAATTACGATATTGAACAAGATATCCGAAACGCCATAACCGGCAGCTGAAAATATTTCCTGTGCATAATTGAAAATCACGTTAATACCGCACCACTGCTGAAAAACTGCAATCACAATTCCTAACAAAAGAATCTTTGGCATTTTGCCTTCAAAAAGCATTTTATAATTAGCTTCTTCTTTGACGTCTCCGGCACTTGATTTCAATTCTTCAATTTGTTCTTTTGCAAAAGCAAGCCCGCCAATTTTGGTAAAAATAGATGCCGCTTTATCATATTTTCGCTGACTCGCAAGCCATCTTGGACTTTCGGGTATAATTAGTATCAAAACAAAAAAGGCCACAGATGGAACCGCTCCCGCCCAGAACATGTATCTCCATCCCCACTGGCCATTCCAGGAGCTTAAAATATCCTGTCCATCTATAATTGGATCGGCAATTAACCAGTTTACAATCTGCGCTGCCAATATTCCTATCACAACCGTCAATTGATTTATTGATACAAATTTTCCTCTGGATTCACTCGGAGCGATTTCGGCTATATACATCGGTGAAAGATTCGAAGCAATTCCGATGCCGATACCGCCAACAACTCTCCAGATAATAAACCATTCAATCGTATCGATCATTCCGGTGCCGACAGCAGCAAGCGTAAAAAAGATTGAAGCTACAATCATCAGCGGTTTTCTGCCGTATTTATCAGACAGACTGCCCGAAATCATAACTCCCAGAAGACAGCCCAAAATAGCACTGCCCATTACCCATCCCTGCATCGACGGAGAATTGGTGATATTAAAAAAAACTTCATAAAATGGCTTTGCACCGCCAATCACTACCCAATCATACCCAAACAGCAATCCGCCCATAGCCGAAACTAATGCGATGAAAAGCAGATAGGAAGAATTATACTTTTTCATAAATTTTATTTTCTTTAAATAATTTAACTTTACAAATGTCGTCACATATTATACTTGCAAAAATGTAATATTTATGTAAAACATGTATAAAACATAGATTTTAAAGCTAAGTTTGTTATTCTAAAAATAAAAAAACGTTTTTTTTATTACTGCTGTATTTATTTGAGTTAAAATTTAATGAATTCGCAGTTAACAACAGATAAAATATCTGACTAAAAAAATTCAGCAGTACCGAATTAGCCATTTTAAAGTAACTTTACAATAGAATATGTATATTACCATGGTTTTACATTAAATTGTATTATTTCATAAATTTGGTTTTTAATAACCCTGAAATTTTTCTTTTAAAAATTAATAAATAACCGCATCATGGATCAGATAGCAGATGGATTTAAAGGCGAAAGAGCAATAGTTGTCCCGTACAGCGTACGGCATTTTCAATCTGAAAATGAACTGACAAAAAGTGCTTTTATTACCCACATTGGCTATTATCCCAATGCAAAATATCATTTCAGGAAACGGTCAAAAGGCGCTCTTGAAAACATTCTTATTTATTGTGAAAGCGGCAAAGGGTTTATAACTTTTGAAAATGAACAGTTTTCGCTTACTAAAGATCAGGCTTTTATAATTCCGGCACACAAAGCACACAGCTATGAAGCCGAAATATCAAAGCCTTGGAGTATTTACTGGCTTCATTTTAAAGGAACTTCAGACACATTATATACAGCTGTTTCCGGAAAAGTCCTCAGCCTGAACGACAGCCGTTCAGCAGACAGATTACACTTATTCGAAGAAATCTACCAGAATCTGGAAATGGGTTTCAGTCCTGATAATCTCGAATATTCCAGTATCTGCCTCCAGCATTTTCTTGCCAGCATAAAGTATACGGATCAGTTTTTAAAAATAAAAACGGCTGACACAGAAGTTTTAGATGTAATACCAATGAGTATCATCTTCATGAAAAATAACCTGACAAACAAAATAACACTTCATGATATCGCACAGCACGCAGGTTATTCCAGTTCTTATTTTGGAGCATTATTTTTAGAAAAAACATCATTTACCCCAATGGATTATTACAATCAGCTGAAAGTCCAGAATTCCTGCTCGCTTTTGCAGTTCAGTAATTTGAAAATAAAAGAAATCGCTTATCAATTGGGCTATTACGACCCGTTTCACTTTTCAAAATCGTTCAGGCAGGTAATGGAAATATCACCAAGGGAATACCGCCTTAGATACAAAAGCCAAGTGTAGCCTTCATTTTTATTTTATCACATTCAGATCGGAATTGAACGAACTTTTATACTTCTTGATATATTCTGACGGTGTCATTCCAAAGAGTTTAACAAACTGCTGCCTGAAATACTTTGGGTCTTCAAAACCAACCTCAACACTTGCCTGAGCAATATTCATGTTTTCGGTAAGCATTAACATCGCTGCTCTTCTTATCCGGATGGAACGTATAAAGGCATTAAGCGTCTGCCCGGAAATGATTTTAATTTTGGTATAAAGAGTCCTGTGGCTCATACCCATCTCGGCAGCAAAGTTTTTAATGGTATAATCACGTTTGTGAATATTGGCCTCGATAATCGATATACATTTCTTTAAAATCTCCTGATATTCAGCGGGGACTTTTTGTGTGTTTTCCTTTAAAGTAATACTGTCTAGAAAATAAGACCTCAGATTGCTTCGGCTTTTCAATAACGATTCGACACGAGCAACCAGCAGATCATCATCAAAGGGTTTGGTAATATAATCATCTGCTCCATCACTTATTCCCTGCAAGTGTGTTTCCGGGTTTTTGGATGCTGTCAGCAATATCACTGGAATATGGGAAAGGCTGCTGTTTTCCTTAATTTTACGGCACAATTCAAGACCATCCATGATATCCATAGCAATATCGCTGATAACCAGATCTGGCATGTGTTTTTTGGTCAGTTTTAAACCTTCTTCTCCGTTATCGGCACTATAAATGATATGAGTATCTGAAAATAACCGAACCAGATAATTCCTGATATCAGTATTATCATCTACTATTAAAAGCGTACGTTTTTCAGTAAGCATCATTTTGTGCAGTTCATTATCTGGAATTGACTGGGCAGAAACCTCAACAATTTCTTCAATATCATCGGCCATCAGCTCCTCTACCAAGGGGCTTAATTTGGGAGCAACAATACTTAAATGCAAATCTTCAAAATGGTCTTGGCCTTTCAATAAAGTCAGTTTAAACGAGCTTCCTTTCCCTATTTCACTACTGCAGGTCACTGTGCCTTTGTGTTTTTCGACAAAATACCTTACTATAAAAAGTCCAATTCCAAAACCGGAACTGCCTCCTACCGGCACTTTAGAATTCACTCTTTTAAATTTCTCAAAAATAGTTTCCAGATCCTCTGCAGCAATTCCTGTCCCGCTGTCTGCAACTTCTATGCTGACAGTATTTTCAGTTTCAGACAAATGAAGACTGATTTCGCCCCCAGCTGGAGTAAATTTAAAAGCATTGGAAATCAGGTTAAACAGCGATATTTCTATTTTTTCGTAATCGCCTATTACCTCAATATTGTTTTCAGGTATCTGAAACGTATAATCTATATTTTTGTCTTTTGCCTGATTTACAAAACACTGATAAATTTCGTAGCACAGATTATTTACATTTATGACCGACATCTTAAGTTCATCGGCATCATTTTCGGCCTTGCGAAAAAGCAAAAGCTGATCTACCAGACTCAAAAGCCTTTTGGAATTTCGATGTGCAATTATCAAATCCCCTACAGAATCACTGTTCTCGGCATTGCCTTTTTGAATAGCTTTTTTCAATGGATTTATAATCAATGACAAAGGCGTACGGAACTCATGAGAAATATACGTAAACATTGACGACTGCTTTTCGGCGATTTCCTTTTCCTTTGCGCTTTCTAATTCGGCTATTTTTACCTTGTACTTTAATTTTTCCTTGTTTTTATTATAGCGGATGTATCCATAAATAATTCCCGCTCCAGCCAGAATATAAAAGCTGTAAGCCCACCAGGTTCGATACCAGGGCGGTGAAACAATAACCGTTACAAGGCTTTCCTCTTTGTTCCATCCCCCTCTGAAATTTGTTGTCTTTACTTTAAAAACATAAGTACCTTCTGCTAATCTTGCATAATTTGCTTTTCGGGCCTGACCCACATAATTCCAGCGGTTATCCCAGCCCTCCAGGTAGTAAGCATAATTAATTTTATCGGCATTATTATAATCCAATGCCACAAATTCTATTGATAAGGCTGTCTGGTCATAAGGGAGATTCACTTCCTTAATCCGGCCTGAGTTCCATTCTGAAATAAATTCGTTTTTACTTTTTTCAATTGGTTCATTGTTCAGATAAAAATCGGTCAAAAGTAAATTATGCTTCTGATTAAACTCTTTTATATCTTCTGGAAAGAAAGAATTAAAACCATTTATTCCTCCAAAAAGAAATTCTCCTGTAGACAATTTTAATCCAGCATTGAAACTGAACTGATTGCTCTGCAGTCCATCATTTACCGAAAAATTCCTGAATGTTTTGCTCTTTTTATCAAATCGGCAGATACCGTTATAGGTGCTCATCCATAGATTTCCGTCCTTATCCTCGAGCAGTCTCAAGATGGTATTAGACGGCAGGCCATCATCTGTAGTAAGTCTTTTGAATTTATCTGTTTTGCGGTCAAACAACAATAATCCACCCTCCTGCGTGCCCAGCCAAAGATTTTTGTCCTTGTCTTCATGAATGCATCTTATGGGATTCCCAATCAGGATTTTTTTATATGTACGCAGCCTTTTGTCGATAGCTAATAAAGAAGTATAGTTACATCCCCAGAATTTACCATCACTTGCCTCAATAAGACACTGCAGATTATCAATAGTTTTATTAAAAAGCATAAAACTGTTTTTGGCTCTGTCAAATAAATATAAAGAACCTTCATTAGTCGCACTGGCCCAAATATCTCCTTTAGAATCCTTGTAAACAAACCAGATATTTTTCTCAATCTGTTTTGTAAATGGATTGTAACATGAAAAATGAGTAACACTATTGGTTACAGGATTAATACGGTTTACGCCACCTGCCCATGTAGAAACCCAGATTTCATTATTATTGTCTTTTATTATACCCGTAATAAAATTGCTGCTGATTTTATGAGGAGCCGCCGCCGAAGTATTATAAAGAGTATAACTGTTGTTTTTTTTGTTCCAGTATTTTAATCCAGCCCCATCTGTTCCTATCCACAGATTCTTTTTTTCGTCTTCACAAAACGAGAGGATGAAATTTTTGGCAGGATCGTTGTCGTTATTGTCCCTTATATTTTTAAAATATTTGGGGCTGTTGCTTATCATGCTTATACCGCCGCGCAAAGTCCCAATCCAAATATTCCCCGAAATATCCTGGTGCAGGCTCCATATCGAATTGCTTTTTACAAACTGCTTGCCTTTGGCCATGTCATACTGGATAGCTTTTTGGGTTCCAGCGATTACTTTATAGACACCACAGCCATCAGTAGTAAACAAAATTTCCTTATTCTTATTGATACATATATCTGTCACGGTGCAATTTACAGGAAGATAATTGCTGGATATGGAATTAGAATTAGTTTTAAAAGCGTATAACCCCTCATCTGTCCCTAGCCAAAGAGTTGCATCCTCAGAAAGCTTCATGCATTTTACATCCATGGATAGCGGATATACAACTTTTACTTTTTTTGTACTGTAAACGTACTGGCAAATACCCACATTCCTTACATAGACCCAGCAACGGTTGTTCTTAGGATCATTCTCAAGAACTGTTGCATTGTATGCATATTGATTTTTTTTATTGAATTTTTCGAGACCTATAATCGTTCCCTTAAAAGAACCGTTTTCGTACAGCAGCACTCCAAAATTCTGCGAGGCAACTAATACCTGCTGATCTGATACAGACCTAATCTGATGAATAACATCCTTTACAATCTGGGAATTATTATTCTTTGAAACAAAGACTAAAGGATGAAAAATAGACTCTTTTTTGTCAAAAACACATGCTCCATTTGCACCGCCAACCCATATATTCTTTTTAGAATCACCTTCTATATTGTAAATTGTATTGAAAGACAATGAATTTTTATCATTAATCTTATTGCGATAGACTTTAAAGTTATATCCGTCATAACGGTTTAACCCATCATAGGTTCCAAACCACATGAAACCATCACTGTCCTGATAAATTGCAGTTATAGAATTATTAGACAAGCCATTCGATATGTCAAGAAATTTAACCGAGTACTCTTGCGAATAACTGGTTAAAGAAAAGGCTGTCAGCAGTATAAAATATAATATATTGTTCTTCAAGAGAAGTGGTTTTTTAAGTTTATTTTTTAAAGTGTAAAAACTACAATTATAAAGCAAAATTATAAATATCTTAGAATAATGAGGAAATAATTGTAATAAAATATTTTTTTGATCTGAATAAAAAGAACATGCTAAGTTAGGTCGAATTTGAGTTAAAAACAAGCAAATGCTGTTTTGAATGCTGTCTGAAGCCTCTCTTTCAGTTTTTTATAAGGATACTTTTCAGTTCTATAATCTGCTATGGAGTTTTCTAACAAAGAACTCATCATTTTTTCGAAAAAAATAATAAGCGATCAGGATAAGCAAGCTCGATTTTTACTTCAAAAAATCAAATTAATATGGAGCAATCTGAATGCTTTTAAAATGTAAATTATTTTTTACTATTTTTATAAATCGAATCCAGTCATAAAAAGAAAACAATTCGTCATTATCAAATAATATTTTCTATTAAACAACTATAAAGCAATTTTTTATGAACATTATTGAACTAAAAGAAAGAAATGAAATTTCAGAGAATATTAAAGCTGGCCAAGCCTGCAATCAGCTGGATGAACTGTTGACAGAACTAAGAAAAAAGCAAATTCCTGCCAACATTGCTCAATCCATTAATGAAGATATTGAAGCGTTAAATTCAGCCACAATAAACGATACTGATTTTGGAAAACTAGTTAAGCAAAAACAGTCCAAAATCATAAAACTGGTCGAAAAAGAACTCAAAATTGTACCTCAAAAATATTATACAAAACTGTGGCTGGCACTTGGAATGTCGGTATTTGGCATTCCGCTTGGAGTTTCTTTCGGAATAAGTATTGGCAATTTAGGATTGCTCGCTATTGGACTGCCAATTGGCATGGGTATTGGCGCTCTGGCAGGTTCTGGAATGGATAAAAAGGCTTTTGAAGAAGGAAGGCAATTAGCCATAGAAATTAAATAATATATTAATAACAGAAATTCAAACCCGATAGAAGTTAACTGCCCATTTCATGAAGCTAGAAAACATAGAAGGCTCCAGTAATTATTATGTAAGCTGCAAAAAAACCTTTGCTGGAACTCCCATTTCAAGTGAAGCTATTCAAATTGCTCTGGATTTTGCTTATGAAATGTGTTTTGGTACAGGACACCATAGAAACTGCCGGACTGGCGGACAGCATGAACGCAAGGGAGGTGAAAAATTCTGCAACACATTTCAGGGAAAATTAGCTGAAATAGTATTGTATAACTATTTTAAATCGGAAGGCCTGGAAATTAAAGAACCTGATTTAGGCATTTATAAAGAAGGAGTCTGGGATGATTCGGATTTAGAGATTCGGGGAAAAAAAATCAATGTAAAATCGGCGGGCTCACAATCGAATCTGCTGCTGCTTGAAACAAAGGACTGGAATACAGAGGCACAATATATCCCAAATATACTGCTTGATAATGGCTCTTCTGTTTCCTATGATTATTTTATTCTGGTTAGAATTGAACCCGACATTAAAAAACTTTTTAAAGCTGGAAACATATTCTACAGCAATGAAATTTCCCGAAAAACCATTGTTGATATACTTCTTGCCAAGACTTGGAATTTTGACATTGCAGGCTACTGCACCAATACCGATGTAATAAAAACTATAGCAGATAATTATATGCTGCCCCAAAATGCAATGCTGAACCAGTATACAAAAATGGACGCCAGCAACTACTACATTCAAAGCGGTGATATGAAATGCATAAAAGATTTAGTTCAGGAATTGAAGCTCAAAGCCTGAACGCAATTCAGATAGCCGCAAAGATTATATCTTTTTAATTGCCCACAGATTAAAAAATTAACACTGATTAATCTTTGTGAATCTTTTAATTCTGTGGGTAAATTTTAGAAGTAAAGTACTTTTTCCTAAAACCCAAAATTTAGGCTATTTGGAAACCAATAAATAATCTATTCATTATTACCCTTCAAGACCTTTAAGATATTCTTTGAAACAGCCTGAATCACGGGAACACTCACAGAATTCCCTGCTTGTTTATAAATACTCGAATTGGCACTTTTTGCCGGGATCTTGAAAGTATCCGGAAATCCCTGAAAACGTAGACATTCTCTTGGAGTCAGTTTCCTGAAACCAAACTTAGTCTTAATAAGCGGTACGTTATGCCCGCCGGTTCCCATGTTTGCAGTCAGGGTTGGACAGACATTCGATTTGTTTTCCCGTACATACTGGCGCCTGAATTGGTACACGGTTTCATCGGAGGTCATGGTTTCCTGAAGCATATTATACATATACCTATCCTCACCATAGTAAAAATTATCATCAACTTTTTCTTTACTGATAACCTCTTTTATGGTCTTTGTCAGTTCTTCTTTCTGGGGAAATTCAAAAGTATTTTCGGCATCGGGATATTCATCTTTATCAAAAGCCACAATGAAGATCCGTTCCCTATTGTGAGGAATATTTCCGTAATCTTTGGTATTGAGAACCTTGGCTTGAAACGAATAATTCCTATCTCTTAAGGATTGCTCGATTACTTTCATTGTTTTGCCGTTATCGTGAGTATAAAGGTTTTTTACGTTTTCGAGAAAAACTGCTTTTGGTCTCATCGTATCTACAAAATCGAGTATCCGGAAAAAGTGGTTTCCGCGATTATCATTAAATCCTTTGCGGTATCCTGCAACCGAAAATGGCTGGCAGGGAAATCCGGCAGTGAGAATATCAATTCTGGGAATGGCATCAATATCCAGCTGTAAAACATCGCCCTCGATAAGCTGATGCTCAAAATTATTTCGATAAGTGATGCAGGCATTTTTATCAAATTCATTGGCCCATTTTATATCAAAACCAGAATTCCTAAAACCCAGGCATATACCGCCAATACCTGCGTACAAACTGCCAACAGTAAACTTTTCACTCATTATATTATTTTTTTTCGCTGATTTCTGTATGCGAAATTACATTTTTCTGAAACAAATATACATCTTGAAATGAGTATAAAAAAAAGACTCTTATAAAATTATGGGGCATTTGATGCTTATTTTATTTCAGCCTCTTAAACCTCTGCTGTCAATAACTTACTCGGTTTGGCACAAATGCTGTTTCCAAATGTACATATAGGCATCACAAAAAATGATTTAAAGCAATTTTAATCGGTTAAAATTTTTATATATAAAACACATCTATTTTTAACAAGCAGTAGCATACATTTACTATAGCATTACTATATATTTATTATTGTAAAACTTATTATTTATTATGATATGGCTTTACATTTAATAATGAATAGCTATATAAATATCATCGTACAACCATTCCTTTATTATTAAATAGCATCCAGCGAGATTGAAACTTTGAAAGAAAAAATAAAACTGCTGGAGGCCGAAAAACAGATTTTACTGCAAGTTGTCACCAATTTTCGTAAATAAAAAAACTGGAAATAATTGACTCACCCCAGTATTTGTAAAGCTATTTTTATTATTTTCACAGAAATATAATATGCAATTAAATGCTCTTGTTTATCTTCTATTTGGGGTATATGAGTAATTTTTATAGCTTATATTTAGAAGTTAACTGTTATTTTATGAAGATACACTACGGAATATTTTTAGTTATTTTATTTTTTGCAATTAGTTGTAAAAAAAACTCGAATAATAAAGTGGACGTAAAAAAAACTGAAACTAAAACAATCATTTTTAATAATAGTAACCCTAAGTATTTAATAAACCCTCCAAAAACTGATACACTTTGTATTAATGATATTGAAAGAGCTAAAAGAGATATCAATAAATATCAAAAATTGTTTATTAAAACTATTTGTTTTGGTTGTAGTTCCAAACCATTCGAAACAGAAATTGACGAAGTATTAAAAAAACGGAAAATTAAGCAAGTTATAGAAGATATTGGATGTGTAGTTTATGATGGACAAACTCAAGGATGTTATAGTGGTTTCATTAGTTTAAAAATGAAAGAACAATATGGTGAGAATTATTTTTCGGAAATTGAAAAAGAAGCTGAAAGTATTTTTATCAAAAACATCATCGAAAACAATAAAATTGTAAGTATTTACGATTTACAAGATAAAGAAAAACCAAAAATAATAAATCGAAAAGTTTACATCGAAGGTGATTATTACACAACAATAAAAGTAAATCTACCTGTTAAAATTGATAGTTATAAATCTTTGTTTGCAGACATAACTTTTATAATAGAAAAAAACGGGACTATAAGTAATTTAGGTGTTTCTAATTGGGTAAATGATGCTGTCGATGAAAAATTCAAAAAAGAATTAATTACTACAGCTTTAAAAACTTTAAAAGAAGATTATAATCATTGGAGTCCAGGGAAATATAAAGGTAACATAGTCAGAACCGAAAATACTTTGAGAGTTAACTTCGGATAAAAAAACAACAGTTAACACTTGCTACAATAGATTTAGGCAATTGGCTTAATTTAAAAATGGTCTTGTATTTGGGATGTTTAGGCAAATCCGAAAATAAGGCATTTTAGTCCCAAACCTTAAGTAGACATATCAGCTAAAAACTGACATAAAAGAATTACAGCAATTAAAGCCAGCACTTTCCATGCACAACAAAAACCTACATAAACTCTACCTCGATTTATATAATGAATCTTCTCAAAAAATTCTAAACAATGAATATGCAATTGATCTAAATATAGATAATCCGTTGGATAAAAGATTCGGAATGACATTGGTCATCAAACCAGAAATTGAAACCCAAAAGAAAATTCAGAATTTCCTCAATGAATTAAAAGAAATCGAACCTCAGCAATATTACTATTCAAACCCAGATCTGCATATCACCACGCTTTCCATCATTTCCTGTTACGAAGGATTTAATCTAAATAATATCACAGTTAGCGAATATGCTGCAATCATAAGCAAAAGCCTAGAATCTATCAATGAATTCGAAATTGATTTCGAGGGCGTCACCGCTTCCGAATCGGCGATAATGGTTCAGGGATTTCCAAAAACAGAAACCTTGAATCAAATCAGGGAAAATCTTAGAACTAATTTTAGAAAATCCAGCCTGCAAAAAAGCATTGACAAAAGATATCCCATAATTGCCGCACATATAACAGTTCTCCGATTCAGAGAAAAACTAAATGATGTAAGCCGTTTCATAAATTGTATCGAAAAATACAGGAATCATGATTTTGGAACTTCAAAAGTCAGTACATTAGACTTAGTTTATAATGACTGGTATCAAAGAGAGGAAATCGTCCAGAAACTGGCTGAATTCAAAATTTAAATCAATATTTTTTTCAACATATAAGTCATATAAGTTTTTAAAAAAAGTCTGGTAAATAAGACTTTTGATAGTCAATATAAGGTAAACCTGCTCTTTTGTTAACTCAAATAACTTTACTTAAACGCGCTTTTGATTTTACTCAATTTATTCATATTAAAAACTTATATGACTTATACGTTTAATAACACATATTAGACTTAGTTTATAAAAGGGAAGAAATACGCAAAAAAATGAACTATCACAGTTAAATTAATCAGTTAGTAATACAATCTGAAATCAAGCAATTTACAGAGTGCATAATGTTTTTGATGCAATTCTTCGACAATATCCACTACATCGTCCATTTCCTGGCACAAACAGAAAAAAGCCTTATCCAATAAATTACTATCAATATTCTTGTGAGCCACTCCATAACCCGAAACAGCTGCAGCGCCAGTGATATCCAGAAAATATTGCGCCTCTTCCTCCTTTAAGTCGAGTACTTTGGTATTGGCAAAATGCAAAATTTTACCTTTCATTTTTCCCTCAAATATTTCGGCAATTTCTTCGAAACTATAGTAATAATCATGGAGACAGATTGTATTTCTTCTGCCTTGCATAACCAGATAAATAATTTCGTAATCCTTGAAGCTGTGGTCGTCATACAGCAAAGTATTTAAGCTTTCTTCCAATCCTTCGATAGTATCACAGGTTTTATAAATGCTTGCAATACCTTGCTCAAGAGCCAGTTGTTCCAGATTTTTGACTACCGATGTAACAGTAATTACCTCAACATCAGGAACGCCCTCTAGGCAAAAAATAAACTGGCTATACTCCTCCAAATTATGTTTGTGCTGTAGATTCAAAATACTGAATTTAATTATTATCGATTTAGAATGTAAGATAGGAATTTAAAAATCAAATCATCATAATTCCAGCACAAACCTTGCTTTTTTTAAATAATAATTTTGGCAAAAAGTTATACAGACAGATAGAAAATCCTCACTATCTTAGCCAAAAAATACATAAAAATATCTACAGCTATGGCTACATTCAGCAAACAACTATCTTTTCGCTGGTCTGATTTAGATCCTAATTTTCACTTGCGCCATAGTGCCTATTATGATTTTGGTGCACAGCATCGAGTGGAACTGCTTGAGCAATTGGGAATAACATTGAGAGTTATGCAAAAGGAACATATTGGTCCCATATTATTCAGGGAAGAATGTGTGTTTAGAAGAGAAATCAATCTATCCGATATTATTGTCATGCAGACTAAAATGTCGAAAATGAAAGCCGATGCATCCCGATGGTCAATTATTCATCAGTTTTATAAAGACGATACATTGTGCGCAACCATCACGGTAGACGGAGCCTGGATGGATACTAAATTACGAAAACTTGCCTCTCCAACACCTCAGATTGTTGCAGATGCGTTAAATGTTTTTCCAAAAAGCGAAGATTTTATAGCTTTATAATTAATTCTAAATCTATCAATATGTTTACAATAGAACAAATAAAAGAAGCGCATTCTAAAGTAAAAAGCGGAGCTGATTTTCCAAATTACATACAAGATTTAATCATTTTGGGCGTAAAAGGATATGATACTTTCGTAAATGATGGTCATGTTGCTTATTACGGGGTAAATAATTACAATGTTACTTCTGACGAAAAATATGATGCAATTACCATAGCTCCCATTGCCAATAAAGAACGATTTATCGAATTTCTGGTGATGCATCAAGATGGCCAAACCGATTATTTAACCTTTTGCAATCATGCTGGTCAATATGGCATTGCAAAATGGCGTGTGGATATCATAGAGATGACCTGTACTTATTTTGACAAAGAGGAGAATGAAATTTTGATTGAAAAAATTCCAGTTTAAATTCGTGATTTAAATAATTTAACCGCAAAGAACACGAATAGAAAAAACGCAAAGACCGCAAAGCTTTGCGTAATACTTTGCGATCCTTGCGGTTATATAATATTTGAAAAACTAAGTCTTTAGACCAAGTCGAAACGATCTAAATTCATCACTTTATCCCATGCGGAAACAAAATCATTTATAAATTTTTCATTTGCATCACTGCTAGCATATACTTCCGCTATAGCTCTTAATTCTGCATTTGATCCAAAAACAAGATCGGCTCTTGTTCCTATCCACTTGGGCTGTCCTGTATTATAATCATTCCCAGCATACAGTTCTTTATCATCAGACAATGCCTGCCATTTGGTATTCATATCCAGAAGATTTACAAAGAAATCATTAGTAAGCTGACCTGGGCGATGGGTAAAAACGCCATTCTTTGATCCATCAGAATTAATATCAAGCACACGCAATCCGCCTAAAAGTACGGTTAATTCTGGTGCTGTTAATGTCAATAAATTTGCTTTATCAATAAGAAGTTCTTCCGTAGACACAACCGATTTTGTACCGCGGTAATTACGGAAACCATCTGCTTTAGGTTCCAGATACCCGAAAGATTCAACATCAGTCTGCTCTGCAGCTGCATCCGTACGACCTGGCAAAAAAGGAACAGTTACTGAAAATCCTGCTTCTTTTGCCGCTTTCTCAACCCCAGCATTACCTGCCAAAACAATTAAATCAGCCAGAGAAACTTTTTTTCCGCTTGGCTGCAAACTGTTAAATTCTGCCTGAATACTTTCAAGTTTATCCAAAACCTGTTTTAGTACAGTAGGATTGTTGACCTTCCAGTCTTTTTGTGGTGCCAGTCTTATACGAGCACCGTTTGCTCCTCCACGTTTATCCGATCCTCTAAACGTTGACGCTGAAGCCCATGCTGTTCCAACTAACTGCGAAGTAGTTAAACCTGCATTTATTATTTTTTCTTTTAATTGTACAATATCGTTTTCATCAATTAGTGGATGGCTTACTTCTGGAATAGGATCCTGCCACAACAATTCTTCTTGAGGAACATCGTTTCCAAGATAACGGGAGCGTGGCCCCATATCACGATGTGTTAACTTAAACCATGCACGAGCAAAAGCATCAGCAAATTCGTCTGGATTTTCAAGAAAACGGCGTGATATTTTCTCATAAGCAGGATCTAATCGTAATGATAAATCTGTTGTAAGCATTGTTGGCAAATGCTTTTTAGAACTGTCAAAGGCATCAGGAATAATTGCTTCGGCATTTTTAGCAATCCATTGGTGGGCACCAGCTGGACTTTTAGAAAGTTCCCATTCAAAACCAAATAAGTTTTCGAAAAAGTTATTACTCCACTGCGTTGGCGTTTTTGTCCATGTTACTTCCAATCCGCTTGTAATTGTATCAGCTCCTTTTCCTGAACCAAAACTGCTTTTCCATCCAAGACCCTGCAACTCTAAACCAGCTGCTTCGGGCTCTTTACCTACATGATCGGATGGTCCAGCTCCATGTGTTTTACCAAATGTATGTCCACCAGCAATCAATGCTACCGTCTCTTCATCGTTCATCGCCATTCGCCCAAAAGTATCTCTTATATCTTTGGCAGCAGCTATGGGATCAGGATTGCCATCAGGCCCTTCAGGATTTACATATATAAGTCCCATTTGTACAGCTGCAAGAGGTTTTTCTAAATTTCTAGTGTGAATTTGACCATCTGCATCATCATCAGATGAAACAACTCCATGATCTTTCGGCACACCTTCAGAACCGTCTTTGTAACGTTCGTCTCCACCAAGCCAAGTAGTTTCAGAACCCCAATAAATGGCATCTTCAGGTTC
The DNA here is from genome assembly GCF_040049115.1 of Flavobacterium aestuarii. NCBI lineage: Bacteria > Pseudomonadati > Bacteroidota > Flavobacteriia > Flavobacteriales > Flavobacteriaceae > Flavobacterium > Flavobacterium aestuarii. The sequence goes on from NZ_JBDLZZ010000003.1 coordinate 91,642, forward strand.
CCAAACATCAGCTCGTCCTCCAGCAAAACCAAAAGTTTTAAATCCCATCGACTCCAAAGCAACATTCCCAGTTAATATCATCAAATCAGCCCACGAGATTTTTCGTCCATATTTTTGTTTAATAGGCCATAAAAGTCTTCTCGCTTTATCAAGGCTTACATTATCAGGCCAGCTGTTAAGCGGTGCGAAACGCTGCTGACCAGCACCAGCACCTCCCCTGCCATCATGAACACGGTAAGTTCCTGCACTGTGCCAGGCCATTCTGACAAATAGACCACCATAATGGCCAAAGTCAGCCGGCCACCAGTCTTGAGAATCGGTCATTAAGTCATGAAGATCTTTTTTTACCGCTTCTAAATCCAAACTTTTAAATGCTTCTGCATAATTAAAATTTTCATCCATCGGATTGGACAAAGATGAATTTTGTCTAAGAATTTTTACTTGCAGCTGCTTTGGCCACCAATCAGTGTTTTTTGTACCTGATCCAGTACCTTGTTTTGAACTTCCTCCTGAAAACGGACATTTGCTTTCTCCGCTTGAATTGTGATTTTCGTTATTTTCCATAATGTGATGATTTTTAAAAACTTAGACTAATTTACCAAAATTATTGTTATTCAAATTATCTTTTTAATAGATAAAAATTATAACATCACTTCAAAAGCCTAGTTTAGAATAATTCTGCATTCACCCAAATTTTATTTGTAAATTAGTTGTATTAAATCCTTCAAAAAAAGTCAGCCATGAAAATCAATTACAAATCGGTAGATGAGTACATTAAGACATTCCCAGATGAAGTTCAATTGATTTTAGAAAAAGTTCGCAAAACTATTATCGAAAAAGCCCCAGAGGCAGTCGAAAGTATATCTTATGGAATGCCGGCATATAAAACAAACGGAAAACCATTGGTGTATTTTGCTGGTTATCAAAAACACATTGGTTTTTATGCAACGCCTACAGGACATAGTGAATTTGCCAATGATCTTTCGAAATTCAAGCAAGGCAAAGGATCTGTTCAATTTCCTATTGACGAGCCAGTACCCTACGATCTAATTGAGCGTATTGTGGTTTTTAGAGTGACCGAAAATAAGAAGAAATCAAAAAAACCTCAATTACAATAAACTACAATGCATATTAATTCGTCTATAGTATTGGCCAAGATTTTCGAATTACAGCATAATTAAATTTAACCAGACCTTCAAATCAATTAAAAAGCAATCATAATTTCTGCTTTTACGTAGTCTTCAACTAAGTAGTTCATTCTTTTCTATCAAAAAACTCTTTTTCTGAAGTAATTATGCAGCTGCGAGAAGCAGTTCCTTTTGTTTTTTCTTTCAAAAAAATGATACAGCAGACAGCCTGAGCTATGCTACATCCTTAAAAAAACCTTACAAATCAACATATTACATTGCAAAAAAGCCTGCAGACAATTCACTATTTAATCAGAAACTAATTACCTGTTATTAAAAATCATTCTATTTAAGAAAAAAAAGCAAAAATAAGTATTAAAATTAAGTATAAATACGTATATTTGCGTAGTAATACTTAATTAACAGATTATGATTAATGTAATAGTAGTCGGAAACGGCATGGTAGGTTATAAATTCTGCGAGAAATTTGTTTCGAAATCTGGGCAGGAAAATTATCAAATTACAGTATTTGGGGAAGAACCAAGACGTGCTTATGACAGAGTTCACTTGAGTGAATACTTTGCAGGAAAAACAGCTGAAGACTTATCTATGTCAACAGCCAATTGGTACGAAGAAAATAATATTACATTAAATACTTCGGAGTTAATTACAGACATTAGCAGAGAGCAGAAAACGATACATACTCACTTAGGAAAAACATACGAGTATGATTACTTAGTTTTAGCAACAGGTTCGGCCGCTTTTGTACCGCCAATTGACGGGGTAGAAAAAGAAGGTGTTTTTGTTTACAGAACCATTGAAGACCTTGATGCAATTATGGCTTATGCCAAAAAAATAAAAGCCAACGGGAGTACTGAAGCAGCAGTTCTTGGAGGTGGATTATTAGGCTTAGAAGCAGCAAAAGCAGTACGGGATTTAGGATTAAATGCTCACGTAGTTGAATTTGCACCACGCTTAATGCCAAGACAATTAGATCAAGGTGCGAGTGATATGCTTCAATCCAAAATAGAAGAATTAAATATAGGAATCCATCTCAATAAAGCAACACAATACATAGATGGTGAAGACAGTATAAAGGGAATGATGTTTGCCAATGATGAATTGTTAAAAGTAGACATGTTGGTTATATCTGCTGGGATAAAGCCTCGTGACGAACTAGGAAGAGTTTCTGGACTTGAGGTAGGTGTTAGAGGCGGAATCGTAGTAAACAATCAAATGCAAACATCAGATCCTAATATCTTCGCTATCGGTGAGGTTGCATTGTACAACCAAATGATATATGGACTTGTGGCTCCCGGCTATGAAATGGCCGATGTTGCTGCCGAACAAATCCTAAAAGGAGATAAAACGATGAGAGAAACCATCGATATGTCTACTCAATTGAAATTAATTGGAGTTGAAGTTGCGAGTTTTGGTGATCCTTTTATTGAAAATGAAAATGTTACTGCAATTGTTTACGAAAATAAATTCAGTGGTATCTATAAAAGAATCAATGTCACCAAAGACGGAAAAACACTCTTGGGAGGAATCCTGGTAGGAGATTCATCTGACTACAATGGATTATTCCAAATTTATGCCAATGCTATGACATTGCCAGCAAATCCAGAAGACCTGATTCTAGGATCTCGTGGCGGAGAGGGATCAACACTAGGAAATGCATCCGATCTGCCAGATACTGCAGTAATCTGCTCTTGCGAAAACGTAACCAAAGGCGCTATCTGCTGTTCAATCCTTGACGGAACTGCCAACACATTTGGTGATGTAGTTAAATTAACCAAAGCAACTACGGGTTGTGGAGGCTGTAAACCAATGGTTGCCGATTTAGTAAAAGGTGCTCAAAAATCAATTGGAAAGGAAGTCAAAGAAAGCATCTGCGAACACTTCAACTACACTAGACAAGAATTATTTGACATTGTCAAAATCAATAAATACAACAATTTCTATGATGTAATTGATCATCATGGCAACGGTGATGGCTGTGAGGTCTGTAAACCTGTAGTAGCTTCGGTTTTCTCCAGTCTTTATAATGATACTGCCAACAAACATGTTACCACTCAAGATACCAATGATAGATTCTTGGGTAACATTCAACGAAACGGAACCTACTCCGTAGTACCAAGAATTGCAGGTGGAGAAATCACACCAGAAAAATTAATTGTTATAGGTGAAGTTGCCAAACAATTCGATTTATACACCAAAATAACAGGAGCGCAGCGTCTTGATTTATTTGGAGCACAATTAAATGATTTACCAGCTATCTGGAAAATATTAATTGACAATGGCTTTGAAACAGGACACGCTTATGGAAAATCTTTAAGAGCCGTAAAAAGCTGTGTGGGTAATGCCTGGTGCCGTTACGGTATGGATGACAGCGTTGGATTTGCCATTGAATTAGAAAACCGTTACAAAGGAATCCGTGCACCACACAAAATCAAGGGAGGTGTTTCGGCCTGTATCAGGGAATGTGCCGAGGCAAGAGGAAAAGATTTTGGATTGATTGCTGTTGAAGGCGGCTGGAATCTTTACATCTGTGGAAACGGTGGAGCTAATCCTAAACATGCAGTTTTATTGGCAGAAGCAATTGACAAAGAAACTGTACTCAAATATATGGATCGTTTCTTGATGTATTATATCAGGACTGCAGGACCATTGGTTCGAACCTCAACTTGGCTGGAAAAACTGGAAGGCGGACTGGATTATTTAAAAGAAGTTATCATTTTTGACCGCATCGGCATTTGCGAAACATTAGATTCAGAAATGGCTTCATTAATAAACAGCTATGAATGCGAGTGGAATCAAGTATTGGAAAAACCAAGATTGATGAAACGTTTCAGTCACTTCGTAAATACAGACGAAAGAGATGACAACCTTGAATACGTAGAATTAAGAGACCAAAAAATGCCAAAATCTTGGTAAAACAAGAATTCCTCCTATCAAATTAATTAAAAAAAAACAATATTCTGCTCCAGGCTCTGCTTATCCTCAGAGCGGGGCTTGGGTCAGAAAATAAAACAAAATATCATGGAAGATCTATTAACTCAATACGAAACCGTAAATTTAAGTGAAGTAAAAGTCTGGTTCAAAGCTGGAAATATCAAAGATTTTCCAAGCAATAGAGGTGGATGCATCAAATACAAAACAAAACAGATTGCTATTTTTAACTTCGAAAGAAGAAACGAATGGTATGCCTGCCAAAACGTATGCCCTCACAAAATGGAGATGGTTTTATCAAGAGGAATGACAGGCTCTGCAGATGGAGTTCCAAAAATTGCCTGCCCTATGCACAAAAAAACATTTTCATTGGTAGATGGATCTAACTTAAACGGCGATGATTTCAAAATAGCCACTTATCCCGTAAAAATTGAAGGAGATGAAGTATTCGTTGGGTTTTTGGAATAATGTATGTATCTTTGAATCATACACTATTATCAATGAAAACCATCCCCTTTTTAAACGCCAGCGCGTGGATTGATGCCGAAAACGAAGCCGATCCAAACAGCGAAATATATCAAGAAATTACCTATCCAAAAGAATTATTATATTCGGATAGAATGTATGAAAGGCTTATGTCTTTTGAGCCCAATGCTTCCGAAGCTGTCCAGATTGCAGCCAAAGCACAGCACATCTGCCGTTGGAAAGTCGCAAGAGAATCCTATCCGATGGATCGTGTTGGTTACTTAAAATGGCGAGAAGACCTAAAAAAATTCCACGCCAAAACTACTGCCGAAATACTAAAAAAAGCAGGATATGAAGACGCATTTATTGATCGTGTTTCTTTTTTGATTGAAAAAAAACTGCTTAAAAAAGATGAAGAAACCCAGCTCCTGGAAGATGTAATCTGCTTAGTTTTCCTTGAGTTTTATTTAGAACCATTCGTTCACAAACATGATGACGAGAAACTGAAAAATATTATTCTGAAAACCTGGAATAAAATGTCGGAGAAAGGACATCAGGAGGCGTTAAAAATCAATTACACACCTGAAAATCTCCAATTAATAAAAGACGCATTAGGATTGTAATTTTATTTTGTAGTTTTAAATAAAATAAAGCCACAGATTAAAAAGATTTCCACAGATTATTTTTTAAAAAATCCTTTTAATCTTTATAATCTGTGGCAAAAAAAAGACACACTTGCACTGATTAGCGGCAAAAAAACAGTACGGTCTTCATGAAAAAAAAATCCAAAGTATCTTTTGATAAAATTTCATTCAAAAAATTAAGGCGAATGTACATCTTCGCCTTAATTACTATTGCTATAACTGTCATTCTCAGCCAATTTCTTATTCAATACAATTTATACAGCCAGCTCAGTGATTCTAAAATCATAAACATATCAGGAAAACAAAGGATGCTGAGCCAGAAATTGACAAAAGAAATTTTAGTTCTCAATTTCATTACTGATTCCACGCAAAAAAAAGAGCAGATTGACAAGATTTCCAAAACAATTGCGCTATGGAAATCAAACCATAATGCCTTGGTAAATGGCAGTGACCGCCTTGGTTTTCCAAAAGAAAAAAATCCAATTTTAACCCGATATTTCAAAAACATTAAACCTAATTTTGATACAATAATCAAGGTTACAACTGCTTTTTTGAAAAACAAAGAAGAAAACAAAAACGAGAAAGAAAATATAAAACTGGTAAAAACTTTACTGGCAAATGAAAGGGTTTTTCTTTCGGAAATGAATCAGATTGTTAGTGAATATGATAACGAAGCACTAGAAAAAGTGACCTTACAGCGCAAAACCGAATACATTATTCTTGCTTTTACGCTATTAGTTTTGCTGCTGGAGTTTGTATTCATATTCAAACCTACAACCAAAAAAATCGAAGCACTCATTTCCAATCTATTATCATCGGAAAAAAAGGCATTAAAACTGGCACAAAACACGGAAATCATCAGTGAGTTAAAAGAAAACTCTGTCAAAGAATTAAAATCGCTCAATTATGCCATGGAAAACACCCTGCTCTATTGCCGAATTGCAACCGACGGAACCATTATCCATATTGGCGAAAAATTCTCAAAACTATTACAATACAATCCGTTCCATACCGGAACTAAATTTGGTGAGGTTCTTTCTCCTATCGAAAACGAACAGCTTTTCATCGACCGCATCGTACTCCAGAACAACCGTAGGGGCTGGCAAGGAGAATTAAATATCACAACCCGAAATGAACAGTCAATTTGGCTGGATTTATCGATGATTCCCGTAACGATTAAAAAAGATCAATCGGAACTCTTGATTATTTGTTTTGACATAACCGAACGCAAAAAAGCCGTTCAGGAAGTAGAACGTTTGAACACCGCAAATATCGAGAACAAACTAAACCAGCAAAAAATAATTTCTAGCAAAATTGTCGAAAACCAGGAAAACGAACAAAACAGGATTGCCAGAGAAATTCACGATGGTATTGGCCAAATGCTGACTGGATTAAAATTCAGCCTCGAAAGCATCAATCTGGATGACAAAGAAAAAGCAACCGTAAAAATTGAATATCTAAAAAAACTTTCATTAGATATCATCAAAGGCGTCCGCACGGCAACTTTCAATTTAATGCCGCCTGAGTTAAGCGATCACGGTATCAATCCTGCCTTATCTAAACTTACTTCCGAACTTTCGAAACTCACTGGAAAAAACATTCTGTTTTATAACAAAACCGATTTCAACGCCCGATTGGATTCTTTAATCGAAATAAACATTTATCGATTAACACAGGAAGCCATCAACAATGCCATAAAATATGCCGATTCTACTCATATTATCGTACAGCTCTCACACAGCGCAACCCTTTTGAGCATCACTGTCGATGACAACGGAAAAGGATTTGACATTAATGCCGTAGAAAAAAAGCGAAACAGCGAATCCGGAATGGGCATGCTCTTCATGAAAGAACGTATTCAATATATCAATGGGCGTGTTTTTTTCAATTCAATTCCAAACGAAGGAACCCGAATCACATTTAATATTCCTATTTGATGTATCACTTGATGGGTATTTTGCCACTAATTCAAAATCAATCCTATTATTAAGTTTTTTTTAAACCCTAAGAGAGTTAAATATTTATAGAAATAATATTTATTTCCGGCAATGCCCCCAGCGGAACCGCATATTTATGTAGTACAACCCGCTGGGGTTCAGGAATCACTTTTCGATTTCTATAAACATGAAAAATCATCTGGATTTCTCTTGACTTAATGATACTTATTTCTGTCATTCACGCATTAGAATAACTTAAAAAACATCTAATTCACCATTTCAATATCAAAAAATCATTAAAGTTTACTTCACCTTTTAATTGTTTGTTAAATTTTCAAAAATCAGCCATTAAATTGATTTTTATCATCGAAACTGAAATTAATTTTTAAAAATACGTATCTTAGCATGCAAATTAGATGAATCTACGTAAAAAAGTAGTAATGAGTAATAAGTAGTATATATTATATAATATGAGTGATAAAATTCAAGTAGTTCTTGCAGACGACCACGTTTTTGTAAGAGACGGCATAAAATCATTATTAGAAAACGAAGCCAACATTACAGTTATAGGTGAAGCAACTGATGGCCTGGAGGCACTGACAGCAATAGATGAACTAAAACCTGATTTATTAATTCTAGACATCAGAATGCCAAATCTAACCGGTATTGAAGTTGTTGAAAAGCTGAGAGGCAAAAACAATAATGTAAAAATAATAATGCTTTCAATGCATGAATCTGAGGAATACGTACTGAAATCCATTCAGGCAGGAGCCGATGGATACTTACTTAAAGGATCCAGCAAGGAAGAATTCCTGAAAGCAGTTCACACAGTCTCGAACGGAGGAAAATATTTCAGTGGTGATATCTCTTCCATATTGATAGGACAGCTTACTAATCCTACATTTACATCTGAACCTAAACCATCATTGGGAGAAGAACAGATAATCACCAAAAGGGAAAAAGAAATCTTGAAACTTTTGCTAAGCGGAAAAGGAAACAAGGAAATAGCAGAAGCCTTGGACATCAGCAAAAGAACGGCTGAAGTGCATCGTTTTAACCTAATGAAAAAATTAAAAGTAAAAAATCTGATGGAGCTTTCTAACAAGGCGACAGAATACGCTCTTTTATAATATTTAAAACATTCCTTTCTTAATATTCTAAGCTTCGAATAGTTTAAATAGAGCATCATCAGAAGCTTAGAATCTAGGTTATATTAAAAACAGCAGTTTTTTTAAAAAAAAATACGTATAAATACTTAATTTATTTTAAAAAACTGCGTTTTCGCAGTTTTTTAATACGATGTAATACTTAGTTTTGTGTAAAAATTATAAGTATTATGTCAACAACAAACTCCCTTTCATTATCACACCGAATTTTATTTCTAAACACTTTAGCATTTACGGTGTGTTTCGCCTGCTGGACTCTTAATGGAGTTCTAGTAACGTACTTAGTAGATAACGGAATCTTTAAATGGGATGTAGTCCAAGTAGGGTGGCTTTTGGGAATTCCGATCTTGACTGGTTCAGTTATGCGTTTGCCAATTGGAATGCTGACCGATAAATTTGGAGGCAAATATGTATTCTCTCTTTTACTCCTGTTCTGTTCCATTCCATTATTCTTATTGCCTTATGCGGATAGTTTTTTCATGTTTGCATTATTGAGTTTTTTCTTTGGTCTGGTAGGAACCAGTTTTGCTGTTGGAATAGGCTTTACTTCTATCTGGTACCCAAAAGAATGGCAAGGAAGAGCCTTAGGTATTTTTGGAATGGGGAATGCTGGTGCAGCCATTACTACATTTATTGCTCCATCTTTATTAAATGAATTTTCAATAAATGACCCGCAAAATGGCTGGAAATTATTACCTGTCATATATGGAATTGCATTGGTCGCTATTGGTATTGTCTTTTTGATTTTTACCAAAAACAAAAAAATGGAGAGCCAGACAAAAAGTGTCCCACAAATGCTTCAGTCCCTAAAAAACACCAGAGTATGGAGATTTGGCGCCTATTATTTTTTAGTATTCGGATGCTTTGTTGCTTACTCGCAATGGTTACTTCCAAATTTTATGAATGTCTATCAAACGAGTCTTGTAATGGGCGGTATGTTTGCTACAATGTTTAGTTTGCCATCTGGTGTTATCCGGGCTTTTGGAGGATTTTTATCTGATAAATTTGGTGCGAGAAAAGTTATGTATTGGGTTTTGGGATCCTCAGTAATTCTAAGTGCATTATTAATGATTCCAAAAATGGATATTACCACATCTGGACCTGGTGTTATGGCTACCAAAAAAGGAATTATTACCGCCGTTTCTAATACACTTGTAAAAGTTGGCGAAAAAGAATTTCCTATCAATTTAAAAATAAATAAACCAATAGAAAACACAATATTCCCTACCCGCAATTCATGGCAGGAAGTGGTTGTGAGCCAAAATCAGGAAGTGAAGAAAAAAGAACTTATTGCAAAAGGAGTTACAGCTATTCATTTTAGTGCCAATATGTGGGTATACCTTATCCTTGTAATTCTAATTGGAATTTCATGGGGAATTGGCAAAGCTGCGGTCTACAAACACATCCCAGAGTATTTCCCTACCGAAGTAGGTGTTGTAGGCGGTATGGTAGGAATGATTGGAGGGCTTGGCGGTTTCTTTGGCCCCATCATTTTTGGATATTTATTGACAACCACAGGAATCTGGTCCAGCTCATGGATATTCATATTAATATTGTCAGTGGCCTGCTTAATCTGGATGCATATAACTGTAACCAAAATGATGAACGAAAAACAGCCTGTTCTATCTAAAGAAATTGATAGAAAAAAATAATACCTTTTTATATTACTCATGTATGACTGCTCTCCTAACCTCTAAATCTGGAGAGCAGTTTTTTTTAAAATTTCAATAGCAGTTCATATTATTATGAACAGCAATATAATTGACCAAAATTCTATACCAACCAAACAAACAACCAAAAGACTATGAAAAAACGCTTCACAAACTTAATTGCACTTTTGGTAATAGTTTTTGCTGTTACCAGTTTTAAAAGCCCAAACAACAATATTCCAATTACAAAAAGGAAAAATATAAATCCTCCAAAAACAAAAAAACTGCCTGTAGAAAAAGCCAATCTGACCATTGGTTTTATTAAGCTTACCGACATGGCTCCTTTAGCCATAGCAAAACACTTAGGCTATTTTGAAGAAGAAGGACTTATAGTAACCTTAGAAGCGCAAGCCAATTGGCGGGAAATCCTTGACAAAGTAATAGACAATCAGCTGGATGGAGCACAAATGCTGGCAGGACAGCCCATTGCTGCTGCTGTAGGCTGTGGACGTCAAGCGCAGCTGGTCACTTCGTATTCTATGGATTTAAATGGAAATGCTATTACAGTTTCTAACGACACCTGGAGCAAAATCAAAGACAGTATACCCTATGAATACGGAAAACCAGTTCATCCAATTCCATCATATGCCTTGAAACCTGTTTTAAATTTATATAAAAAAGCAAACAAACCTTTTACATTTGGTATTGTCGGGGCTTATTCGACCCATAACTACCAGTTGCGCTATTGGCTAGCTGCTGGAGGCATAAATCCAGGTTTTTACAGCAGCAGCAACATTCAGGGAAGTATTGGAAATAATGGTGCAGATGTTCAGCTGAATATTACTGCGCCTCCGCAGATGCCCGAAACACTAAAAACAGGCACCATCAATGGGTATTGTGTTGGAGAGCCCTGGAATCAGCAGGCTGTTGAAGAAAGCATTGGCGTACCAATAGTGACCAGCAAAGAAATATGGAAAAATCATCCTGAGAAAGTTTTTGTAATGACCAAAGAGTTTGTCTCCAAATATCCCAATACATCCATTGCTATAACAAAAGCATTAATAAAAGCTGGAAAATGGCTTGATAATCCTGAAAACCGGAATGAAGCTACCCGCATTTTATCTAAGTCGGCTTATGTAGATGGAAGCAAGCGGGTAATTGACAATTCTATGCTGGGCACTTTTGAATTTGAAAAAGGCGATGTAAGGGCTGTACCAGATTTCAATGTATTTTTCAGATACAATGCTACTTATCCTTATTATTCGGACGGAATTTGGTTTATGACTCAAATGAAACGATGGGGACAGATCGCAGAACCAAAAACGAATGAATGGTATATTAGCAAAATTCAGGAAGTTTATAAACCAGACATCTGGTTCCAGGCAGCAAAATTATTATTGGAGGAAGGATTTATTACCGAATCTGACATACCTGCAACTGATGGCTTTAAACCTGTTACTAACGAATTTATTGATGATATGCCGTATGATGGCAGAAAACCAGTTGAATATATTAATAGCTTTAAAATTGGCTTAAAAAACTAATTCATTCTCTTATAATCAAGAAAAAAATACCACCAGAAACAAACTTGCATTGTGTATGAGCCTGATCTATTTTTCGCAAATAAGTCAGGCTCTTTTTTGTGGCTGATTTGTAAAAAAATGCAGTATATATCCTCTGAAAAAGACAGCTGCGTGAGTGATGGCAGTGGAGCTCTTTTTTAGAGAGGCTTTTTGCCTCTCTAAAAAAAGCGGGAACGAACAGCACGACCCGACCTTTTTTGGAGGGGCACGCCCAAGGCTTAAAAAAGGAGACTTTATATATTTAAGGCAGTACTTATATTTTAAAAACTTATCAATTATTCTGCAATTGCGGTCAATTCTTGCAATAATTCAAAATATTGAACCTATTTTTAGCATTCTAATGATATTGGATTAAACATTGAAATAAAATTAATTTTATACGTATTAATACGTATTTATTACTTACTTTTGTTCATGTACAGTGTACATTACGATTCTTGGATGACTACTTTATAAATAAAGATATACATAATGCAAAACACAGAAATCAAAACTACTTGTTCCTATTGTGGTGTAGGATGCGGAATTATTGTAAAAAATGATTCTAAAAATGGAGTGACGGTTACAGGAGACAAAGACCATCCCGTGAACAGAGGAATGCTTTGTTCCAAAGGGATGAATTTACATTATGTTGTCAATGACACTTCGGACAGGATTATGTATCCCGAAATGAGATGGAGCAAATCGCACCCGAAAGAGAGAGTCAGCTGGGATACGGCCCTGGATCGTGCTGCAGCAGTTTTTTCATCTATTATAAAGAATCATGGACCAGACAGTGTTGGTTTTTATATCTCTGGACAATGCATGACTGAGGAATATTATTTAGTAAACAAACTGGTAAAAGGTTTTCTAAAAACAAACAATATAGACACTAACTCCAGACTCTGCATGAGCTCGGCAGTGGCTGGCTACAAAAAAACCTTTGGCGAAGATTCTGTGCCTATTGCGTATGCTGATATTGAACTGGCAGACACCTTTATGATTACTGGTGCGAATCCCGCATTTTGTCATCCCATTCTTTTTAGACGACTGGAGCAGCACAAAGAGAAAAATCCTAAAGTAAAAGTTATCGTTGTCGATCCACGAAAAACCGACTCGGCGCTTAATGCCGATTTGCATCTGCAGATTCTTCCCGGAACAGACATTGTATTGTACCATGCTATTGGGAAACGATTAATCGAAAAAGGATATACAGATTCGGATTTTGTAAAACACCATACCGAAAACTATCAGGCATATAAAGAGCTTGTGGCCGGCAGCTCGTATGAAAATGCATCCAAAGTATGTGGTATACCTGTAAATGATATTTACTTAGCTGCTGAAATGATTGGCAGAGCAAAAGGATTTATATCAATGTGGGCTATGGGATTGAACCAAAGTGCTATCGGGGTTGATAAAAATACTGCTTTGTTAAACCTTTCGTTAGTAACTGGACAAATAGGAAAACCAGGATCCGGACCTTTCTCTCTAACAGGACAGCCCAATGCCATGGGAGGACGCGAAGTGGGCGGCATGGCAAACCTGCTCGCGGTTCATAAAGAATTGAACAATCCAGACCATCGCAAAGAAGTAGCTGATTTTTGGGGAGTAGATTCGATCTCCGAGAAACCGGGACTAACAGCAACTGAAATGTTTGATGCCTTAGAATCTGGAAAAATGAAAGCAGTCTGGATTATCTGCACTAATCCAATGGTAAGCTTGCCAGATTCCCGCAGAGTTGAAAAAGCATTGGCAAATGCTAAATTTGTTGTTGTTCAAGACATTTCACATAATGCTGATACTGCAAAATTTGCCGATTTATTATTACCAGCAGCCGGCTGGCTGGAAAAGGAAGGAACAATGACCAACTCGGAGCGTCGTATTTCTTATCTGCCAAAAGGAATTAATCCTCCAGGAGAGGCTTTGCCGGATGTTGAGATTTTGCTCAATTTTGCTAAAAAAATGAAATTCTCAGGTTTCAATTTCGAAAATACCGAAGCTGTTTACAAAGAATACTGCTTAATGACAAAAGGCACCAGCATAGATGTTTCGTATTTAAATTATACAAGACTGAAAAACGAAGGAACCTTTCAATGGCCTGTTCCGGACTATGGACACTCAGGAACACCCCGCTTATTTTCGGACAAAAAGTTCTTTACGCCTTCGCAAAAAGCGATTTTCAATATTCCTGCTAATATCAAAAACACTTCCGAAGAACCCTCAGCATTATATCCATTCATATTGACAACAGGACGAATCCGTGATCAATGGCATACGATGACCAAGACAGGAAAAGTGTCTCGATTGATGACGCACACACCCAGCCCTGTTCTTGAAATCAATCCGATTGATGCTTATAAATCCCAAATCAAAAATGGTGATATTGTTGTAGTAACCAGTAAAAACGGAGAAGTACGTGTCAAAGCCAAATTAACTGATTCTATCAAAGAAGGGGTTTTGTTTTTGCCAATGCACTGGGGAAAACAATTGGACAATGATCTGAACAGAACTAATAACCTTACTAACACTATTGTAGATCCTGTTTCGAAAGAACCTGATTTTAAATATACTACCGTATCAGTAAAGAAATATGTAAAACCTTTCCAAAAAATTGCTGTGATCGGTGCTGGAGCTGCAGCGTTTCGTTTTATCCAGAATTATAGAGAAATTAATACTGTCGATGAAATTATTGTTTTCTCGAACGAGGAAAATCCATTTTACAATCGTGTATTATTGCCAGAATATGTTACCGCCGAATTGTCATGGGAGAGTCTTTTAAAAATAAAAGATGATGCTTTAGGACAATTAAACATTACAATGAAATCGGGGGTTGCTATCGAAAATGTTAATGCCACCGATAAAATCATAACCGACAGCCAAGGCAAAACGCATCAATTCGACACTTTGATAATGGCCACTGGAAGCCGTCCTTTCATTCCTGAAAATGCACAGCTCCATTTACCGGGACGTTTTACAATACGCAAGAAAAATGATGCTGACCGTTTAAAGAATTATTTAGATGGAACTAATTTGCCTGCCGAAGAACAGCACGTCGTAATTGTAGGCGGTGGTTTACTAGGACTGGAATTGGCAGCGGCTCTTAAACACAAAAAAGTCAAAATAACAATTATACAAAGAGCTTCCCGATTGATGGAACGCCAGCTGGATCGCATTTCCAGCAAATTATTGGCCGAAGAGGTACAGCAGCGGGATATTCAAATTTATTTTGACAACGAGGTGAGTACAGTTTTTGAAACCGATAATGCCAACGAACTGGAAATTGCCCTAAAAAGCGGACGGATCCTAACCGCCAATGCTATTGTTTACACTATTGGGACCATTCCAAATATAGAATTAGCAAAGGAAACTGGCCTTATTTGCGGTCGTGGTGTCAAAGTGAATCAATATTTACAAACTTCCAATCCAAATGTATTTGCGATAGGTGAAATCGCCGAGTTCAATAATCAATTATTCGGAATCACCTCTGCTGCCGAAGAACAGGCCGATATACTGGCCAATTTTATTGCAGGCGATATCAGCAGTTATTACAAAGGATCAGTATTGATGAATATTTTAAAACTGGAAGACATCAATCTTTGCAGTATTGGCGAAATCGAGGTACCCGAAAATGACGATGCATACGAAGAAATTATTTTTGCCGACTTAGGCAAACGCTATTATAAAAAATGTATCGTCAAGAATGATCTGCTGGTAGGTGCAATCCTGATGGGAGATAAAAATGAGTTTGCCGAATTCAAAACCATGATTGAAAGCAAAATTGAACTGGCCGACAAAAGAAATACTTTATTAAGAGGAAGCAGTTCTGAAGCCAAACCAGTAATAGGAAAACTGGTTTGTTCGTGCAGTCAGGTTGGCAGTGGCAACATTGAAGAATGCATCAAAAGCGGGGTAAATAATTTTACCGAATTATGCAAAACCACTGGCGCAGGGTTAGGCTGTGGCAGCTGTAAAACCGAAGTGAAAGAGATATTAGCGAAGTGTAAATAAGTTTATTGTTTGTTGTTAATAGTTCGTTGTGAGCAGCTATAAACAAAAAACTATAAACCATAAACCAAAAAAAAAATGGAATTAACGAGACTCATTGTAAAAGGTGGCGTAATTTCTCCGGGAGAATTGCGTGAGATTGTAAATATGGGGTTAGAACAAGGTTTGGATGCCATCTCTTTTGGATCAAGACAAGACATCATATTCCCAAAAGGATTCCAAAATAATAATCCCGAAAAAATAGGAAAGCATCATTTTGTATATCCTAATGAAAAAAGCGGCAACAACATAGTATCTTCCTATGTATCTACAGATATTTTGAGCAATACCCCCTGGCTTACCGGAAATAAATTCCTTTACATCCTGGAGCAATTCAAGGAACAGCCAAAGCTGAAAGTCAATATAACCGATCCAAAACAACAGCTCGTTCCACTCTTTACAGGACATATCAACTTTATAGCTTCGCATCATGAAGACTATTGGTTCTTGTATATCCGCTTGCCAAAATGGGACAAAATGGAGCTTTTCCCAGTATTGATTTACAGCTGGGATATCGGTAAGATTTATTATGAAATAGAGAAAATCCTTCAGGAAGAACCCGATTCTATTGACATGATTTTTCAGCTTGTCAGCGATTTAGATACCAATAATAGAACCATCGATTTACCATTAAACATACCGTTTTATCCATTCCCATATTACGAAGGAATGAACAGGATGGGTATCGACCAATACTGGCTTGGACTATATTGGCGCAACAACTTATATGATCTTCAGTTCCTGAAAGAAATGTGTGATTTGTGTTTTGACTGCAAAATCGGAAAAATATGTATCACTCCCTGGAAATCTTTCATTGTAAAAGGAATCCCAAAAGACCGTAAACTCGATTGGGAAAAATTTCTTGGCAAGAAAGGAATCAATGTGCGCCACTCACTTCTTGAACTCAACTGGCATTTACCAGTAGCGATGGAATGGGCATTAAATCTCAAAACCTTTCTAGTGCGTACACTTGACCAGTTCGACATCAGCACTTATGGGCTTACCTTTGGGTTATCCGATTATAACCGTGACGGACATTATTTCACATCAATTGTAATCGAAAAAAACGATCCGCCGAAAGACCTCGAATTAATTAAAATACGTGATACCTTCAATGTGCTGCATGCCAAAAATTTCGATCCAAACACTAAGGAATATATTGTTCATGCCCAAGATGTTGATAAATTGGAATTGCCTAATATCCTCATTGAATTGAGCAAAAAATATTTTGAAGAATTAGGAACCAGCGTACTCGAATTTCAAAATGCCAAAGCAAAAAAAGAAACCAGAACACAAGACATCCATCAATGCCAGGAGTGCTTGACCGTTTATAATTCAGAATACGGAGACATCATTCGAGGTATCGAAAAAGGAACACTCTTCAAAGATCTCCCAGAGGATTATTGCTGTTCACTTTGCGATGCCCCAAAAATTAATTTTATACAACTGACAGAAGCCAAGGTATAATTAAAAATATCATGACGAGCCACCATCCCGATAAAGGGCAAACATTCTTTGTACATGCAAGCTCTTTTATCGGTCTGCCGTCTGGCTATACCCTCCGCCACCGCGAATCGCTTCTGTCCTTCTTGCGAAACAGCACGTTATTACAAAAACTGGCTTCTATTTTTCATATACATAAAAATCCTCCTGCAAGTATCCAATACTTAAAACCTGCATAATTAATTAGTAAAAATTAATATGAACAATAATTCATAACATACATAAAGCTAAAAGACCTTTTTAACTGCAATAAGCAGGAATAAACTATTAAGCATCCAAAAATATAAAAGTATCAAAAACACAATTTACTGATCAGCCTTCTTTATCTTTGTGCAAACAAAATCAATCCTGAAATTTTTCTTTTATAGCATTTAAAATTAAATAGTTTCAGGAATATAATATTGACAAAAATGACAAGAATTGCTTTAATAACAGGTGCAACTTCAGGCATTGGAAGAGCCACAGCAATTAAATTTGCCGAAAATGGGTATAATTTAATATTATGCGGACGCCGTACCGAAAAACTGGAAGAATTGAAAAACACATTATCATCGACTGTAAAAATCCACACTTTGATATTTGATGTCCGGGAAAGAAAAGAAGTCGAATTAAAGCTTAGTTCATTGCCTGAAGAATGGAAAAATATTGACATTTTGGTAAATAATGCAGGAAATGCTCATGGACTCTCTTCTATCGATAATGGTGACATTGACGATTGGGATGCCATGATTGACGGAAACGTAAAAGGGTTATTATATGTTTCTAAAGCAATAATTCCACAGATGGTTGAAAGAAAAAAAGGCCATATTATTAATTTAAGTTCGGTAGCTGGAAAACAGACCTACGCAAATGGTGCTGTCTATTGTGCTTCAAAAAAAGCAGTAGAAGCAATTAGCGAAGGAATGCGCCTCGACCTGACCGAGCATGGTATTAAAGTTACAAATATAGCTCCAGGAGCTGTGGCAACTGAATTTTCGGAAGTCAGGTTTAAAGGAGATAAAGAAAAAGCTCAAAAAGTCTATGAAGGCTACGAACCCTTATTACCGGAAGATGTAGCGGATGTCATATTTTATGCTGTGAACGCTCCCAATAGAGTTACCATCGCTGATGTAACAATGTATTCCAAATCACAATCGGCACCTACTACTATTTACAAAAAGTAAATTTTAAGGAAATTGTCAAAATGAAAAAAACACAATAATTTCAAATAATTTTATAACAGTAAAATCCGTTTTTTAAGTCATTTTTACATAAAAGAAATTTTTATGAAAAAATTGATTATCCTTTTTGCAATTATTGCATTCACGTATTCATCCTGCAAAGATGCAAATGAAAACAAAGCTAAAAAAACAGCTGTTACAAAAACAATTCCTGCAAGAAAAGAACCCAAATCCGTTTCCTACACCCTAGAAAACACAAAAGAATGGCTTAAAAAAAAACAAAGCGAAGCCAATTTAGAAATTGCTCAGGCTGTAAATAGAACCGACAAGAAAAACTTTATCAAGATGGATTCTGTCGTTATTCCAACAGATCTAAGTGGTGACATTGTTTACTACATGCATTTTCCTTTACAAGTAGAATCATTGCAAAGAGCCGACAAGATTATTTTGTTTTCATATCCTGCGCAAACTTTTGCAGCTTATGAAAATGGCATCTTAATGCGTAGTGGTCCAACCAATATGGGGCGTAAAAAAGATCCAACGCCAACCGGATTATTTTTTACGAATTGGAAAGCCGAAGAAACTACAAGCACATTCAATGATGAGTGGGAATTAAAGTGGAATTTCAACATTGAAAATAAAAAAGGGGTTGGATTCCATCAATATGAATTGCCTGGGTATCCGGCATCACACTCTTGCTTGAGGCTTGAAGAAAAAGATGCCAGGTTTTTATATAATTGGGCAGATCAATGGGTACTGGAAGACGATGAAAATGTAAAATTCAAAGGAACACCAGTAATTGTTTTTGGAAGCTACGATTATGACGCTCCTAAACCTTGGCTGCAGCTCATCAAAAATCCACAAGGATTGGATATTTCCGAAAGCAAAATTGAAGAAATAATAAAACCTTATATGAATACTATCATATCAGAGCAGGAAAAAAGAAAGAAATCAAAATAATAAAAGAGCTGCTTAAACATGTCAGGCAACTCTTTTATAATTTCTTTTGAACTATCTTAACTGTGCAGTATCAACTCTTGACGGTGTATCTTTTCCGCTGATAATGGAAGAAGAACTTAAAGCTATAGATTTAATAATTTCGGTCATATTGGCAATATCCAATGTCTCAAATTCATCATCAGCAGTGTGATAAAAGGGCTCATTATCCATTTTTGAAGTCGAAATAGTATGTGCAGGCACTCCCAATTTGGCCAGAGTTGCATTATCGGAACGGTAAAACAGCTCCTGTTCCGGGTACGGATCCGGATAAAACTTAAAAGTCGTTTTCTCTAAATTTTTCTGCAGAATCTTTCCAAAATCAGATTTTTCAAAACCTGTTATATAAGCTGAATTTTTCCCCCATTTGGATTCAGTTCCAATCATTTCTAAATTGAACATCGCAATTACTTTATCTGCAGGAAGCTGTTTTGAGAAATATTTAGCACCAAAACCGCCTAATTCTTCAGCTGTAAAAGTGGTAAAAATAATAGTGCGTTCGTTGTTATTCAGTTTTTTAAAATAATTAGCCAGCATAATCACAGCTGTACTTCCCGCAGCATCATCATTGGCACCATTGTAAATAGAATCATTAGCAGGGTGCGGCGCGCCTTCTTCAGGTGACCCCACTCCAAGATGATCGTAATGTCCGGAAAAAATAACATATTCATTTGGCTTGCTTTTGCCTGGCAATATACCAACTACATTATTCAGCGTTTTTTTAGATATAGTATTGGCTAATTCAACTGAAAAAGCGTTTGCTTCATTAACTCCAAAAACAAACAGAACAGTATTGGTTCCAGGTTCAGAAGTGATTCTGTCAATATGCTGAATATTTGGCAACACATTATTAAAGGAAGCATCAACTAATACCAGATAACTCTTTGAACTCTTGTAATAGTCATTGAATTTCTTTCCTAGATTATCTCCTTTACTGATTTTTACAACAGCTATATCGCTTTTCTCGGTCAAAGAAACCTGTGGCTGATAAGAGAAAGTAACTACTTGATTGTTGTCAATTTCTTTTCCGTCTATAATTATTTTGGAAGAAATCGCTTTTGAAACGGTCATCGAAAATTCCTGTCTAAAATTGGCCGCTCCCATAAACGGTTTTAGTCCCGCTTTTTTGAATTCTGATTCTATAAAAGCTGATGCTTTATCAATTCCGGGAGTAAAAGTTCTCCTTCCCTGCATATCATCTGCCGAAAGCACTTTTTCAATACGGGAAACTTCATTGGAAGTGATTATCTTATCAATCGACTGTCCATGAACACTAAAACACAGACCTAAAACAAATATACCTGCAATACTTTTTTTCATATTTCTATTTTATAAACAACAACTAAGTTAGACCAAAAGTATGCTATTTATTTGTAAAATAATACTGCAATTGGGATTTTTGAATTAAAAAACAAGTAAAAAACCAAAATCCTTAAGAATACTTCAAAAAAACTAAATTACACCCCAATAAAAGGAGGAAGCAGAGCAACTGTATCGTTATTTTTTAAGATCTGATTCGAAAATTTATCAATGATCTTTTGGTTAACTGCTACACTGAAAGGAAACTGCCTGAGTTCGTATTTTTTTTCCAGCTCACCCAATAATCTGCTTAACGGTAAATCCGTAAAATCAATTTTTTCACCACGGCGTCTTGTCCGCGCAGCAAGAGCGCCAAAATACTTTATCCTAATCATATCATTTCATCAAGATTCTGCAATATAAATTCCTCTTCCAAAAAAGAATCAAAAACCATTTCCTTTTCAATATACGAAGTTAGTTTTGATGCATTTTTAACCACTTCACCAATTACGATAATCGCCGGAGAAGCGATTTCGTTCTCTTTTACTAATGCTGTAATTGTACTGATAGTTCCAATTACTTTCTTTTGAGTTGTTTTGGTACCGTTTTGTATAATTGCAATAGGCAGATCATCGGTTCTATTGTTTTGGTACAAAGTGACAATCTCATCCAGTTTATTCATACCCATCAAAATGACAACCGTAGCCGAAGATTGTGAAGCCAGAGCCACATCTTTGGATAATTTATGTTCTGAAGTAGTTCCGGTAATTACCCAGAAACTTTCGGCAACTTTTCTTTGCGTCAGACTGATACCATTAGAAGCAGGCACTCCCATTGCTGATGAAATTCCAGGAACAACTGCTGTCTCAATTCCAAATTGACTGGCAAAATCAATTTCCTCGCTTCCTCTTCCAAAAACAAAAGGATCACCCCCTTTTAAACGGACTACATGCCCTTTACTTTTGGCCATAGAAACGATTAGATCGTTAATCTGATCCTGACTGTAGGCGTGGCATCCAAAACGTTTTCCAACAAATATAATTTCAGCCTGCGGAGCATACTGCAGCAGCTCTTCATTAACCAATGCATCGTACAAAACAACATCGGCACTTTCTAATGCTTTAACTGCCTTTAGTGTAATCAGTTCTACATCTCCAGGCCCTGCTCCTACTATTGTTAATTTTGGTTTATCTGCCGTTTTCATGATTCAAAGTATAAGTTCAACTTCTGATTAACTACGTATAAATACTTATACAAATGTAAGTATTAAAAATAGCGCTTAAACAAAATCTGCTCTTTATTTTCCGAAAAACATTTACTTTTAACTATTTGACAAAAAATGACCTGCAAAAAAGACAATATTCTTTTCAAAGTATTACATATTTGCAAAATTCATTACACCGTAAAATACAAAGAGAGGCTTACCAAAATCTACGGCAGCCTCTCTTTCTATTTTTAATAAGATTATTATCTAAAATCGTTTAATGCTCTCTCGATGATAGCAAGACATTCGTGGATTTGATCTTCTGTAATTACTAATGGCGGTGCAAAACGTATTTTATTTCCGTGAGTTGGTTTTGCCAATAATCCGTAATCTCTGAAACGAAGGCAGATATCCCAAGCCAGATCAGAATCTTCACTGCTGTTAATCACAATCGCATTAAGCAGTCCTTTGCCTCGAACTAATTCTATTAATGGATTACGCTCTGCTATTTCATTCAATCCTTTTCTTAAAATCAAACCTAATTTTTGTGCATTTTCAGATAAATTTTCTTCACGAACCACTTCTAGAGCGGCAACTGCAACAGCCGCTGCAATTGGATTTCCTCCAAAAGTAGATCCATGCTGTCCCGGCTTGATAACATCCATTATCGCATTATTGGCCAAAACCGCCGATACCGGATAAACACCGCCCGAGATAGCTTTACCTAAAATCAAAATATCCGGCTGTACATCTTCATGATGCACTGCCAGTAATTTACCTGTTCTCGCAATTCCTGTCTGAACTTCATCAGCAATAAATAATACATTATGCGCTTCGCAAAGCGCTTTGGCTTTTGCCAGAAAACCTTCGCTTGGAACATAAACTCCGGCTTCTCCCTGAATAGGCTCTACCAGAAAACCAGCAATATTTGCAGATGATTTCAATGCTTTTTCTAGAGCCTCAATGTCATCATACGGTATTTTTATAAAACCTTCGGTAAAAGGTCCGAAAGATTTTCTTGCGCTTTCATCATTCGAAAAAGAAATAATAGTAGTTGTTCTTCCGTGAAAATTTCCTTCGCATACAATAACCTGAGCCTGATTTTCGGGAATTCCTTTTACTTCATAAGACCATTTTCTGCACAATTTCAAAGCAGTTTCCACAGCCTCGGCTCCAGTGTTCATTGGAAGCACTTTATCAAAACCAAAATATCTGGTTACATACTCTTCATAAACACCCAATTGGTCATTATAAAAAGCACGCGATGTCAATGTCAGTTTCTGTGCCTGTTCAACCATTGCTCCAACTATTTTTGGATGACAATGGCCTTGATTTACTGCAGAATAAGCAGATAAGAAATCAAAATATTTTTTTCCGTCAACATCCCATACAAAAACACCTTCGCCTTTTTCCAGAACAACCGGTAACGGATGATAATTATGTGCGCCGTATTTATTCTCTTTTTCAATTAAAACTTCCGATTTTAAAGAAAGTGATTGTGCTGTATGTTCCATCATCTAAAATTTTATAAAATATTCATACAAAAGTAACAAATGTTTTTTATTAGCCAAATAAAAAGCTAAATTTGACTTTTATAAGATCATTTTTAAAAAATAAATATTTATTTGTAACAAAAATAAGTCATGTTGTTATTTTAACGCATCCCGAGACACACAGCGGAAAAAACACATAAAAAACAATTACTTTTATCCCAAATAAAAGTGATTTTAACTTTAAAAAAGGAAAATATGGACATTTTAGATGAATTTGACATCAATATCATAAAAGAATTGGAAAAAGACGGAAGAATGGCTTTTTCCTCAATAGCTAATAATCTCAAGATTTCAAATACTATGGTGCACCAGCGCATCAACCGGTTAATAGAACAGGGAATAATATCTGGAATCAGACCTGTTTTGAACGAAAAAAAGATAGGATACGACTGGGGAACTTTTACCGGAATCACTCTGAAGAAAGATCAGGATTCTGAAAAAGTTATAGAAGCCCTAAAACTGATTCCAGAAATAACCGAATGTTATTACATCACGGGTACTTTTACACTTTACATAAGAATGATTGCCAAAGACCATGAACACATGAGACGGCTGCTTTATGAAAAAATCGACTCTATTCCCGGCATTTCAAAAACAGAATCGTTAATTGAGCTCGGCTGTGCCTTTAAACGGAACATCAGTTTATAATCTAAATACAGCAAAAATTACATTATTTTATTATCCTAAACCTTGAACGAAGTATTTATTCAAGGTTTTTTTTATAACAATTATTTAATGATATTTGTAAAAAAATAACACTATGAAAAACTTACATTTTATTTTTTTTGCAATGTTTATAACTGCAGTTCAAGGATTTGGACAATTAAAGCCAGTACAATACAAAGATGGAAATCAGATATTAAATGGTTTTAAAATTACTCCTGCCAAAAAAAGCAGTCAAAAACCTGGTATACTGATTTTACCAGCTTGGAAAGGAATTGACAAACTGTCTAAAGACACTGCAGAGAGCCTTTCAAAATTAGGATATTATGCATTTGTAGCCGATATATATGGCGAAGGGAATTATCCAAATGACAATAACGAAGCTGGCAAAATTGCTGGATTTTACAAAAAAGATTTTACCGCTTATCAAAAGAGAATCTCATTGGCATTAGAACAATTAATTGCAGCGGGAGCCAATCCAGACAATATTGTAGTTATTGGCTATTGTTTTGGCGGTACTGGAGCTCTTGAAGCTGTTCGTGGCCATCTGAATGTAAAAGGAGCGGTCTCTTTTCATGGCGGTTTAGGCAAAGACACCTCTAGACCAGCAGAACCTATTACTGCCAAAGTACTGATCTGCCATGGTGCAGATGATACTTATGTACCAAATGATGAGGTTTTGAGCTTCCAAAAAGAGATGAGAGATTCAAAAGCCGACTGGCAAATGATTTATTATGCCAATGCAGTTCATTCCTTTACCAATCCTGAGTCGGGTACAGATAATTCAAAAGGTGCCGCTTACAATGAAAAAGCTGCCAAAAGATCTTTTGAGCATTTCCAGCTTTTCCTGAATGAAGTATTGAAAAAATAACAAATTAAACACCCCAAATCTTAAATGAAAAAAACTTTAATTCTATTAGCATTTATTGCAGCTTTAAATTCATTTGCTCAAAAAAAATCGGCTAGTAATGACGATCCAGCCAAATTCATGAATACCATTACAGCCGAAAATTTAAAAACAAAACTCTATATTGTCGCTTCCGATGAAATGGAAGGTCGTGATACAGGATCTGAAGGACAAAAAAAAGCTGGAAAATACCTGATTAACCAATACAAAAAAAGTAAAATATCCTATCCAAAAGGAGCATCCAGCTATTACCAGCCTATTCCTGCCGCTTATTTAAATGCTAAACGCAATGAAGGCCTGCCTGATTCTGAGAATATCTGGGCTTATATTGAAGGTTCTGAAAAACCAGATGAAGTACTGGTTATATCAGCCCATTATGATCACGTAGGGGTAAAAAACGGAGATGTTTATAATGGTGCCGATGATGATGGCTCTGGTACGGTTGCAATCCTTGAAATTGCCGAAGCTTTCCAGAGAGCAAAGAAAAATGGGCATGGTCCAAAACGCTCTATACTATTTCTTCATGTAACTGGTGAAGAGCACGGCTTGCATGGATCACGATTTTATTCAGAAAACCCAATTTTCCCAATTGCTAATACTATTGCCGACATCAATATCGATATGATAGGACGCCGTGACTTTGACCATCCCAATACCAATAATTATGTATATGTAATTGGTGCTAACAGATTATCCAGCGATTTACACAACATTACCGTAGCACAAAACGACAAATACACACATTTAGATTTAGATTTTAAATTTAATGATCCAAAAGACCCTAATCACTTTTATGAGCGTTCAGATCATTATAATTTTGCTAAACATGGAATTCCATCGGTATTTCTTTTCAACGGAGTACATGCCGATTACCATCAGAAAACAGATGAAGCAGAAAAAATTGAATTTGATGCTTTAGCAAAAAGAACTCAGTTAGCATTTGTAATTGCGTGGGATTTAGCCAACAGGACTGAAAGAATTGCGGTTGATAAACCAATAAAATAATCCAATTATTATATCATAACAGAGAGCTTCGAAGAAATTTGAAGCTCTTTTTTTATTAATACATCTGTTACTTGAAAAAACTGCCTTAATCTAACCAAAACAGTTTCAATATATTTGGAGTTTTCTTAAACGATATGTACATTCGCCAATGAACATAACTTTTTATAACGAAATCCAAAAAAAGAATACCACAATTCTTTTATAAAAACAACACTTGAAGAATTGAGAAACTAACATTTGTACAACTCGATAATGACGGCAAACCACAATTCAATCCCAAACTTTGACAACAGATACATTTTCGAAAAATTTTTCGAACTATCTGGTGATTTGTTATGTATTGCTGGATACGATGGTTTTTTTAGAAAAATTAATCCTGCCGTTTCTAAGCTATTAGGCTACACAAATGAAGAACTGCTCTCAAAACCCATCAGTGAATTCCAATTTATTGATGATAGAGAATACACATTAAAATCTCGGATAAAAGTCCTTGAAAACAACCCTCTTTTCAATTTTGAAAACCGTTACGTTACAAAAAATGGCGAAATTGTTTGGCTTTCCTGGACCTCAATGCCAGTGCCCGAGGAGAAATTAGTTTATGCAGTAGCCAAAAACGTTACTCATCGAAAAAAACTGGAAGATGAACGAAATCTGTTGCTTACAAAGTTTACCAAAATCAATAACCACATAAAAAAATTAAGCTATACAACCTCTCACGATCTAAGATCACCTGTAAATAATCTGCTCGCTATATTTTCTCTTCTGGATGTTTCCAAAATTGAAGATTCCGAAACTATCAAGCTTATTGAAATGCTGAAACTGGTAACCGAAAGTTTAAAAGAGACTTTAAATGACTATGTAAATATTTTAATTCAGGAAGACGAATCTGTAGCACAGATAGAAGAGATAGATTTGATGGAATCTTTAAATACAGTTATTTTTTCTGTAAATTCGTTAATCCAAACCTCTAAAGCTACTATCAATATTGACTTTTCACAGCTGGAAAAAATAAATTTCAACAAAACTTATTTAGAGAGCATATTTCTAAATCTGATTACCAATTCCATTAAATATGCAAATCCTGGTTATGCGCCAGTTATCTCGATCTATTCCAGAAAAACTGAAGGTGTAAATCAGCTGATTTTTTCAGACAATGGTATTGGATTTGACATGGCACTTGTTAAGGACAAAATATTTGGCTTGCATCAAAAGTTCAACAATCATATTGACAGCAAAGGAATTGGTCTTTATCTCGTAAATAACCATATTACAAGCCTGGGCGGAAAAATTGATGTAGAGAGCAAAATTAATGAAGGAACAACATTTACCATTTCCTTTAAAAAAGAGTTCATATAAAATAATTTATTATACAAAAAAAGCTTCGAATTTCTCCGAAGCTTTTACCTTTACAACTATTCTATTTTTAGAAATCCTCTTTTACATCTGCATCTGGGGCATTTTTCTTGACCGATTCAATTCCGTTATCTCTTGCTGCGGCTGATTCATACATTTCACTATTACCTATAATCTGTCCGTTTGTTGCTTTTAAATTGAAATAGAATTTCCCGTTTTTAGATTCTAATTTATCAAATCGGGCATCATCCTGCGAATTCTTTTTAACAGATTCAATTCCGTTATCACAAGAAGCTTTTGTCGAATAGCCTTCACTAGCCAAAATAACCTGTCCATTACCTGCTTTCAAAACAAATTGAAATTCATCATTTTTTCTTTTAGTAATCAAAAATGTTCCCATAGAAGTTTAAGTGTTATTAATTTATAAATAGTTAAAATCTGAATTGTTATATCGCCTTCTAAAATACAAAACTTAAATCTGAATTCAAAAATTAGAACAACTTAAATAACATTTTCAACAGAAAGTTTATTCCACAAAAAAAGCCTTGAATTTCTTCAAGGCTTTCTATTCTGGGTGGCTGACCGGGTTCGAACCGGCGACCCGCGGCACCACAAACCGCTACTCTAACCAGCTGAGCTACAACCACCATTTGCGCTTAGCGGTTGCAAATATAGAACAAATGTTTGCTTCTGCAAACAAAAAATCAAAAAAAAATTGACATTTTTACTTCAAATCTCCTAAGCTATTGACTGCCAAATACCTTTCAGCAGTAAAACCTTCTGCATGTTCAACACCAGTAAGCCTCCCAAGATCTCTGGAACGATAATTCAGGCTTTCCAGGAAGTTTTTACTTGATATGGGCGACTCTGGTTCTTTAGAATCTGGGTCATAAAACTGGGAACGGTAAGCCAAAATAGATTCTATTTTTTTATCCGTAAATCCTGTAATGTCTACCACAAAATCTGGCACTATATTTTTCCATTGAATATAATGATACACCACTTTCGGTCTCCAAGGTTTTTGCACTTCGCCATCAACAGCCGTTTCAATTTTTAGCAATCCTGATAAAAAACAGGCATCCGAAACTAATTTACTGCCTTTACCATGATCGATGTGCCTGTCGTCTATCGCATTGCACAATACAGTTTCCGGCTGATACTTACGGATCATTTTTATAATTTCCAGCTGATGTTTTTCGTCATTAACAAAAAAACCGTCTCTCATATTCAAATTTTCCCGAACAGAAACTCCTAGTATTTTTGTGGCGGCGGCGGCCTCTTCATCCCGGATTTCAGCAGAACCGCGTGTACCTAATTCACCTCGGGTCAAATCAATAATTCCAACAGTTTTACCCAAAGAAATCTCTTTTAAAATAGTTCCCGAACATCCCAATTCTACATCATCGGGGTGTGCTCCAAAAGCCAATATATCTAATTTCATATCTTTTTTTGTTTATTGTTTTTAGTTTATAGTTTATTGCTCAGTTCTTAAACAATAAACTATCAACTTTTTTTAACCGTTTAAAACTCTTTTCATTGTCATTGATTTGTTGACGCTTTCCTCCCATTCTTTTTCGGGAATGCTGTCTTTCGTGATACCACAGCCCATATATAAAATGGCTTTACCGTCTTTAATCTGCATACTCCGCAGATTAACAAATAAATCGGAACTGGTTTTATCTGATACCGAACTTCTATTCAATTCACCCAAATAGCCCGAATAAAAAGTCCTTTCGTAATTTTCGTTATCCAAAATATACTGCTTTGCCTTTTCTTTTGGCAAACCACAGACTGCAGGAGTTGGATGCAGTAAATTAATGACTTCTTTCAGATTTTGCACCGAAGTCAACCGACCCGAAATATCCGTTTTTATATGCCAAATACTGCCTGCTTTCATGCTGTAAGGTTCAGAAACCAAAATGGATTCAGACACTTTATTCAATTCTGAAACAATAAAATCGGCAACGAACTGCTGTTCCTGTTTCTCTTTGTCTTTCCATGTAACAATCTCAAAACCAGTATCTTTTTGCGTACCAGCTAATGCCATGGTTTTAAACATATCATTATCCGCTTTTAGTAATTGCTCAGGTGTTGCCCCCATCCAGATTCCTATTTTTGGATGAAAAAAACAGTACACAAAAGTCGCAGGATATAGCTGGACTAATTTTTGAAAAACCTTCACTAAATCAAAATCAGACAAAACAACAGTTTCTCTTCGGGACAATACTACTTTCTTAAATTCCTCATTCTGTATCGCCTTAATTCCTTTGGCAACCAGCAATTCGAAATTTCTTTTATCAGTTTCTGCAGAAGATGTAAAATCTCTTTCAATTTCCTCAATATCTTTGCTTTCAAATACAAAATTCTCAATTTCGGAATATTCTTCTGGGATGATATGGTTTTTGCAACCATCAAAAGAAGCAAAAACAAATCCTTTCTCTGTAAAATCATGCACATCATACAAAGTATCATTCTGCTGAAACATCCCGATTATTGTATCTGAATTGGGTTTGCAGTACAAAACATACGGCAGGTTTTTCTCCTGATGCTGCAGTACTCTTTCAAAAAAATCATTCATATTATTTATTCTCTTTCGTCAAAACCATATTTGTCAATTTGCACAGCGAAATCAAATTCCCAGCTTCGTCCGTGATTTTAATTTCCCAAAGATGCAGGCTTTTTCCTTTATGAATAATCCGTGCTGTTCCAAAAACAAATCCTTCTCGTATACTTTTTAAATGATTGGCCGAAATCTCTATTCCTCTCACCTCCTGGCTTTTTGCATCAATAAAAAAATGTGAAGCCGCACTTCCTACGCTTTCTGCCAATGCCACCGAAGCACCGCCATGCAGCAGACCCATCGGCTGATGTACTGAAGAATTCACAGGCATTTTTGCAGTTAAAAAATCAGGACCTGCGTCAATATACTCGATCTTGAGCGTTTCCATCAAAGTGTTTTTGGAAAAAGTATTGCAGAATTCGAGGATTTTATCTTTATCAAAAGTCATATCTTAATTTTAAAGATTGTAAAAATACGCTAATTTGATAATTCAAAAAAAGAAATATAACAAATACCAAACACAGATAAAGCTGAATTAGAATAATTGTTTATTAGAAAGATTAAATCCAGCAATCATTTAATCTGTCTCTAGTCCTAAGATTCTAATTTATTCCTATTTTTACAAAAAAAATAAATTAAATGCATCGCATCATCTCATTGTTTTTAACTGGAATACTGCTTTCATTTTGCGCATGCCGCAGTGACTTTGATACGGTAGCCAGTACCGGCGAATTAAGATTTTCAAAGGATACTGTATATTTAGACACCGTTTTTACCAACTTGAGTTCCAGCACTTATTCCCTAAAAGTTTACAACCATTCCAAAAACGACATCAATATTCCTCTCATTAAATTGGGCAAAGGACTTAATTCAAGATACCGGATGTCTGTTGACGGCACTCAGGGAAATCAAGGCAAGATGTTCGAGAACGTTACGCTGTTAGCCAAAGACAGCCTGTATATTTTTATTGAAACAACAGTCGAAAGTGATCCTGCGTCTCCAAAAGAATTTTTATACACCGATCAGATAGAATTTGACAGCGGTGCCAATCTTCAAAAAGTAGAATTAGTTACTCTGGTACAGGATGCAGTTTTATTATATCCGAAACGCAATGCCGATGGAACTACTGAAACACTCCCTGTTGGAAACGAAAAAATCTATGGTTTTTATCTGGATAAAAACGATCCCATTCATGGCAATGAGCTTCATTTCACCAGCAAAAAAGCCTATGTGATTTATGGATACGCCGCCGTTCCCGAAAGAGAAACCGTAACATTTGATCCAGGCGCAAGAGTGTATTTCCATGCCAATTCTGGTCTTATCGTGTCCAAAAATTCGTCCATTAATGTTAACGGAACAAAATCCACGACTGACAAACTGGAAAATGAAGTCATTTTCAGCAGTGACCGCCAGCAGCCTGATTTTGCATATATTCCAGGCCAATGGGGAACAATCTGGCTGCAGAATGGAAGCACCAATAACAATATTCAGAATCTTACTCTAAAAAATGCTACAGTTGGATTGCTGATTGATGGCAATAATGGCACAACAGCTTCAATAAAAAACACTCAGATTTACAACAGTACTCATTATGGAATTCAGGCCAAAAATGCGTTGATTGAAGGCGAAAATATTGTTATTAACTATGCTGGACAATCAAGTTTGGCTTGTACCTACGGTGGCAATTACAAGTTTACCCACAGCACTTTCAACAACAATTGGCCAAATCCGGGACAATCTGCTGTTTACATAAGCAATTATGGCAGCGGAGCAGCACCAGAAGTAAAAGACTTGACCAGTGCCACATTCAACAACTGTATTATTTATGGTTCCTATTCGAATGAACTGATTTTGGACAAAAAAAACGAAGCTCTTTTTAACTATCAATTCAACAATTGCCTGCTCAAATTCAATAACACAAATAATAAATACACAAGCGATCCTCTTTATCAATTTGATGCTGATCCTTCGCATTACAACGCAATTATCCTGAATAAAGACCCAGAATTTTTTAACCCAAACATCAACAACTTCAATATTGATGACACTTCTTCTGCTTTCGCAAAAGGGAATTCAGCATATTTAATTCCGCTTGATATTCTAGGAATCAGCAGAACGCTTCCTCCAGATTTAGGGGCTTATCAAAGTAAACCGTTCCCGAAATAGCATTCAAACACGAATTACACGAATTTACACGAATTCCTTTGTCTAAAAAAATTACACAAACCTCTCATCCTGAATTCCGTTATCCTTTTTAGGAGCAGAAAAATCAGGCTTTTTCAGGATAGATTGGTCCCGCTTTTCGTTTCAATCTCCCTGACTGAACCCCAGTCAGGGAGGATTTCCACTGCAATCGGGGCTAAAGGGGAAAATTTGTCTTTTTTGCCAATATCCAGAAAAGAAAAAAGCAGCGGCAATCGGACTAAAACTTAAAAAATCAGTAGTGATTCCGATAATTCAAGTTTCATTAATTCGTGTAAATTCGTGTAATTCGTGTTTTAACTTTATTTGCTTTTCGCATTTGCTCTTACTATTTATTTAAACTAAATTTGCATCGTTAAAAACAACAAACCAACAACAATGATCCATTTCTTTGAAAACCAAAGCAAAACTGTTTTTGCAGTACAGACGCAAAACGAAATTTCGGCTCAAGACATTTCAAAACTTAACTGGCTTTTTGCCGACGCAAATAGAATAGAGAAATCCGCATTGACGGATTTTTTTGTTGGACCACGCGCCACTATGATTACGCCTTGGAGCACCAATGCGGTTGAAATCACTCAAAACATGGGGATTTCCGGCATTATCAGAATTGAGGAATTTCATCCAGCCACGGCAGATTTCACTGATTTTGACCCAATGCTTTCTCAAAAATTCAATCAATTAGATCAGGATATTTTCACTATTAACATACATCCGGAACCCATTCTGGAAATCGATGATATAGCCACATATAACAAAGCAGAAGGTTTGGCTTTAAGCGAGGAAGAAGTAGAATATCTGGATAAATTATCAGCTAAATTAGGCCGAAAATTAACCGATTCAGAAATTTTCGCTTTCTCACAAGCGAATTCAGAGCACTGCCGCCACAAGATTTTCAACGGAACTTTTGTTATTGACGGAGTAGAAAAAGAAACTTCTCTTTTCAAATTAATCAAAAAAACATCACAGGAAAATCCTAACGATATTGTTTCTGCTTACAAAGACAACGTTGCTTTTGTAAAAGGACCAAGAGTACAGCAGTTCGCTCCAAAAACTGCCGACAAACCTGATTTTTACGAAATAAAAGAATTTGATTCGGTTATCTCTTTAAAAGCAGAAACACACAATTTCCCAACCACTGTAGAGCCTTTCAACGGAGCTGCAACAGGTTCGGGAGGTGAAATCCGTGACCGTCTGGCCGGAGGACAAGGTTCTTTGCCAATGGCCGGAACTGCAGTTTACATGACTTCTTACTCAAGATTAGAAAAAAACAGACCTTGGGAAGATGCAGTAGCCGAAAGAAAATGGCTGTATCAGACTCCAATGGACATCTTGATCAAAGCTTCAAACGGAGCTTCAGATTTTGGAAATAAATTTGGCCAGCCATTAATTACTGGTTCGGTTTTAACTTTCGAACACGAAGAGACCTCCCCTAACCCCTCCAAAGGAGGGGAATTAAAAACCCGCAAAATTGGTTACGACAAAGTAATCATGCAGGCGGGTGGAATTGGTTACGGAAAATTAGATCAGGCTATTAAACATAAACCAAAAGAAGGCGATAAAATCGTTATTCTTGGCGGTGAAAACTACAGAATTGGAATGGGCGGTGCTGCGGTTTCTTCTGCAGATACAGGAGCTTTCGGTTCTGGAATCGAATTGAATGCTATTCAGCGTTCCAACCCAGAAATGCAAAAACGTGCTGCTAATGCCATTCGTGGTTTGGTAGAAAGCGATAACAACCCAATTGTTTCTATTCACGATCACGGAGCTGGAGGACACTTGAACTGCCTTTCTGAATTAGTGGAAGAAACTGGAGGATTGATTGATTTGGACAAATTACCTGTTGGTGATCCTACCCTTTCGGCAAAAGAAATCATTGGTAACGAATCTCAGGAAAGAATGGGATTGGTTATTGGTAAAAAAGACATCGACACTTTACAAAGAATTGCCGAAAGAGAGCGTTCTCCAATGTATCAGGTTGGTGATGTTACGGGGGATCACCGTTTTACATTCGAATCTAAAACTACAGGTGTAAAACCAATGGATTATGCTTTGGAAGATTTCTTCGGAAGTTCTCCAAAAACAGTAATGACAGACAAAACTATTGATTACAACTATAGCGGTTTAAACTATGATGTAAAAAATATAGCAACATATTTAGAGCAGGTTTTACAACTAGAAGCGGTTGCTTCTAAAGACTGGCTTACTAATAAAGTTGACCGCTGCGTTGGCGGAAGAGTCGCCAAACAGCAATGCGCAGGACCATTACAATTACCATTGAATAATGTTGGTGTAATGGCATTGGATTTCCAGGGGAAAGAAGGAATTGCAACCTCTATCGGGCACTCTCCTATCGCTTCTTTGATTGATCCAGTTGCAGGAACAAGAACTGCAATTGCCGAATCTTTATCCAACATCGTTTGGGCTCCAATAAAAGACGGATTAAAAGGAGTATCACTTTCTGCGAACTGGATGTGGGCTTGTAAAAATGAAGGTGAAGATGCCCGTTTATATGCTGCTGTTGAAGCTTGTTCCGAATTTGCAATCGACTTGGGAATCAATATTCCAACTGGAAAAGATTCACTTTCGATGAAACAAAAATATCCAAATGATGAAGTAATCGCACCAGGAACGGTAATTATTTCGGCTGCCGGAAACTGTACAGATATAAGAAAAGTAGTTGAACCAGTTTTACAAAAAGACGGAGGTTCTATTTACTATATCAATTTATCTCAAGACGAATTCAAATTAGGCGGTTCTTCTTTTGCACAAACACTGAATGCTATTGGAAACGAAGCTCCTACAATCAAAGACGCTGCTTTCTTCAAAAATGCATTCAATACACTTCAAGAATTGATTTTAGACAATCAAATCTTAGCCGGACACGATATCGGAAGTGGTGGTTTAATTACTACTTTATTAGAAATGTGTTTTGCTGACGTTAATTTGGGAGCCAAAATTGATTTCTCTGTTTTTGAAGAAAAAGACATCATTAAATATCTTTTCTCTGAAAATATTGCTATTGTATTCCAAGCCAATTCAGATGAAGCGGTTGAAGCTAAATTAAGAGCCAACAACGTAGAATTCTTCAAACTTGGAAATGCTACTTCCGAAGCTACTTTAGACTTTGGTCCTTGCAAATTGGACATTACTAAGTACAGAGATATTTGGTTTAAAACGTCATTCTTGTTAGACCAAAAACAATCTAAAAACGGAACTGCCCAAGCTCGTTTTGACAATTATAAAAATCAACCTTTAGATTATACTTTCCCAAGTCATTTTACAGGTAAAAAACCTGAAATTGATGGTTCTAAACCAAAACCAAAAGCAGCTATTATCCGTGAAAAAGGAAGTAACTCCGAGCGTGAAATGGCAAACGCGATGTACTTGGCTGGATTTGACGTAAAGGACGTTCACATGACCGATTTGATTTCGGGACGTGAAACTTTGGAAGACATTCAATTCATCGGAGCGGTTGGAGGATTCTCCAATTCGGATGTTTTAGGTTCTGCCAAAGGCTGGGCAGGAGCATTCAAATACAACGAAAAAGCCAATACGGCTTTGAAAAACTTCTTCAAAAGAGAAGATACTTTATCTGTCGGAATCTGTAACGGATGCCAATTGTTTATGGAATTGGAAGTAATCAATCCGGAACACGAAATTCACGGAAAAATGCTTCATAATGACAGCCATAAACACGAAAGTATTTTTACTTCTGTAAAAATCCAGGAAAACAAATCGGTAATGTTGTCGACTTTGGCGGGAAGCACACTTGGAGTATGGGTTTCTCATGGAGAAGGAAAATTCAATCTGCCATACGCAGAAGATCAGTATAACATTGTTGGAAAATACGGTTACGAAGGATATCCAGCGAATCCAAATGGATCTGCGTTTAACACTGCAATGATGTGTGACCAAACAGGACGTCACTTGGTAATGATGCCACACATTGAGCGTTCCACTTTCCAATGGAACTGGGCTAATTATCCAAAAGACAGAAATGACGAGGTTACGCCTTGGCACGAAGCTTTTGTGAATGCTAAAAAATGGATTGACAATCACAATTCATAAAAATCTAACGTATAAAACAAATTTAAAACCCGTCTCTTTATAATTTAGAGGCGGGTTTTTCATGAAAATATTTTAGTTTTGCACCACCTATAATTTTAAAAAGCCCCCAATGAATTTTTTAAAAAAATCTATTTTTATTTTAAGTTTCCTGTCTTTTTTTAATCCTGCCCTGTCTCAATCCATTGACACTTCTTTAAGAACTAATCCATTGCATGAATTAGGCATAAGTATCACAACATTAGGGATTAAAGGAACTGTAAAAGAAATGCAGGAACATAAATTCACTACTAACAGTCAAGGCCATACAACAAACGATTCTGCCTCAGTGAGCTATCAATATAAATTTGACCCAAACGGCCTCACCAAGGAAATAGAGGAAACTTTAAGGAATCAGCAATCCAAAAAGAGTTTTTTTAGTTATACAAATAAGGGTTTTGTATCTCATATTGATATTGAAACCACTCTCTTATCGAACGAAACAGACTCAACCCAAAATGCAACTGAAAAAGAGCCCCTATTTTCTACAGTAGATTATAAATATGTCCAAAAGAAAAATATTTTATTTAAAGGAGAAGACTACATCGCTGGCATTCCAAAAAAAATAACCGATCGAAAGGAATATTTCTACCACTTTAATGATGACAATCAGATTTTTCAAATTGATTATCAAAATGCCGATCTGGTAACAAAATACAATTACGACATTAATGGGCTGATAAAAGAATCATTAACATTAAAATCGGGAGCGCCATTCTATAAAAACATTTATAAATATGACCGCAATAACAGGTTAATCAATATAGCCACCATCAACTCAGACAACGCTGCAAAATATCCAAATGAAGAAACAGTAATAAGCTATAAACTCGATTCAAACGGTAATGCAATTGAAAAAAAAGTAAAAAGTTATCTGTATTCCCCACAGGGAGTCAAAAAATTTAATGAAGGGTATTTATATCTTTACAAATACACATATTGATTTTTTTTCAAACTGATCGATCATTTTATTTTAATATTTTATTATAGATATAGACGTATCAATGCCTGTTTTTTATCTATACAATAAGTCCTTTTCTGTTCAAAATCAGCATCAATTATAACTTTTTTTAAAATACCCATAAATGGGTATTGTTCTTTTTTCCTGATTAATTGTACCTTGCCACAGATTTACTGGAGAAATTGTTATGGGCAAAAAAATTGTAATTTGCGATGATCACATTCTTTTTTTGGGAGGCATTACCGAAATTTTAAAAAAATTCGGTAAAGATTATACTATTATACCATTTGAAAATTCTGCATCTTGCAAAAGCTATATTCAAAAAAACAGCATAGATGTTTTTATTTGCGATTTGAATATTAATGGTTTTGATGGTTTTGTTCTGATTGAAGAACTCAAAAGTGAATTACAAAACGTAAAATCTATCATTCTTACTGCTTATTTTGAGGATTTTTTGATTCAAAAAGCAGAAAAAATGGGGGTAAATGCTTTTCTGAAAAAAGAAACCACTGCCGAAGAACTGATAGAAGTTATCGAAATGGACAGCGATTCGGATTTTTATGTCAATAAAAACCATGTAAAAATAAACCACAATTACAGTTCGTTAGACGGAACAATTGTAAATAAATTCCGCTTATCCAAACAAGAAAAAGAAATCATAAAACTGATTATTGAAGGAAAAACAAGCAAAGAAATTGCACTAATTTTATGCATAAGCAAATCAACAGTAGATACTCATAGAAAAAATATCAATCGAAAACTAGAAATTTCCAATTGTGGATCTCTAATAAAATTCGCTCATGAGAATAATATTTTTTCTTAGTCTATTTCTTTTTAGCCAATTCAGCATTTCTCAAGATAAAGAACTGCTTATCAAAAAGACTCTTTATGCAGTAGACTCGCTTTCACAATGGACTTTGAACGATATTAAAACTAAAAAATTTCAAGATTTTGATTTACAAAACGGAATTGATATTGGATATAATAAAAACAGTGCTATCTGGTGCATATTAAAAATAAAAAATTATGACAGCCTGCATTATAAGTCCAAATGGATCTGCCTCAACAATAATAATCTTGACAGCATTTCTTTATATAATAATAAAACCGAAAAGCTTCTTGGCGACAGGACTTCGAATATAAGTCCGTTCATCGAATCACAGGCCTTCAAGCTATCCTTAAAGCCTAATGAAGAAAAAACACTGATTTTCAGGGTAAAAAAAATAGTTTCTTTTGCTAATTTTAATTTTAGCATAGAAAATGAAGATACACTGTTTCAAAAATCAAACAATAAGATTGCATTGCTCTCTTTTTCGCTTGGGATTGTTTTTTTAGTTATCCTGTTTAACTTTCACTTGTATTATTTTTCAAAAGAAAAAATCTATCTCTATTACAACTTATACGCAATAGTTGGCAGTATCTATCTGATGATTTCTACTCATTTTGCAAGAAATATTTTTTTTAATAAATTTCTTTATTTCAGCGAATTACGAATCTATTCATCGACAATACTGGTGATTGTTTTGACATTGTTTGTAACTGCTTTTTTAGATCTGAGACATAAGGAACCGCTCAAATATAAAATCATCACTTTTCTTAATACAATTAATTTAATAGTCATTGCAAGCACCGTTTTATTATTGGCAGTCCACAAAAATGAATGGCTTAAACCCTTCTTTTTTGCAGGCTATTGCAATTTTACAGTTATCTTATTTCTTATTTTTATAAGTGTACTTCTAAATTTAAAATACAACAGAAATGCTGCAGTTTATGTCCTGATAGCATTTACACCTCATATTGTATGGGGAATTGTTACTATTTTCAGCGAATTCAAAATTATAAACCATAAGCTGTCTGTGGACTGGCTGATTTACATCTGCTTTTATGAAATTTTAATGTTCGGCTATGTATTAACTCAAAATTACATAAGCACTTTCCAGAAAAACAACGAACTGAACAAAGAGATTATTCAAGAAAAAGAAAGAACGCTACAAAGCATAACTAATACCCAAATTAGGGAACGACGCAATATATCCAATATTATACATGATAACTTTGGAAGTAAAATTGCTCATATCCTCCAGCTTATACAGCTAAAAAACAATGATTTAGCAAAAAGCAATATTGAAAAACTGGCGAGTGACATCCGGGAAATATCTCATACTATTTTACCAAAATCGTTAGATGACGGCGCATTTATATCCAGTCTGGAATCGCAAATACCTTCTTGGAATTTAAATTTAAAAAACATTACTATAGAAATTTTTGCCTACGATTTCCCTGAAAAAATTCAAGAGCAATGGATCTATGACATGTATCTTATGTCACTGGAAATCATTAATAATGCCTTGCGTCATGGAAAACCTAATTCTGTAATCATTGAACTCTATGCCTATCCCAAACACTATCTGTTTCAATTTACAGATGATGGAATTGGTTTTGATTCCAATGCAACAGCCAAAGGTTTTGGGCTTGAAAATATTGAAAAAAGAGTTCTGTTTTACAAAGGCACGTTAGACATCAATAGTTCCAAAAACAATGGAACAGTTATTCAGATATGCATACCAAAAAGACTATAAATACCCATAAATGAGTATTGACACATTTAATTCTATGCTTTTTCTTTGCCAAAGCTAAGTTCATTAAAACAGTTTTCCCAAATTAAACCATTTATCAACTAAATAATTTCCAATGATTACAACTTTATCCCAAAAAATGAAACGCACGAAAACACTAAAAATCATGGCTGTCTATGCAGCAGTTTTTTCAATGGCGGCCGTCTCTTGTACTGCAGAAGATGACAAGTCATCTGATGATCCAAATGCTGTTACAGAAGACCTCCATCTGTCATTTAAAACTCCCGATTGGGAAAGAAAAATAAATTGTGAAAAATTAGATCTTTTTCCGAACGAAATAAACGACACCACATCAACTGTCAATGCAAGTTCCGAGTCTACCAGAGAAACTTTCTGCTTTTCATATCCAAGAGACAGCTCCAGAATTGTTAAGGCTAAAATTTTAAAAAAACATAAAATAATGACAACCTATGAAAATAATGAGCCTTTTCAATTTTCACAGAAACTGCCCTTAGACGCTAACAGCATTGACAATACTTCAAAACGATTAATAAGCCTGGAAGGACTTTCGGAAACAGAATACAATCAGGTAGTTGAAATAAAATATTTAAAAAGCGAGGCAAAATACGCTGTCTTTATAGTTAAATGCAAGTATGAAATGAAAACTTACCTTGTTTCTTCAACAGAGATTATAAAACCGGTTTCAGGTACATTTACATTTAAAATCAGAACAAGCAAAAAATAGAAAGTTCACTCTTAACCCCCAAATACCACTTGCAAAAAAACTCATTCAAATAATAGAATGAGTTTTTTTATGCAAAATTCAGTTTGTACCTTCGCCCTATAAAACTAACATTCATTAAAAGCAATTCCCCTTGCTTCAAAAAAAAATTAACCTACATCATGAAAAATTTTACATTACTGCTTGCCGCACTTGTACTGGGTGCTGTTCAATCTTATGCCCAGATTAAAGTTACAAAAATCAAAAGCGACAATAAAGTGCATTATATAGCTACAGTAATTGGCTACCCAATAACAGGCTTGTATACTTATGTAAATCAAATCGAGCCAACTACGATTCTTAACGAAGACGGGACAGGAATTATGCAAAATGAAGATTTAACGAAAGAAACTATCATTTGGGGAATTGAATGTTCAGAATCAGGTATTCCTATTTTCAAAGAAGGTTTCAATAGTGCTTCTTACTCCCTTTGGTATAAAAAAAGCTCAGCTGCCAGCTCTAAAGCTGCCGATGAAGACGAATGGACGCTGCAGTCATTTTCTATCCATTATGACAAGAAAAAAATGTATATCTCTGGAGAGCGTGTAAAAGAATATATAGAATAATTTCTATACTCAAGAAAGCACAAAAATATTCTCTGAATCAATTCTATTTCAAGCAATTGTTAAAGAAATAATGATTTGTGTATTGAAAATTCATTCAAAACCGGCCTGTTTAAGAAATCGATTTCGTTGATTACCAATACCGTAATTATTATTGCCATAATTAATCTTTGGAAAATAAAAATTATTATTAATTTTTATTTAATTTGCGAGGAAATTTAATAATCTCATAATGATAACTATCAACCGTCTCTTTGATTTTCCATACTATCAGCTAGAAAATTACAATAAACCAGATGCTTTGGTAACAAAGCAAAATGGTGTTTGGGAAAAAACCTCCACTCAGGAATATATTGATAAAGCGAATGTTATCTCTAGAGCATTGCTAAGGCTGGGCGTACAAAAAAATGATAAAATAGCTATCATATCAAGCAATAACAGAACAGAATGGCACATAATGGATGTGGGTATTTTACAGACTGGTGCCCAAAATGTACCTATATACCCAACCATCACCGAGGAAGATTATGAGTATATCCTAAATCATTCGGAGGCGATGTATGTATTCGTTTCGGATATAGAAGTCTTCAATAAGGTAAACAACATTAAAGCGAATGTTCCATCATTAAAAGAAATTTATTCCTTTAACGAAATCGAAGGGTGCAAAAACTGGAATGAGTTATTAAAACTGGGTAACGACAGCAGTAATCAAGACGCTGTTGAAGAAAGAAAAAACAATGTAAAACCAGAAGATTTAGCTACAATCATTTATACTTCGGGAACAACAGGAAGACCAAAAGGAGTTATGTTATCTCATAAAAATATAGTATCGAATGTTTTGGACAGTGCCGACAGAATCCCTTTTGATGCAGGGGTAAGCAGGGCTTTGAGCTTCCTGCCAATCTGCCATATCTATGAACGAATGGTGACCTATATCTATCAATTTTATGGGTGTTCTATTTATTTTGGCGAATCTATAGAAAAAATATCCGATAATATTAAAGAAATAAGTCCATCTGTAATGACTGGTGTACCAAGGCTTATTGAAAAAGTTTATGAAAAAATAATTGCCAAAGGATCAGATCTGACAGGTATCAAAAAGAAATTATTCTTTTGGGCTGTTGGTGTAGGACTAAAATATGAACCTTATGGCGTAAACGGATTCTGGTATGAACTGCAGTTAAAATTAGCCCGGAAACTGATTTTCAGCAAATGGAAAGAAGGACTTGGAGGAAAATTAGATTTGATCGTAAACGGCAGTGCTGCATTGCAGCCAAGATTGGCTAGAGTTTTTGCTGCCGCAGAAATATACATCATGGAAGGCTACGGATTATCTGAAACTTCACCTGTAATATCTGTAAATGATTTTAGAAACAAAGGCTTTAAGATAGGAACAGCCGGCAAAATCATTAATAATGTAGAAATAAAAATTGCCGAAGACGGCGAAATCCTTTGCAAAGGGCCTAACGTGATGATGGGCTATTACAAAGATCCGGAAAAAACCGCCGAAGCTATAATTGACGGCTACTTTCATACAGGAGATATTGGGAATGTGGACAAAGA
This sequence comes from Flavobacterium aestuarii, assembly GCF_040049115.1. Lineage (NCBI taxonomy): Bacteria > Pseudomonadati > Bacteroidota > Flavobacteriia > Flavobacteriales > Flavobacteriaceae > Flavobacterium > Flavobacterium aestuarii. The sequence goes on from NZ_JBDLZZ010000003.1 coordinate 134,144, forward strand.
TGGATTTTTATCGATTACCGACAGGAAAAAAGAAATGTTCAAAACCTCGGGAGGAAAATATATTGCTCCACAGCTTATAGAAAATACGATGAAGCAATCCCGTTTTATCGAGCAGATTATGGTAATCGGTGATGGCGAAAAAATGCCTGGCGCCTTTATTCAGCCAAGTTTTGAATTTGTAAAGGAATGGGCTAAGTTGCATGGAATCGATGCTGGAAAAACCAATGAAGAAATAGTTTCAAATCCACAGGTTATTGCCCGGATCAAAGAAGAAGTCGATCATTTAAACACAAAATTCGGAAATTGGGAACAGATAAAACGCTTCGAATTAACACCAGATGTGTGGTCCATAAATGGCGGACACCTCACCCCAACCCTTAAACTAAGACGAAAAATTATATTGGAGATTTACAAAAACCTATATAAAGAGATTTATGGTAATGCCTAATATTCAGCTCTGAATTTTTAAAAAATCCTGATTCATTTGTATCAGGATTTTTCATATATAGGCACTTTGTTTTTGCTATAATCCTACATCAAATTCTTGCTTTTTGTCTAAAAATTAAATACTTATTTATAACAAACAGCTATCTTAAAACTTAACCACAGCTAATTCACATTACATTTTTTTTTATCTTTGAAAGAAACTGTCTTTCTTTTATTACGTAAATCGATATTTTTTAAAGGAAAAAATTTACAAATTTTACCGGTTTTTTATTAATGTAATTACTATAATTTAAAAACAATTAAAGATGAAAAAAGAAAAAAAACTATGGATTGCATTTGCTTTGGTAATGAGTATTTCGTTTTCAGTATTGGGATATTACGGTTATGAAATTTATCAAAAGGCACCACCTGTTCCCGACAAAATTATTTTGGCAGACAGCACAGTTATATTTACAGGCCAGGATATTAAAGATGGACAGAATGTCTGGCAAAGCATGGGAGGTCAGGAAGTAGGTTCAATATGGGGACACGGTGCCTATGTAGCTCCAGACTGGACAGCGGATTGGCTGCATCGCGAAGCGCTGTTTATATTGGATAAATTATCACAGGCAGCATACCAGCAGAATTATAGCAAATTATCAAAAGAACAGCAGGCCGCAATGAAAATACGCCTGCAGAATGAGGTTCGCATGAACACCTATGATGCTGTCAATAAAACCATAACCATTTCAAAAAACCGACAGGAAGCCATTGCATACCTCAGCAGATATTATGAGGGATTATTTATGGATGATCCCAAATTTGATCAATTGAGACATGATTACGCGATTCCTAAAATGTCCATCAAAGACAAAGCAAGAATGCATAAAATGAATGCATTTTTCTTCTGGGCAACGTGGGCAACGGTAACTAACAGGCCAAATGATACTATATCTTACACTCACAACTGGCCAGGAGATGAATTAGTTGGAAATGTCACCACAAAAAGTCTTCTGGTCTGGTCGGGAGTCAGCATTATCCTGCTGATTCTTTGTACAGGTATTTTAATTTTTCACCATGTTAAATCTGGCGAAGATGAACATTTGGAGACTCCTGTTAGTGATCCCCTGCTAAAACAGGGAATGACACCATCTATGTATCAAATCAAGAAATATTTCTGGGTGGTAAGCTTGCTTATAGTACTGCAGGTCATTTTTGGAGTTATTACAGCGCATTATGGTGTAGAAGGAAATGGTTTTTACGGAATTCCGCTCGACGAAATTCTTCCTTACGCAGTAACCAGAACCTGGCACACTCAATTGGCAATTTTCTGGATTGCTACAGCCTGGCTGGCAACTGGTCTTTATATCGCGCCGGCAGTTTCTGGAAAAGACCCAAAATTTCAGGTTTTTGGGGTTAACTTTTTATTCTTCGCCCTGCTGGTTATTGTCTTAGGTTCAATGATTGGGCAATGGTATGGAGTGATGCAAAAATTGGATTTAATTGATAATTTCTGGTTTGGTCATCAAGGATATGAATATGTTGATCTGGGCCGTTTTTGGCAATGTTTCCTATTAGTTGGATTATTTTTATGGCTGGCACTTATGGTTAGGCCATTAATTCCTGTACTTAAAAGAGGTTCCGAAGAAAGAAACCTGATTATCATGTTTCTGATTTCGTGTGCAGCCATTGCTTCCTTTTATGCAGCAGGACTAATGTGGGGAAGACAGACCAATCTGGCAATTTCCGAATATTGGAGATGGTGGGTTGTTCATCTTTGGGTAGAAGGATTCTTTGAAGTCTTCGCTACAGTCGTAATCGCCTTTTTATTTGTAAGACTGGGGCTTCTAAAAACAAAAACAGCTACGCTCAATGTAATTTTTTCGACAATTATTTTTATGTCAGGCGGTATTTTGGGAACTTTTCACCATTTGTATTTTTCGGGAACACCCACCGCAGTTATGGCGATAGGTGCTACATTTAGTGCTTTGGAAATCGTTCCGCTGGTTTTAATAGGATATGAAGCATACCATAATTATACTTTGTCTAAATCTACAAGCTGGATTATAGATTACAAATGGCCCATTTATTATATGATTTCCGTAGCCTTCTGGAATTTCCTTGGAGCAGGTATTTTCGGTTTTATCATTAATCCGCCAATTGCTTTGTATTATGTTCAAGGATTAAATACTACGGCACTGCATGGTCATACGGCACTTTTTGGCGTGTATGGAATGCTAGGAATCGGGCTGATGTTATTTGTAATGAGAAGTCTCTACCGCCACGAAATATGGAACGAAAAATTAATGAAGTTCATTTTCTGGTCTACAAATCTTGGCTTATTGGCAATGGCATTAATGAGTCTGCTTCCTGTAGGAGTCATGCAGGCCATCGCCAGCATTGAACATGGCATCTGGTATGCACGCTCTGCAGAATTCATGCAACAGCCAGTTATGATTGTCCTAAAATGGTTAAGAGCCATTGGTGATACCATTTTTGGCTTCGGGGTCTTAGCTCTCTGTTATTTTATTTTTGAGTTGACCTTTAGAAAAACTAAAAGATAGTTTTCTCTGCACAGTAAATAACCATCTAAGAATATCTAAAAAAACCGTCCTGATTTTAAATCGGGACGGTTTTTCTTTAAAAATTAGTAGATGCTATCTGTTGTATTTAACCCAAAAGACCTGCTTTCTGAAATGACCTCGAAAAAGATTAGGTTTTGGGATTTTAGGATTTGGATATTCATTTATAAAATTGTTCTGTAATGTAGAAAACGGTGTCTATAAAGTACAAATTATCTTCAAAAGTCAGTACATTTTCGTCATGCAAATCTTCAAGAATTATTCCTAAATTTGGATTGAAGTAATCATTGTTTCTTGTGTTTATAAAACCATTTTCATTTAGAAATCTTTTTACATTTTCTAATTCTGTAATCTGATCAAATTTAACAAAAGCTTGCTCAACCACAGCATACAAAACATCATCAGATTCATAAAATCCAACTAACTGATAGGCTGTATCCGGAAAAAAGTAATTATTTAGTAATAGATTATTGAGATAATCTTCCCAGGAAGAATAATAAATAGAGTCATTAAGTTTAAAAACCTGAAACTCATTATGAAGATAAACCCTTTGTTCAGCTCCGCTTGAAACAAAATTATTGATGTCTATTCCTGCATTCCAAAAATTATTCTGGTTGCAAAAATCCCTTATATTCTCTGCTTCTTCACTTTTGATTTGCTTGCTTCCTTTAGCTTCGCAACCTGAGCTCTTGCTTCTTCTAAGGTAACCGGCAACTGTCTGGATAGCATCTCCATACCTAACTTGGCTCTTTCCTGAAATGATATTTTGTAGTTCATGTTTCATGAAATTTAAAGTTCAAAGATAAGAATTATTTTTTATGGTAAACTAAAGGCTTTTTCCTGAAATTACTTCAAAAAGGATTAGGGCTTGGGATTTTAGGGTTTGGATAGTCATTAGTTAAATTTAAGGAATTATATTTCTTTATCTTGCAATAAGAAACCTTTCCTTTTCAAGTACTTGTTGTAAATATTTTTAATATTTAATTCCTTTTGTTTTGATAGCCATTCTATTGGATTTTCTGATTCATCTTCTGGAATTAATTTATATATTTTAATTGCGATTGATCTTGAAATACCTTTAGATATTAATAGTAATACTAAAGTATTACTTGTTCCTAATTCTAACATAGTTGGTAAAGAAATACTATGTTTATACTTTTCTAATTCTTCTTCGTTAAGAATAAATTTCAATATATCTGATAGTAGCTTTGTGTACTTTACTAAAACATAACTTATAATTGAAGAGTAAACTTTAATAACTTCTTTTATTGTTTTATTTATATCATTTTTGTTTTCTTTATCTATTATACCTTTTGTGTCTGCATTAAAATTTATCTCTCTAATTATAAGCTCTTTAAAGCCTCTATTATCTAACCATAATGTCGCATAAAAAACCATTTGAGATAATGATCTAGATATGTCATGCTTAAAATAAGCTTCATTATTAAAATCGAAAACTTCATCAAGTTTAAATAAAATATTTTTCAACTGACCATAAAAATTGCTTTCCTCATGGATCTTCGTTATTAATATTTCTTTTTTCCATCTTGCGTAAAAATTTTTATGATCGTGAAAAACCCATTTTTCAATTCCTTCATTTTTTATTTTTAAATAAAGTTCATTTTGCAGTTCTGGATCAATACTCGGATTAAGTTTTACCAATTCACTTGGGATTTTAATGCTTCTTAACCTTTCAGAGAGATTTTCAACTATCAAATTAATTGAATCTTCATCTACATTTTTATTATTAAGATAATCAATAAGGTTTTGTTCTCCTTTGAGGTATTTTAATTTTAAAAAAATAACTCCAAATTCATTTTTTTTGTTGTTAGCATCTAATGGTTGATTTAAAGCAGCAATTAATTCATTAATAGGATACTTTAAAATTTTATTAATAGCTGGAGTAATCTCTTTATCAGGTTCGTTTTCAAAAAACTCTTCAGCCCAATCTTCATCACTTTTCTCTAAACATATTATTGTGCCTGTAAGAGCGTCTCTGATTCTTCCTGCTCTTCCAACAATATTCCCAAATTCAAATTTACTTAGATCGTTTCCATCCTTTTTTGGGTATGGTATAAAAACTTTTTCCGCAGGTAAATTAACTCCTTCTACTAATGTAGAAGTACATATAATATTATCAAGATAACCATTTGCAAAAAGATATTCTAATTCACCTCTAATAATCTCAGGTAACTTACCATGATGAAATGCGGTCTTAACCTTTAATGTATCAATTAAATAATAATCTGAATGTATCTCTTCTTTAATTAAATCAATTAATTCAAGTATTTCATTACTTAAAATAAATTTTTTATCATCATTGTTTTTTGCTTTTGCTAAATAGATTGCAAAATCTTCTACATAATTAGACTTGGGTAGATAAATGATATTTTTGCTTTTATCTCCAAATCGTAATAATATTTTAACTGTTGTTTTAAGTTTATTTTGCACAACATCTTTTCCATAATCAAAATCAATTGGAACTTCAATAGTATTTATCAATTTCTCTTGAAAAAATATCTTAGAAGTTATTGAATTATTGATTTTGCTAGGTTTAAATGATATTTTTAACTGAAAGACAGGCGAAAACATTGTTTTTAAATTTTCACTAACTTCTTTAAACATTAATTTTAACAATACATCTGGATTATTTAAAAATGGTCCTGCAATTACCTTCCTTGATCTAAACCAATAAGTTTCAATCTCATTTATTAAATACTCAAAAAGAAAACCTCTATTTCCATCATCTTCAATATTTTGTATTTCATCAATAAAAATTAAATCAGGTGAGAATTCATTCTCAGAAGAATACTGCATTAATTTTAAAGTTCTTTCTGGTGTTAAGATAAATATCTCTTTATTTGTAAATTGTCCTTTATCTTCATTTTCTTTTTCAATAAAAGCTGTATTTATGCTAACATCATTACCTAATATTTTCTTAAAATCTTCAGATACTTGAGAAATTAAAGCTCTAGTTGGCACAATATAAACAACATAAAACGAATCCTTGTTTAAAAAAGTTTGTCTGATATAGTTTTGAATGATGAATGATTTTCCTGCTGAAGTAGGTGCTGATATTGCAGTGTTGTAATTTGTTTTTGTTAAAACATTCCACAAATGTTTTTGATAATCAGAACCTAAAATTTTACCGTTTCCACTTTCTATTTCATTTAATGCAATTTTTGAACCTAATTCAAAATCCATCATTGTCCCAAAACTTTTATTAAACAAAAGATTCCCTGTAATTGAATTAATTGTCATCAATTCCTTAAAAAATCTCGATGCAATTAAATTACCTGATCTAGATAAAATTATATAAGCAGTTTTTCTGTATTCTTGAGAATCATATTCAAGAAAAAGAGTAATTCCAAATACAGAACTTAAATATTTATCTTCCTCTTCAATACTTGTAGAAATAATACTTGCTAACCATATCGATTTGTCAAGGATATCTTTTTCAATTATAACTTTTTCTTTCTCAATCTGCAACTCAGAGTAAAATCTATTAGTTATCAATGCTTTCAAAACTTGATTGAAAACAGGATGGTTTTTGGCAGATTCAATAGTTAAATTGCTCATTATTCTTTTCTTTCATATTTTTTTCCGTTATGAAAAACGGTATAACACTTTTCTCTAAAAGAACTTACATCATCAACAGGCATCATAAAAAATTCAAATGTTATATTATTAATTTCGGGTAAGGATGCTTTAATATAATTTGACCTTCGCTTTATTATTGATTTTAAAAAAATTAATACTTGTTTTTCTATTTCTAGAATGTTTCGTGAAATTATTTCTTTGATTTTACCTTCTTTATACATTAAGAAAGCTGGGTAGCAAATATTATATTCTTGAAATTCAATTTGCTTTGTTCTAAGACTTTGGTAAATAAGATCCAAATCATTTTCATCAAGATTATTTAGATCTCGACTTAAATGTTTTTTTGCAACTTCTAATTCTCTATCAATTGATTGCGGATTATTTATATACCTTTTAAGCGAGTCTAAAGCTTCTCCAGCGCATGCATTGAAGTTATTCTTCATTTTTGATTCACCTAACAATAAAGTCGCTTGACCATTTATATTACCAATAAAAAGTCCATCGGAACCTTTTACTTGGTCATTATTGTTATAAGTTTGAGAAATTTTATGAACTATCATAGGTGTTTGCAAAACCGCTTCAATAAATAAATATAAAATTAGCTCACCATATCTTCCATCTGTTAAAGGATCAATATCTCCAAAGTAACTTAATGCTTTATCAGTAGGTGCGTATCCATCCTCAATAAGCTCTTTAATATCTTTTTCATCAAAGACATAATGTACAGCAGCCTCATACAGATGATTTATAAAATCTAAGCCATCAAGACCATTATTATTATATTTTAAACTGTAGAATTTTATTTTTACTTCATCTGAAATTGCTACTTCTTCATTTAAACTAAACAAATTAACAAAGATATCTCTATTAACTTTAAGCAGCTTCTCCCAATTAATATCGCTAATTTTTTTTGTCATTCTGTTTGCCTTTTATTGAATAATTCCCCCTAAAAACCCCATCCAACTCCTCATTCATCTTCTTCCCACTTCCCACCTTACTAGCATTTTCCTGATCAAATTGTACCCTTTCCAATGAAAATCAGTAATTTTTTCCATATTCTTCTCAAATTAATCCAGATAAGACCTAACAGGTTTTCGAAACCTGTCAGGAAAGCAAATTCTATTCTTACCTTATTATTAAACCAGAAAATCCGAAACCAAACGCTGTTTAAATCGGTCAATGGGTTTTAGATCAACATTAGTATCACCATTGAAAATATCAAATGGATCGTCCAGACCGCTGATTAATAAATACAGATAGCAGAATATAAACGTTATAGCCGAGGTCACCAGATAATCGGCAGAGGGACTTTTGAATTTGGTAATCAGCAGCAGTGACATCACTATGAACAAAATGCTCTGCAGCAAGGTATACGCCGGCTTGATGAAGTTGTTTCTCGAAATCGAATAGGCACGTGTGAGCTGTTTCCGCATTGCGTTGGTGTTTTCCTGAATGCCTTTTATGGCTTCTTTATCGACACCTCTTTCGGCAAAATAATAGGCAATCTCGTTGGACTTACGAATCAGCGGAAAAATAACCGTAGAATCTTTGCCACTGGAATAAATCCATGAAATAATACCATCGGTAATAGCAAGCATTTCCTGACGCAGCAAAGTGCTGTTTAATTCTTCTTTGCATAAATCCGTCGTCCCTGTTCTCGGTGCACGGAAAGCCAGGTAAATCCAGTCTTTGATTGCTTCAAGATTTGACGCTACTTCTCCCGGAATTTTTTCGCTTTCCTTAAAATCGGTCATTGTTGCGGCCAATAATAATCCGAACACAAAAAATGCTCCTGTAAAAATAATCGTAATATCCGACAGTTCTATCAAGTCATGAAAATCCTGCCCGTAAAGCGAAAGATGCTTGAAAACAAAATTTTTGATTCCCAATATAGCTATTGCGGCAATAAATGACTTCAGGATTATAGTTCTGTTGGATATAAACTTCATGGTTTGTTTTTTTTGGAAGCAAAGTAAGAAAAATAATAGATCGTTCCTTTCTTTTTTATCAAAAATCCAGCTGTTCTACCCTCTTAAACTGTCAATATTACTGCCCGGAATGTTTTGTCCCGATCTGCACTATTGATTTTTATCCAAAAAAGAATTGCTTGCTACTTTCCAACATAGTTAGGGCATCCAAAACATTTTTTATCCAGATTGAATTGATAAGTCAATGATAATTCATAAGTCCCTCCCGTTCTTCCAATGCTGGATGTATTAAAATCATAAGATACCCCCATGCGCAGGTGTTCGTACTGCAATCCTGTAAAAAAATTAACAGAGGTTAATAAATCATTATTTATGGTGTTTTTTGCAGGGTTTGTGACTGCTGTAAAACCAAAAAATATTTTTTCAAATAAAATGGAAGCACCTAAATCTAAACGATTATAATATCCCTGCTGCATATAATTGGATGTTACAAATAATTTTGTTGCATAAGGAAACAGCTGCACATCTATATAATCCGCCATGAGGAATTCGTAACCTGCGCTTAGAGAAAAAAATGTTTTTAAAGGTAAATTTTCAGTTTCGTTAAATGCAATATTGGGTCTGTTAAGGTGTTTTACAGATAAACCAATCCAAAGATCATCGGTATTAAAAACCATGCCGGCAGAAATATCAAAAAAAGTAATTTTATCATTTTTCAGCAATGGGTCAACGGAACTGGAATTATTTTTTCCTGATTTTATATTAATCTGGTCTTCAAGCAGTAAATTCTGGAAAGCAAAAGATTTTAAGCCAAATCCAGCTTCTATTGCCGGCCTGAAATCCCAGTCATCACTTATTCGTACTTTATATGCATAGTTTGCATTTATCTGGGTAAAATTGTAATTGCTGGTATTTTCTCTTTGGTTTAAAACACTTAGGCCAAATCCGCTATTCATTTTTTCGCTCCAGGTATTGACAAAAACATAATCAGTAGCAATTTTTAAATCTAAATCAGGCCATTGTTCTCTATGAATGATACCTGTATATGTTGTTTCCATAAAACCTGAAAAACCAGGATTTAATGTTTCGGGAACTAAAAAGTATTGCGTGAAAATAGGGTCTTGAGCTTTTGCCTCAGTATAAAAACAACTTGTAATAATTAGAATAAATAGTTTTAATTTCATTGTAAATGTGCTGCTTTTATTTGATTAATGTAAGTGCGCCTTTTTCAGTTATGGTATGATTATAGAAAGTCTTTGCCGTAACTTTAAAATAATAATTACCATTTTCGGCATCTGAACCTTTTATTTTGCCGTTCCAGCCTGCTATATTTTCACCACTTTCTGAATATATAATTCCTCCCCATGTGTCAAAAACTTCGAGAGTTATATTATTTAATCCCAGAAAAACAGGCGCAAATGTGTCATTAAAGTGGTCATTATTTGGTGTAAAGGCATTAGGCATAACTAAACTATATCCTTTTTCGACAACTATTGTGGCTGTATAACTATACTGACATCCGAATGGATAACTAACCAGCTGCTTTATTGTATAAGTTCCTTCTCTGGTATATATATGTGCTGGGCTTTCTTCATCAGAAAAATTCCCATCACCAAAATCCCATGAAATGGATGTAAAATCACCAGTCGCTAAATTAGAAAACAGTATAGGATCATAAATAGAGTAAAGATCATAAACATCCTTTCCATAAGAGCTTATAGAAAAATTGGCTTTCCCCAGAACAGGAGTATTTACATTATAAGGATAATCTGCTTTACATCCAAAACTGTCAGTTACACTAAATAATATTAATCCATTATTATTTGTATTCATGATTTCGCCATTTGTTCCTGTAACCACACCATCTGACCAGTTTAAAGTATAAGGTGGAATTCCCCCCTTTACATGTCCAACAAATGTCTGATGAACATATTTGGTATCACAATCAAAATCGGTTAAAACTTCTATGGATGGAGTTAATTGCTCGAATCTCGTAATTTTCCAGCTCTCTTCTTTTTTACAGCCATTTGCATCAATTACCTTAACAATATAGTTTCCAGGTATGAGATTTTCGAGGTCTTCGGTTGCAGTACCATTCGACCATGAATATAAAAATGGCTGAGTTCCGCCTGTAACAACTAAATTAATAGCACCTGTGTCGGCGGCAGTACAGCTTAGAGGATTGGACACTGTGGCTTTCAATTCTAATAACTGAGGCTCAACAATTAAATATGGCTCTTTAATTACACAGGATTTAGCATCGATAATAGTCACCGAATATTTTCCTGGCCCAAGGTTGTTTCTTTCAATTCCTGCAGCTGGATCATCATCCCATACTAATGAGACTGGCGCTTGCCCTCCAACAAGATTTAATCGGATATGCGCATCTTTCTCTCCAAAACAGGATATCTGTCTTACATCTGGATCTATTTTAAAAACCGGAGCGTTATCTATAATAATCGTAAATTCTTTTGGACAGCCTAATGCATCCATAATTGATATTATATAAGTACCCGCAGTAAGATTCTTTTGTACTAATCCAGATCCTAAATTACTCCATTTTATAATATAAGGATCACCTGTTGCAAACGGCACACCACCAGTTATGCTATTGATGGATATTGAAGCGTCTGAATAGTTGTAACAGGCTATTTCAGTTTTGGTATAATCAAGTTTAATTTCATCATTTTGATGAAGTGTAACCTCTAATTCATCAGTACAGCCAGAATTATCTGTAACAGTCAAATTATATGTACCAGCAGCTAAATTCCTTGGATTCTGAACATTACTATAAAAACCATTTGGTCCTGTCCAGCTATAATTATAGTTAAAAACGCCTGGACTTACTTCTGTAGCTCTTCCTCCAGTTGTTTTTACATTAATTTCTCCAGTGTAATATCCGTAACATAGAATATCAACCTGGCTCACAAAACTCAGCTCCAAAAGTGGCGGTTCATGAATAGTAAAAGTCTCTTTGAGAATATTACAATTGTTGGCTTCGGTTATAGTAACTCCATAAACACCTGGTGACAGATTTCTGAGGTCTTCGGTAGATGCTGCATAAGGGTTCCCGTCTTTTGTCCACACATACTTATAAGGGATATTTCCACCACTTGTATTTATTTCAATTTTTCCATCATTCAATCCATAACAGCTTATGTCATTTTTATATCCCGAGAATTGAAATTTATCTGGTTCTGCTACATAATAACTTTTTGAAAATGGACAATTTCCGTTGTCATAAATTATTAAATTATAATATCCTGATTTTAAATTAGAAATATCCTTATCAGTACTTGAAAACCCGTTAGGACCAGTCCAGGAAAAAGTATATGGGTTTCCTGTTGTAAAAGGAATTCCACCAGTGACACTTAGATTAATTGCTCCATCACTAAGCCCAAAACAGCTTACTTTTTTTATACTTTCTCCAGCATCTATTAATGGATCGACGGTTACTGTAATAGTAAAATCGGGTCCAGGACATAATTTTGATATTGGAGATACTGTGTAAGTAACTGTTGCTCTATTAGGCGTATTATTTGTTAATGTCTGGCTGATACTGGTTGTTGGAGATGACTGTGCAGAAGCTCCGCTTATAGATCCAGCAGGAGATATTACCGGCATTGACCAAACAAATGTAGTTCCCGCCGGGACATTATCTGTTCCATTACTGACTGGCGTTACTGAAAAGCTGTTACCGCTGCAGATTTTTTCAGTTTTAGGTTTAATAACTGGTGAGAGTACTAAATCTACAGAAAAATTCCTTGACTGAGTTGCTGTTCCGCAACTATTACTAACACTAAAAACTGCTTGATAATTGCCACTCTTGGTGTAATTTATTGAGCCAGGGTCAAGCGATGTAGAAGAGGATGGCGTGCCGCCTGGAAAACTCCAAAGATAAGTTAGTTCCGATGCAGGAGCACAGCTTTCAACAACTGCTCCCACAGGTTTTATAGTTGCAGAATTACAATAATCCGAAATTGGGCTTAATGTAATTACTGGTTTTTTCTTCACTTCTATTGCTCTTGAAGTATACTGATATACTCCACATGAATTTAATGTTCTTAGCTGCAGCTGATACGTTCCTGGAATACCAAAATTAATAACTGGATCTTTGGAGTACGGCCCCGTTCCATCTGCAAAAGACCACTGTCCTTTTCCCTTTCCACAAAAGCCTTCGTAATAATTTATTACTTCCCAATAATAACTTTCAGTGCCACAGCTCAAACTTGTATTGGTAGTATTCTTTATCTGAACATTTTCTGAAGCACATGCTTTTGAATACGTAAATTGGGGCTGCAGCACCGGTTCTACGCATATAGTCTGGGTATACGAATTACCAATTCCGCATGGTGTTTCGGCAGATAACTTAATCGTATATGTACCCGGTTTTGTATAAACATGACTTGGATACACCTCCCTTGATTTTGAACTTCCATCGCCAAAATCCCAAGTATAGACATTATAAGTACTACAGTCATTTGTATATCCTGCTCTGGTAGTATTACTAAAAGATATCGCCGTATTAACACATGCAATAGGATTTACGTTAAAACTTACCTTAGGGACATCCAAGATAACAATAGGACCCGCAGTTAGATAGGTGCTTCCGCAAGAAGTGGATATCGTCAATGTAACAGTATTTCCATTAGGGCAATTATACTGCGTAAATGTATGTGGTACCGGAAAATTTTGTGATGATACAGGATTAGACGCATTATAGTATGGAGAACTCTCTAACTGTGCTTGAGTATAGTTTTGCACAGTACCATCACCATAACTAACCTGATAATTGGTATCAGAAGGATTTAGAGCCCATGATCCTATTGCAAATTCCATAGGAGCTACCGGAACACACAAATTTGTCGTATTTCCTGGAGCAATAAGTGCCCCAATTGGATTATTAGAATTTTTAACAATATAGGTAATCGAATTTTCGCAAGCGCTGGAACCTAATGCCGTTACCACCATATTAAAAGATCCCAATTTCATATAAGTATGTGATTTAGGAAAAGTTACGCTGGTTTCGATATTGCCATCTCCCCAATCTACACTGTACGAAGAAATACAAGCAGCCGAGCTAGAAAGATTACCTAGTTTAATAGTATATTTAGGATCTGAATTATTGTCACCACATTTTTCAAAAGGTGTAGTGGAACCCGTCGCAGCATTTAAATTAGTAAATTTCAATTCTGGTTTTTGCTTTACTGCAACAGTTTTTGTAATACTGTTAACTTCGCCATTTTTATCAGTAACTGTTAATTTTACAGTAAAATTTTGAGATCCGCATCCGGTTGCACTAAATATGTGATTAGGATTATTATCTATAGAAGTTGTTCCATCTCCAAAATCCCATGCATACTTAAAAGGACCACTCCCACTCACCGTTGAAGTAAATATAATGGGAGTACCAGAACAGCTTCCATCACTAGTGAAACTAAAATTTACATTGGGTGGAGAGACAAGATATTTAAAACTTGTATAACTGTAATCACTCGTATTGGCAGAAAAACCATAAATTGAAAACGTATTTATAAAAAGAAAAATAATGCAGCAATAGTAAAGTTGTTTCATTGATTATGTCATTAATTTTGGTGTTCAAAAGTATACTTATTTTTAATAAAATAAAGATTACATCTCGACTTTTTTTAAAAAAAATTAATACATACATTCTTCCATTAAATCGTAACTATTCCGCAATCAATCCGAAGGCGTATTTTATTTTATTACGTATAAATTACTATTAATTAAACAATTAATTATTTGAGTGATAAAGCTGAAGCAAAAAAGACAGTCTGACATTAAAAATTATTGTTTCTTATGGCTTTTTATAATCCCAGATAATATCTCAAGGATTTCGGCATTAAAAATTATTAAAAATCTGCTGCAATTATACTGGCCAAAATCTTTTTTAATATTAATAGATTCAATTTCTGCTGCAGCCAAGTGCTGGTATAAATAAAAAATACCCTGCATGCATAATATTTTACCAGCCCCTTATTTTAAAGGACTTTTTTAATTATATTTATAAAAAAATAAAAAAAAATAAATTTTATTATGCATGCATAGTATTTTTTTTATTACATTTGAAATCGATATAGTAACTTATGAAAAACAAAACACTAGATTATATCCTAAGAGCAACATGGCAGGCCGTATCCAGAATGTACAACGAAGAGGCCAATAAATATGATGCAACAATGGCAACCGGATTTGCATTATTAAGTATTGACAGAGAGGAAGGTACACCATCTACCGCATTAGGCCCAAGGATGGGAATGGAAGCAACAAGCCTGACGAGAACACTGAAATCGATGGAAGAAAAAGGATTAATTATTAGAAAAAAAAATCCTGATGATGGCCGGGGAGTGTTAATATATCTAACCGATTTTGGGAAAGAAAAAAGAGAACTTTCAAAGAATACTGTTTTGAAATTCAATGAATCTGTAAGACAGCATGTATCGGAAGAAAAGATCAACAATTTCATCGAAGTTGCCGAAATTATCAATGAACTAATTCAGAATAAAAATATTTTTAACCAACAAGAAAATAATGAAACGCACCATTAAAAAAGTAGCAGTAATCGGATCCGGGATCATGGGTTCAGGGATTGCCTGTCATTTTGCCAACATTGGGGTCGAAGTTCTGCTTTTGGATATTGTTCCAAGAGAGCTGACCGATGCAGAAGCCAAAAAAGGGCTTACGCTTGAAAGTAAAGCTGTTCGCAACCGAGTGGTAAACGAGCATTTAGCCAACTCATTGAAATCGAAGCCCTCTCCTATTTACAGCCAAAAATTTGCCAGCCGGATCACAACTGGAAACACCACAGATGATATGGCTAAGATTGCCAATGTAGATTGGATTATCGAAGTGGTTGTGGAGCGTCTGGACATCAAAAAACTGGTTTTTGAGCAAATCGACCAATTCAGAAAACCGGGAACTTTGGTAACATCCAATACTTCTGGTATTCCAATTCATTTTATGAGCGAAGGACGCAGTGAAGATTTCCAAAAACATTTCTGCGGTACTCACTTTTTTAACCCAGCGCGTTACTTAAAATTATTTGAAATTATTCCAGGGCCAAAGACTTCTGCTGAAGTTTTGGATTTCCTAACAATATACGGAGAAAAATTCTTGGGTAAAACTTCGGTTGTTGCCAAAGATACTCCAGCATTTATCGGAAACCGTATTGGTATTTACGGAATCCAGAGTTTATTCCACTTGGTGAAAGAATTGGGGTTGACTATCGAAGAAGTTGATAAATTAACTGGACCGGTTATTGGCCGTCCAAAATCAGCAACTTTCAGAACTGTGGATGTGGTTGGATTAGATACTTTGGTGCATGTTGCCAACGGAATCTATGAAAACTGCCCTACAGACGAACAGCATGAATTGTTCAAACTTCCGGATTTTGTAAGCAAAATGATGGAAAACAAATGGCTTGGTTCTAAAACCGGTCAGGGATTTTATAAAAAAGTAGATAAAGATATTCTTTCTTTAGACTTGGATACTTTAGAATACCGCGCTGCAAAAAAAGCCAATTTTGCAACGCTTGAATTAACAAAAACAATCGATAAACCTATCAACAGATTTAAGGTTTTGGTTAAAGGAAAAGACAAAGCAGGCGAATTCTACAGAAAGAGTTTCGCCGGAATGTTTGCTTATGTTTCCAACCGTATTCCTGAAATATCTGATGAATTATATAAAATAGACGATGCCATGAAAGCCGGCTTCGGATGGGAAAATGGTCCATTCGAAATTTGGGATGCCATTGGTGTTGCCAATGGAATCGAAATCATGAAAGCCGAAGGTCTTGAGCCTGCAGCGTGGGTAAATGATATGATTGCGTCAGGAAGCAGCAGTTTTTATACTGTAAAAGAAGGAGCAACTTATTTCTACAATATTCCGACAAAATCACAGACTAAAGTTCCTGGACAGGATGCATTTATCATCCTGAACAACATTCGCGAAAGCAAAAAAGTCTGGAGTAACAGCGGTGCTATTATCCAAGATTTGGGTGATGGAATTTTGAACTTAGAATTCCAATCCAAAATGAATACTATTGGCGGTGATGTTTTACAAGCGATCAATAAAGCGATAGATTTATCCGAAAAAGAATACCAGGGTCTGGTTATCGGAAATCAGGCAGCGAATTTCTCAGTCGGTGCCAATATCGGAATGATCTTCATGATGGCAGTTGAGCAGGAGTATGACGAATTGAACATGGCGATCAAAATGTTCCAAGACACAATGATGCGCGTTCGTTATTCTTCAATTCCAGTTATTGTTGCACCTCACGGAATGACTTTTGGAGGCGGATGCGAAATGAGTCTGCACGCTGATAAAGTGGTTGCCGCTGCCGAAACCTATATGGGATTGGTTGAATTTGGTGTTGGAGTCATCCCTGGCGGAGGCGGTTCCAAAGAAATGGCGTTGAGAGCTTCCGATTTATTCCGTAAAAATGATGTGGAATTGAATGTACTGCAGGAATATTTCTTAACTATCGCTATGGCAAAAGTATCGACTTCCGGTTACGAAGCTTTTGACACCGGGCTTTTACAGCACGGTAAAGATATTATTGTAGTAAACAAAGATCGTCAGATTGCCGAAGCCAAGAAACATGCGTTATTAATGGCCGAAGCGGGTTATACGCAACCAATCAGAAGAACCGATGTGAAGGTTTTAGGAAAGCAGGCATTGGGAATGTTCTTAGTGGGAACTGACCAGATGGAAGCTGGAAAATACATTTCAGAGCATGACAAGAAAATCGCTAACAAACTGGCTTACGTTATGGCCGGAGGTGATTTGTCCGAATCTACTTTGGTATCCGAGCAGTATTTACTGGATATTGAAAGAGAAGCTTTCTTGTCTCTTTGTACTGAAAGAAAAACATTGGAAAGAATTCAGTATATGTTAACTAAAGGGAAACCGCTTCGTAATTAGAAAATAGAACTAAGAATACAGAAAATAGATTTCAGCCAACGACTAAAGTCTATTTTCTATACTCTATATTCTCTACTCTTAAAAAATTAAACAAATGAAAACAGCATATATAGTTAAAGCATATAGAACAGCAGTAGGCAAAGCGCCAAAAGGGCTTTTTAGATTCAAAAGACCTGATGAACTGGCTGCCGAAACCATTCAGTACATGATGAATGAACTGCCTGATTTTGACAAAACCCGTATCGATGACGTTATGGTTGGAAACGCCATGCCGGAAGCAGAACAAGGTTTGAACGTGGGGCGCTTAATCTCTCTGATGGGATTAAAAGTAAATGATGTTCCTGGTGTTACCGTGAACCGTTATTGTGCATCGGGATTGGAAACTATCGGAATGGCAACTGCCAAAATCCAGTCAGGAATGGCACATTGCATTATTGCCGGAGGAGCCGAAAGCATGAGTTATATTCCGATGGGAGGTTATAAACCTACTCCTGATTACGCTGTCGCAAAAGCTGGACACGAGGATTACTACTGGGGAATGGGACTGACATCCGAAGCAGTGGCGAAACAATTCAATATTTCCCGTGCAGATCAGGATGAGTTTGCTTTTCAATCGCATAACAAAGCATTGAAAGCACAGGCTGAAGGTAAATTTGACAAACAGATTGTACCTATCACAGTAGAACAGACTTTTATTAATGAAAATGGTAAAAAAGAAACCAAATCTTATGTTGTAAACAAAGACGAAGGACCAAGAGCAGGAACTTCATTGGAAGCATTGGCTGGTCTTAGAGCAGTTTTTGCCGCTGACGGAAGTGTAACTGCCGGTAACTCTTCACAAATGAGTGACGGTGCCGCTTTTGTACTGGTTATGAGCGAGGAAATGGTAAAAGAATTAAACCTTGAACCTATAGCCCGTTTGGTGAATTTTGCCTCTGCAGGTGTTGAACCAAGAATCATGGGAATCGGTCCTGTAAAAGCCATTCCTAAAGCATTAAAACAAGCAGGATTAACTCTAAATGACATTGACCTAATTGAGTTGAACGAAGCTTTTGCATCACAGGCATTGGCTGTAACCCGCGAACTGAACCTAAACCCAGACATTATTAATGTAAATGGAGGAGCGATTGCCCTAGGTCACCCGCTGGGCTGTACCGGAGCTAAACTTTCTGTTCAATTATTCGACGAAATGAAACGCAGAGGTAATAAATATGGAATTGTGAGTATGTGTGTGGGAACTGGTCAGGGAAGTGCGGGGATTTTTGAAGTTTTATAGACAAGTATTCGTTTAGTTTGTCATTGCGAGGAACGAAGCAATCTCGCTAACAATTATGCAAAGTTAGATTTTGCAAATGTGATTGCTTCGTTCCTCGCAATGGCAGGATTGGGAAATAAAATCATAAATAAAAAGATATAAAAATTAAAATAATAAAGTCATGAGCGACAAAACTAGAGGTGGTCAATTCATCGTAAAAGAAACAAAATGTGAAGACATCTTCACCCCAGAGGATTTCAACGAAGAGCAGCTGATGATGCGTGACTCTGTAAAAGAATTTGTGGACAAAGAAATTTGGCCGAACAAAAACCGTTTTGAAAATAAAGATTATGCCTTTACCGAAGAATCCATGCGTAAAGCGGGAGATCTTGGTTTCTTGAGCGTAGCCGTGCCTGAAGCTTATGGCGGAATGGGAATGGGTTTTGTCAATACCGTTTTGGTTTGTGATTATATTTCGGGGGCTACGGGGTCGTTCTCTACTGCTTTTGGGGCTCACACTGGAATTGGGACAATGCCAATCACACTTTACGGAACTGAGGAACAAAAACAAAAATACGTACCAAAATTAGCTACAGGCGAATGGTTTGGAGCTTACTGTTTGACTGAGCCAGGAGCGGGATCTGATGCGAATTCTGGAAAAACAAAAGCTGTTTTGTCGGAAGACGGTACTCATTATAAAATCACAGGCCAAAAAATGTGGATTTCGAATGCAGGTTTCTGTTCACTTTTCATCGTTTTTGCACGTATTGAAGATGATAAAAACATCACAGGATTCATTTTGGAAAACACAGCCGACAACGGAATTTCATTTGGGGAAGAAGAACATAAATTAGGTATTCGTGCTTCCTCTACCCGTCAGGTATTTTTCAATGAAACAAAAGTTCCTGTTGAAAATATGCTGTCTGAAAGAGGAAATGGTTTCAAAATCGCCATGAATGCCTTGAATGTTGGCCGTATCAAATTGGCAGCAGCCTGTCTGGACGCACAGCGCAGAGTAATCACTGGTGCTGTTCATTATGCTAATGAAAGAGTTCAGTTTAATACCGCCATTTCAAGTTTTGGCGCTATCCGATCTAAATTGGCAGAGATGGCAACTTCCTGTTACGCAGGAGAAAGTGCTACCTATCGTGCTGCAAAAGATATCGAAGACAGAATCACTGCCCGTGAAGCTGATGGCGTTTCTCACCAAGAGTCAGAATTGAAAGGTGTTGAAGAATATGCTATCGAATGCTCTATCCTGAAAGTAGCCGTTTCCGAAGACGTTCAAAACTGTGCTGATGAAGGAATTCAAATCTTCGGCGGAATGGGATTCTCTGAAGACACACCTATGGAAAGTGCCTGGAGAGACGCGCGTATTGCCCGTATCTACGAAGGAACAAACGAAATCAACAGAATGCTTTCAGTTGGTATGTTAATCAAAAAAGCTATGAAAGGCCACGTTGATTTACTAGGCCCTGCATCTAAAGTACAAGAAGAATTAATGGGAATTCCGTCATTTGACACTCCTGATTATTCTGAGTTGTTTGCCGAGGAAAAAGAAATGATTGACAAACTGAAAAAAGCATTTCTTATGGTTGCCGGCGGAGCTGTTCAAAAATATGGTCCGGATCTGGAAGGACACCAGCAATTACTGATGGCAGCTTCGGATATTTTAATCGAAATCTATATGGCCGAAAGTGCCATTTTGAGAACCGAAAAACTAGCCAAATCAAATGGTGCCGACAAAGTAAAAGAACAAATCGCTATGGCGCAATTGTACTTGTACCAAGCCGTTGACATCGTTACTCAAAAAGGAAAAGAAAGCATTATTTCTTTTGCCGAAGGCGATGAACAGCGTATGATGCTAATGGGATTACGCCGTTACACAAAATACACCAACATGCCGAATGTTGTTGGCTTGAGGGAAACAATTACCTCAAAACTGGTTGCTGAAAATGCTTACTGTTTCTAAATATTTACAATCTTTTTTAGTTTTTATTTGTTTAAAAAGCCACAACTGTTCCTGAATGACAGTGTGGCTTTTTATCGTTTTGGGATTTTCTTTATTTTAAGAAATCAATTTTTAGCTTTAATAATTTTACTATAGAGCAGTTACACTTTCTATTTACGAACTATTTTATCTAATTTGATTTTAATAACCAATGTAGAATCAGGAGATACATTACTTGGATAGCTCTTTCTTTTCACCAAAAAGTGTGGCGCAATGAGTTCACGGACTTCGCCTGCCTGCATTTCTCTTAATCCTTCATCTACAGCTTGTGTTGCTTGATTGCCGCCTATTAAAACTTTGACAGGCGAAGCTGAATTGTAATTAGAATACAAAACAGTTCCATTTCTATAGCTGGTAGTTTCATAAATAAAAACTTCATCTCCAGCTTTGGCCTTAATTCCCTCCCCTTTTTTTAAAATTCTATATTGCAATCCCGATGCTGTGGTTACAATTTTATTGGCACAATTTGCAAAAATAAACAGCAGAAGAATAAGACTTACAGATTTCATAATTAAATTTTACTTTTGATTCATCTATAAACAGACACAATACTATTTACAAAAAAAAAATACTGATTAACAATACATTACGAAAATAATCAAATTTTATCAAGAAATAGAGCAAAAATATAAAACCAGTCAATTCACTAGACAGCTTAGTCTGTCAACTTACGCTTCATCATTATGTCTATCTGTTCATCGCTGCCAAGTTTAAAAATATGCTTATCAAACTCCACGAAACCATTTTTGCTGTAAAAACGTATTGCTTTATGGTTTTCTTCCCAAACTCCTAACCAAACGTATGCTGTGTTTTTTTGTTCCGCAATTTCGATGGCTTTACTGTACAGCTGCTGACCAGCTTTTTTGCCGTGAAACTCCTTAACAACGTAAATTCTCTCTATTTCCAGAGCTTTACTATCTTGTAATTCTGTTTGAGATTCGCCAAAGTTTACTTTTAAATACCCAATAACATCTCCATTTATAGTCGCAAAATAAAATTCGGAGTTATTGTCATTCAATTCTGCGAGCAGTTTTTCTGTTGAAAAACCTTCCTCCAAATACCTTTTCATGTTCTCTTCCGAATTCGACTCTGAAAATGTTTCCTCAAAAGTCTGTCGACCTATATCCTGCAATGCTTCCAGATCGGCTGCCGTTATTCTTCTTATGATTATATTATCTATCATGTTACTATTATTAAGGGGTTAATTAAGCCTCCTTTTCGGATTTACCTAAACATTCCCAAATACAAGACCATTTTTAAATTAAACCAATTGCCCAAATCTATTGTAGCAAGTGTTAGCGGTTCGGTTTTATTTTCATTAGTTTTTCAGTTTCAGAATTATAAAGCTCAACACCTTTTGAAACTTCTTCATCGTAATAAATTTCGTCTATGCCTATGTAAATTAGTTTGTTGTCATCATTCAAATTTTCATTTTTCATTTCCGCTAATTTTATAGGTTCTTTTCCTCTAATTAAGCATAAGTAAATTTTTTTATCAAAATTCGCTTTAGCAATTTCAACTATTCGCTTGTAAATTATTTCATTAATTTCAGGATAACATATTCCTCGAAAGCATTTTCTAATTGAGCATAATTCTTCAGTTGGATAAAGTGGATATGCTTTGGGTCGTTCTAATTTGCTTAAGTTTTCATTACAATAACTATAATATTCATATTGAATTGTTCCTTTTGGTGGAATTTGTCCAAAAGAAATGGTTATAAACATAAATGCAATAATGATTTTGATGATTTTCATTTCTAATGTTTTCATTTTTTCGATTTCTACCAAACTGACCGCTAACTACCGCATATGCGCTACAACGCATAATTCATTCATCAAATATAATGATTTGTCTCACATTTTGTCCGCTTTATTTTATTATAAATTCTCACAGGGTTCCGAGCTGGAGTTCCAGTTTAGGAATGATTGCCTCTTTCTTTGCAAATTGTTCTTTTTTGTACCGTTTAGGGGGTAAAACAGGTGCTAGACTATACCGTTATACCCCCCTATGCCCCTTGTTTTAGGGTGTATTACCCCTTATAAACATCCCTTACACCCCTTGTTTTAAGGTGTATTACCCCCTATAAGCATCCCCTATACCCCTTGTTTTAGGGGGTATAGGGGGTACAAAACAGGGGTTTTACTCCCTGTTTGAGGGAGTTAAGCCCCTGATAATGGGGAGATATACCCCCTATTTATAGGGACATTGCGGTGTTTTTCAGGGTGTATCACGGCATAAAACCCTCCCTATCACACCCTTTTTTCATCCCCTCCAGTAACAAAAAAAGCCCCATATTGAATAATGGGGCTGATTACTATTTTGACGGCTGTAACTGTACTAGAAATGAGTTGACTGGTGGCACACTATTATTATTCTTTCACATCATTTTCGACTATAATTTTATTTGGTGTATCGTCCATCCAGGCCACAAATAATTTATAGCCAATGGAAAACACAATTGGCCCTACAAACAGCCCAATGAATCCAGACATCATGAATCCGCCAATTACTCCAAGAAAGATTACGAGCATAGGTACCATTGCGCCTTTGCCCAATAATAATGGTTTTAGAACATTGTCTGAGAGTCCGCTCAGGGCAAAAAACACAGTCCATAGCAAAGCTGCGGTGGTATTGTCTAACGAAAAAAGATAAGCAACTACTCCAAGGTTGATGATGATGGGACCTACTTGAATGATCGATAACATTAAAGATAAAACCGTTAGCACTCCTGCAAAAGGTACGCCACACCCAAAAAGCCCAACGGCTTGTATCAGTGTCTGGATTATGGCAACGCCTAGTATTCCTTTGACCACCTGATACACAGTAGATACTGATATGTTTAAAAACTCATCGCCCGAATCGCCTGCAATTCTCCTGATAAAATTGATCGCCAGGTCTTGTGCGCTGGTCGAAACCATCAATACTCCTGCTATAATTACGGAGAGAATAATGGAGAGCAAAGAGCCTATTGAACTTGCTACCTTGCCCAGCAGCACCTTGGACAATTCTACAATTTGCGCTTTATATTCGAGCATGCCTTTCTCCATATCAGTAGATAGGGCATACAGAAAATTATAGGCTTTGTCGCCTATTATAGGCCAATCCTTGATGTTTTGCCCTGGCGTTGCGACTTTGATCGTTCCGTTTTCGACACCAGTTTTTAACTCTACAACTGTTGATGTTACGGAATTAAAAAAAGCTATTGTCGGCAAAATAATAACTGCCAAAATAGCAGCAGTAATAATAAATGAAGCCAGGCTTTTGCGCCCTTTCAGTTTTTTCTGCAAAAAGTTAAATCCCGGATATAGCACAATTGCCAATATAATGGCCCAAAGGATAGGCATCATAAAAGGCAGCAGGAGCTTAATACAGAATCCCAAAATAAGGAAAACGATCCCTAACTGCAGAATGGTTTCGAAGATTTGCTTGTTTTTGTTTTCGGTGTACTCTTTCATATCGGTTTTTTTTTGATGGTTTTTGGTTTATTGTTTTTGGTTTATTGTTTTTGGTTTATTGTTTTTGGTTTATTGTTATTGTTATTGTTATTGTTATTGTTATTGATTATTCTGCTTGGCTTTGTTTTCGCTGGCGTTCGAGACCAGACGGCCTATTAAGATTACGGGGTACAGCACTCCTATTATGGCTTCGATCTGAACCATAGCCCGGGCAAAGGGATGCAAAGGAACTATTTCCCCATAACCAGTGGTGGTAATGGTTATATAACTAAAATACATAAAATTGGCTTCCAGAGTATTGCTCTCAAAAGGAGGCAATGTAATCTGGAAAGCGCCAGGAATATGCCTGTAAATAAACAAGTAAATAACCGACCACAAGTTAGCCAAAATCATATAGACCACTATCGAGCCTATAACTCTATACTCGGTAACAGGTCCTGGCTCGAAGACTTTGGTTAAAACCAGTACAATAAGCAATACAAAAGTGGCAATTGTCAAAATAATATCACTTAACTGGACAAATGGTGTGTTCTCAAAAATCGAAATCCAGTTAAAGAGCACGAACAAAAAAGGAATAATAACCAAGGATAGCGTTTGTCTTCTGGTTTTAGACAAAGCAATAATCCCTGCAATGAGAAACAGCATCCAAAACACATTGATGATAGCAATAAAAGACGAATAGCTGCCAAATAGCGGAATTACAACAAAATGCATCGCAAAAAGCAGTACCAGCATGCCGCTAAGCCCACTTTCCTTGGTCCAGAAATGATTTAAAAAACGGTATTTTTTTTGTGTTAACATGGTCTCTGTTTTTAGTTTCTAAGATTCTAAGCGGCTAAGTCACTAAGCTCTTTTTTAAAATCTATCAGTAATTTATTTATGCTTTTTTAAAAATAATTATTTTATCTTTTTTAAAAATTTATCCGCTTTTATCTTAGCCGTTTAGTAACTCACAAACTTAGCAGCTTTGTTTTAAAATGGAATAGGCTCTACATCGACACTCCCTATTGGCCTTCGTGCTAACCGAAACAGCAGGAGAATCAATATCGGAAAAAAGCACAGCACCGACATTACCAGATAAATATCTTTGTAAGCCAGCATTAATGATGACTTAGCAGTCTGATTGGAAAGATTTTTTTCGGCATTCTTCTGAGCTTCTCCAGCCGATAATCCTTGGCTTAAATAATAATTCCTTGATTTGTTTAATTGAGCTTGCGCCAAAGGATTTAAAGCCGTCAATTGCTGGCTGAGACCCGTTTTGTGCTGCACATTCAAGTTGGAGATGAACGTTCCCAAAATAGCTCCTCCAAGCAGTGAAGCAAAAATGACACGTGCAATAACACCGCTCATCATTCGGGAATCGCCTAGAGGTTTTGGCACATTTTCGGAAATATAAAGCGAGGCGGCAGGATACAAAAAACCAATAGCCAATCCCTTGAAGATAAAAGGGGCGAAAAAATCAGCCGAATCAATTTCGGGATAAAAACGAAAAAACAAAATGACATGATACAGTCCATAGCAGGCGAAACCAGCTGCCCAAATAGTCGCCAGATAAATTCTTTTGAACAAGAGATAAGTCGATAACGGAATCGCTATAAAGAGGCCTATCAGAATAGCCAAATGCGTTCTTGCTGTATAAATACTGTCAAATCCCAGAATATTAGTCATAAAACCCGTTACTATCCCTCCTGTTCCATTCATCATCCCGGTATAAAAAAACAATAAAGATCCCAGGACCACATTCTTATACTGATACACATCGGTATTGATAATTGGTGTCTGAGTGAATCGAACATGAATTAAATAAATGCCCGCAATAATAATTAAGAAAGCAAATGCCATAGCCACTTTGGTATCGCTCAGCCAATTGCGCGTCTGCCCTTCGGCACACAGGAAAAGTACAATAGCAAAAAATAACAATATGATAATCCAGCCTCGCCAATCAAACTGAAAAGAGGATTTCATTGGGGCAAAATCTTTTTTATAAAAAACCCATGCCAGAAGTATGGCTATCAAGAAATTTGCGTTTAGAAAATAAATCCCGAAAGTCCAATTGTGAATGCTGGTCATTTGTGTCCCAAAATATTGATACAGCTGCTTACTGCCCTGTATAATAAACTGAACGATTCCATATAAAATTGGCATATTGAAAACGGGATTGTATTTCATAAGTATTGGAAGCAGCGAAGCAAAGATTCCAATAATCGATAAAATTGCCAGCAGTGAACGCCAAACCGTAAACCACTCAATAGTCTCTGTATATAATGAAGCTGTATTGCAGATAATAGACAGGAAACTAACGGACAGTATCATTGTTTTTATCTTAATCTGTTTTGCAATTTTTAAGCTCAAAGGCAAAAAACCTAACATCGCAAAAAATGGAATATAAGTAGCATAAGTAAAAGCAGCGGTGGATGCTCCAAAATGCCCCAGAATTTGTGAATTATCGTAAGAGGTTACATTCAGCGCATTAAAAAAAGGAATTGTAAGGACATATAATCCTACAAGGGTAAACACACTTCCTTTTTTGACTAAACTCATACTTAAATGATTTTTTGAACACCAGTTTCACGAATTGCACAACATTATGAAAAATCAGTGCAATAAAATTTTAGAAACTAAAATTCGTGCTAATTCATGCAATTCGTATTTTCAATTATTTTTTCACCTCTACTGATACATTCATACCAGGCTTAACATCTTGTAACTCTTTCGAAGAAGCTTCAAAATCAATTTTCACGGGAATACGCTGCGTAATTTTGACAAAATTCCCTGTAGAATTATCAGGTTCCACCATAGAGAATTTAGCACCTGTTGCTGGCGAAAAACCAACAACTTTTCCCTTGAATTCCTTATTATCCAGTGCATCAATAGTGATAGTCACTTCCTGTCCCTGCTTGATTTTTTCGATTTGGGTTTCTTTAAAATTGGCAGTAATCCATAGTTTTTGGTTTAAAACCAAAGTTGCTACGACTTGATTGGCATTGATTAATTCACCGACAGAAACGGTTCTCTCCCCTACATACCCATCAGCCAAAGCTATGATCCGGGTATAAGACAGCTGTAATTTTGCATTCTCCAGATCGGCTCTTTTCCTAGCTACCGATGCTCTTGCTGCTTCCAGATTAGTAACGCTTTGTTCGGTTATTGAACCACTGGCCAATAATTCCTTTTCTGCAGCTTTGAGATACGATTTAGTCGATTGCAATTTTGAAATTACCTGCTCATATTGATTGAGTGTCACTGCAGAATCGGCATACATATTTTTGAAACGATGGTAATCTTTTTCGGCTTTGTCCAGATTGGCTCTATCACCTTCCAGCTTATTCTTGATAGCCTCCTGATTGGAACTAGCCGTAACAATTGATTGCTCCAATGAGTGCAGATTTCCTTCGGCTGCAGCCAGATCAGCTTCGGCCTGCTTTACTTTTATCCGGAATTCAACATCATCAAGAATTGCCAATGTATCTCCTTTGTGAATAAACTGATTGGCTTCAAAACGGATTTCGACTATATGTCCCGTTGCTCTCGCAGTCACACTATTGATATAGGATTCTACTTGAGCATTATTAGTTGTTTCATACCGATTGAAATCAAAAAATAAACTCAATATCCAAACTGCTCCGATTATTATAAAAATAAAGGAAAGAATCGTCAATATCGTATTTCTTCTTTTTTCGGCATTCGCTGCAGTTTCGGTGTTTTTGTCTTGTTCACTCATAAAAAAAAATTAAAGTTTACCCATAGCATACTGCAGGAAGTAATATTGAATAATGGAATCTATATTGGCATTATTTAATGATATTTTGGCTTCATTCAACTGCAGTTCAGCATCCACAATATCGCTGATTAAAGCAAAATCATTGTCATAGCGGCTTTTTACAATTTTGTAATTGCTCAATGCCAAATCAACATCTTTTTTAAAAGTGGAAATATTCTTTACACTTTCTGTAAATCGCACAAAAGCCGACTTTACATCCTGATTAATTACATCCTTTGTGGCATCGAGTGCAATATTGCTTTTATCAATTTGCAATTGGTCACTGTTAATACGATGTTTTAGATTATAAAAGCTTGAAATATCCCAATTGACAGAAAGTCCGGCCACCCAGTAATTCAGAATATTATTAGTATAATTTGGCCATTGCGCAGGATATTGAGTATTCAATAATAGATTTGCGTTAACATTGGGCTTAAAACCGCTCTTGGTAATATCCATACTGGATTCAGCTATTTTTACATTGATTTCAGACCGCTTGATTTCATATCTATTTTGATATGCTTGAGACAGGCTCTCTTCTAGATTTAAATCTTTTTTTGGAATTAAAATCCCATCCAGTACAGGTTTTAATATAGTATTGGCTGGCAATCCTGTGAGTATATCCAAATAATTACTGATTAGTTCTATGGAATTGGTACTACGGAAAACAGCCACTTCAAAATTAGATTGCTGTAATTCAGTTCTCAACAAATCACTTTTTAGGTTTTGTCCATTGGCAACCCTTGATTTCAGCTGCTGGATACGCAACTCTGTGTTAATGATATTCTGTTTGGTAACTTCAATTTGCCTGTATAATTTTTCGAGTGTAAAAAATTGGGAAGTAATTGTCTGCTTGATTTCGGTTTCGGTCATTTTTACCACCGATTCCTGCATACTGACAATTAATTTCTGTTTATCGATTTGATTGTTGATTACGCCTCCTAAGTATAAAGGCATTGAAGCAAAAATCCCAGCCACAGCCTGATGATCAAAATAATCAATGGTGATATTTTTTTCATAAAAGCCTTCGTAAACTTTAGGGCTTCCGATATAATTATATCCCATATTCATGCCAAGGAGTGGTGTTTTGGCAATTTTTGCCTGACTTAGATTCTCATTAGCAATAGAAACATCGGAGCTGGCTAATTTAATCTGATTATTATTCTGGATTCCTAATTGTATGGCTTCATCCAATTTAATAATTCTGAGTTCATCAGTTTGGGCATAATCAGCTTCATAAAAGAAGCAGGCTATTATTGCAATAACAAATTTGTATTTTATTTTTTTTAAGATAAAGCTGCTCATTAACGTCTTTTAAATTTAAAAATATTTCAAATGATAACCGTCTTAAAAAAACACATATTGGTACGAAAAAGTAATCGAATCATAGTTCAATCCAATATCTTTAAAAACCCCGGTATTAAACTGTAATTTGACAGATTGGCTTCTTGATAACGGCATTGACCAGGTTGCACCTATCCTGGAACTATTGATAACACTTCCTGCGGGCAAATCATCGACTTCGGTTTTACCACCGTTAAACCAGTTTGCATTGACACCAACCCACATTTGGTTTTTAAAATAATAACATGCGTGTCCCTGGACAGAGAAAACTGGATCTTGTTTCAGAATATTATCTCCAAGATACTGATCGTTTTTAGTATAAAACCAGACTCCCGAATACAATTCGGCATAAACATGCTTAAAACGCTTAGATATTCCGGCTTCTGGCTTAAATCCCCAGCGATTGGTTCCTATATTGATTCTTTTATCGGGATAATAAATACCTGTAGGAACCGATGTAACTAAACTTACACCAAATATTGTTTTTTGCTGATACTGGCTAAATTCCTTTTTGTCTAACGCAGGAGAACCTAATAAATTTACTCCCAAACGAATACGCATATCTCCAAAACCTGTTCTATTACCAGTTATTTTATCGCCATTCACAGTAGCATGACCATCCATAATTACAAAGGGAATTGCCACTTGGACTCTTGCCAGTTTATTGCCTAAACCAAATGAACGCATATAGCCTGCTCCAAAATTATTACTCGAAATAACAAAATCTTCAATTGGCAATGTAGGCTCCGAAACAACATCTCCTTTCATAAAACCATAACTTCCGACAATCACATTTACACCTTTTGGCATATTTGCATACGCTCTAGGCTCCAGATCTTGTGCTTTTGATAAATTACAAATAAAAAAAAGACTCATGAATATGAATACACCTTTTTTACTGGTTAAATCAATTAAATTCATATTGAATAGTGTAAGGAATTAAATAATAAATTAAAATTATGTATTGCAGTCATTTATAGGCTCTTATTGAAGCAGTTCTCGGTTTTAAATTAAAAAAACCTCAAAAAATTGAGGCTTAATTATTAATTATAATTCCTGATTTAGAATCGATATCCTATACTTATATTATACCTAAATCCAACAGCAGTTATGGATTGAACGCCTTTTTTTTCAACACCCTCATCTCCTGTAATTCCTTCAACTCCAGGAAATTTATCTTTAATGGCCTCAATTACTTTTTGATACACTTCATTGTCCTCCAATCCGGAAATGTGTCCATCTAATTTTGTATTAAATTTATATACCGTAACCGAAGGTCCAAATAAAACGCAGTCAATAATAAATCTATCCCACAAAACAAATTGATATCCAAGCTCTCCTCCAATATTGGTCAGGTTAAATTTGGAAGTAAGATTAGCATTGCTTACTTCACCTGCCGTATTAGTGTGCATGATATTCCTATCAGTCTTAAATTGAAAAAAACTTACAAAAGGAGCCAGATAAACCCCGCGCGGTGCTTTGAATTTATTAATACTTCCCAAATAAAACCTATAATCTGCCCCAACTGAATATCCAGTTCTATCACTATTTTTTGAAAAACTGTTATCCTCACCTAAATCCACAGTAATCAATGGAAATTCCTGATAACCAGCAAAAACATTAATGCTTTGATTTTCTTTCAAAATTCTTTCATATGAAAACTGATAAGAATTATCATACAGCAATGTATTGGAAACATTAAATTTTACAGAATTCTTAAAATCGCCAGTATCTTGAGAAAACAATGTGTTAACACAAAGCAATAATAAAGAGACAAAAATGAAGGCAATTCTAGAGGGGGGTGTTAAAATTTTCATTTTTACAATTTTTAGTTTATAAATCGCTGAAATCTAACTCAAATTTAACATTTATTTTTGCAATAAAGAAAGAAAAATTAACACTTTTATTATAAAAAAACTTATAATTAAAAGTATCTGGTGTGTGTTTTAGCTTATTGATTTTTGAAGAAAGCTTAGATAAAGTTACAAAAAAAGAGCGTAATATTCACATTACACTCTTTAAATCAATCAAATAAGATTATTTTACTTTTGTCATATCCAGTTCGCCAATAAAAGGAATTGCATTTTGAAGGCTGCTTCTGATTTCGGTCTGCAAATAAATTTCAAGCTGGATAAATTTAGCAGCATTTACAGCTCCAATTGCTTTTTTTGCTTTTTCATAATAAGATGAATAAAGCTTATCATAAGCAGTATTATTTTTCAAAGCTTTTTTTGCTATATCATCAGCTTTTTCGTCATTTATCGTTGCATAATCAGTTGCGTACTGATTTATTAATTGGATTTTTTCCTGCCCCAATTTTTTTCGCTCTATTTCGTATGCCTCATAAATCTTTGCAAAATCTGCAGCTTGAGTTCCTGTCAATGCCATATATTGACTTACCAATTCAGACTTAGATTTTCCATAAACAGATTGTACTACATCTACATCATCTTTTAATGTAGATTGGGCAAAACCAGCAGTCGAAATTGCAACTGCCAATAATAAGAAAACTTTTTTCATCTTTTTAAATTTAATTGTTACTAAGCTAATTTAAAAAAAACTCTCCAAATTAACGAAAAAATTCATAACAATTTTATCCAAAAAAATGAATAAAAATCATTACAACATTAATCAATATTGCAAAAAAACAATACTTAAAATGCTTCACTAAAACTCACATAAGTTCCCTTAAGAGATCCTCCATTTCCAAATCCAAAATCAACCCTCAAATTCGTTTTATGCTTACTATCGACCATAATTCTGAGGCCTCCACCATAAGAAAATCTCCATTTCTCAAATGACAAATCGTTGTAACCACTAAAGACACGGCCTGTACCTACGAAACCGGCTACACCAAAAATATTCCAAATAGGCGCACGGTATTCCAATTGGGAATCCACCAAAGCCTTGTCTCTATATCCTCCCTGATAAAATCCTCTCATTCGGTCTGAACCTCCCATCATTGACAAATCATAAAATGGCGTATCTCCAAAAGCATTACTTGTATAAAACTGTAAGGCAATAATATGTTCCAGCCATGGATTGTAATATTTACGCACATCCAAAATAAAATTGGTAAATTGATATGTGCTTCCGAAAAATTTAGGATGAAAAACCAAACTGGAAAGACAATAAACTCCTTGCTGTGGATTATACGGATTCTTTCTGGTATCATATAGACCCGACAATCCTATTCCTACATCATAACCTCCCTTGATGCCATAAACATTTTGTTCAAATAAAAAACTGTCGCTCGGAATTTGCATATTCCAGTAATTTGCGAATTCTATTGGTATTCCGATATATAAATCTTTTTTGACCAGCATCAAATTATTGGAATAAAACTTGATTCTGTCAAAATTAATTAACTCTCCATCATCAACGCCCACATCGTTACCAATACCGAAAATATATTGCGGCTGTTTTTGGTAAAATAAATAACTTATAATCTGATATTTATTTTCTTTAATAAAAAATTGCGAAGAAGCTACAACATTTAATCTTCCTTCGGTAGAATTCGAGACTAAACCACTGATTTTTGAAGGCTTAGAAATGGTATCTTTCTTAGACAGACTAAACACGTTATTTTTAGCTAGACCATAAATACTTCCAGCCTCTGTAGAATATCCGTAAATAGGAACTGGAATTATTTTGAAAATTGCTTCGGCCTTTGCATTAAAGTCATTAAATTTTTCCAGCTTGCTTTTTTTGCCAGCAAGCGTATCTTCTTTTGTTTGCGCCACTGATTTGGTGGAAATCATTAGAATTAAAAGTAGTAATAAAACGAATTGATTGTAATTTTGATTCATACTTAAAATAGGGGTTGTGCTGAATTATCTTTAAACAAATATAGGATTTCATTCATAAAAACAGATAAAGTTTCCTATTAATTAATTTTTAAAAATTAAAATGTTTCGCCAGCATTTAAATAAAAGCCTTTAGAACGGTTTCCTGCTGCATAATCAAAAACAAGATTAGTTCGTGTCGCCTTGTCAATTAAAAGCCTTAATCCTACTCCGAATGCAGGCTGAACATATTCAAAAAGATGAGTATTAGTATATTTATCACTAGCAGTTGTAAAGTTTGCAAAAGCAGTACCGCTAAGAAGCTGATTGCAGGTTATAGGAAACCTCAATTCAGCCTGAAGATAAGCAAGGTTATTTCCGCGAAACAATCCTTGAGTATATCCTTCACCGCTTCGGCTGCGCTGATCCCAGCCTATTGCAGGCAAATTCAGATAAGGCACAACGCCATTAGTAACAAATTGTCCCAATGCCCAAAAACCAAGCACAAATTGCTCTCTTTTTGAATCCAGCGGAACAAAATACCTAAACTCCGTATTCAGCACTTTACTCATTCTCTGGTCATTAAACAACCCCCAGTTAAATCGGTAATTAAAACTTGCAAACCAGCCTTTTCGTGTATTTATCTGATTATCCCTTGAATCATAAATCAAATTAAAGCTTAAGCCATTTACAAAATATTCATTTTCGCTAAATCCGTTTCGAAGACTATAATCATAATGATTGGTTAATTTTCCATTTTCCAAATCAAGATTTTTGTCGTTTATGGTCGAATACCAATCCAATTCAATCCCCCCGCCTACGTAAAAATTTTTCTTTATTTCCCATGAAGCGGTTTGATGAAACTTGAAATAGTTATAATCCATAGGTTCCTCAATCGATTCAATATCAAAATCAGACTCTTCAGCTTTCCTTGGAATTATATTGGTTCCAAGTCCATAATTTGGCTGTGTAAAAATATAAAGCCGATAATCCCCCCGAAGATATATTCTGTTATTTTTTAAAAGAATATTGTTTTTGACATTCACCAGCAATTGCTTTTGAGTAGTAAAAGTCAATCCTAGATTTGCAGAAGAATATTTATCCAATATCCCTTCTCCCTTGAATGTATATTGTGCAGTTGCACCATAACTGAATCCCGTAGCCGGCTGGATTCCAATGATGGGAATTACAAGCAGGAAATTATTTCTCACTGGTTTTACAACAAGAACAGAATCTTTCTTTTTAAACAATTCAAAAATGGTTTTTGGAGGACAAACACCGGTGCTGTCTGAATTAACCTGAGCAATAGCCAAATTTTGATTCAAAAAGAAAATAATTATAAAAGGAACTAAAAATTTAAACATAAAGATTCATTTTTGAAGATATTGCAAGTCAGCATATAACGAAAAAGGGGCTGCATGAATCTCCTTTAAATTTTACCTATCTAATTATTTAAAAAAATTACTGACTATTTTTTTTCTTCAAGCTTATCAATTATCCCCCTATAACTAATTGAGCTGCGGTTTGTTGAAGAGATCGATAAATTAGCACTGCCTTCAAAATAAACTGTCAAGAAAATATCATACGACTCGGTATTGCTTTTTACGCTAGCTTTAATTGTATAATTCTTTTTCCCCTTTTTTATGGAATAGTCCTTAATGGCTCCTTTAAAATCCAAGCCACCATCGCCCCCGTAGCCTACGCTAAAAGCTCGTCCAAAAAAAGGCATTTCACTATGAATAGTATCTTTTTGAAATCGCAAAAAATTAGGATTTGTAGTAAGGCTAATACTTCTGGTTCCCTGTGGATAAGCCATATCTGCTACGAATTCATATTCTTTGGATTCTACCAGAGCATCTATTGCTTTTTGCTTCGCTAGTTTTTGCTCTTCTTTAATCTGCTGTTTACTTTTTTCCTGAGCATAACCAATAAGAATTGAAAACGAAAGAAAAAAAGCGGTTACCAATGTTTTCATAATACATTTATTTAGTGTTAAATTCTTGAGTAAATTCACAGAAAAAAAATTAATTATCTCTCTGCCATCATTCATCAAATCAATTATTATACCATTTAAATCATTGAATTTTCAAAAAAATTACTGGCGTGAAAATCGCATCATTACAATATCTCCCAGCAAAAAGCTGAGTGTTTTACCTTCATCAGTAATTGTATAAGATTCTATTTTTTGCAGCGTTTCCATGTACAGATCGTCTCCGCTTCCATCACAAGCCATCATGGTCATTCCTAATTTAGCATTCATAAAATTAATTTTTCTGCCATCAAGCAGCAATGTCCCAAAATATTGATTACAGCTATTATTCCCTACAATTTTATTGTTTTTAGTATCGAATATAATTGTTGGCTTTTTATCAGGATATAATGCCGCAAAAGCAATTTTTGGCCCGGTAATGTAATTTAACTGCCAAGTCCCATCAAGTAAAGCGGTATCGGCAACAGCCATTTTAGAATTGCATGAAGCAAAAATTAAAAAAACAAATACGATCGGGAACATTATTTTCTTCATAAATATAGATTTAGATTGAAATTGTTCCCTGTAAATATAAGAAAAATTAATACTAAAAAAAGTTGATTTGCTTTTGAATTTGCTTTTTAAAAATGGTATAATTATTTTCGTAAAAAGAAAAAAAATGACATTATTAGGAATAGGTTCACGAATTGAGCATCCCGAATATGGGAAAGGGGTAATTACCAATGTTACATCCAAAGAGTATTGGGTTACATTTATAGAAAATGGACTTGAAACCATTGCACTGAACGATGAATTCAAAATCATTGAAGCTGCAGTAGACGAGGTTGATACGGTAAGTTTCTCGGAAGTAGAGCAATCTTTAAGAGATCTTCTTAAAAAATGGTCTGATGTTTCCGAAATTGTCCCAATTGGAGACAAATGGAAAGGCGGCAAACTGATTTTGGAACCTGGACAAGCTGGTTTGGCTTCCAAAGAAATTCCAATCGACACTTTTTTTCATAAAATAATAATGGTTCGGGATCGTTTGCGTGTTATGGAACAAAAAATAAACAGCAGCAAAATAGAGGAGATAGAAAAAATTGAACTGCAGCAATACATCACACGAATTTATGGTTCTTTAACTTCTTTCAACATTTTGTTCAAATCGCCAACCAATCATTTTGTTGGAGAAAAATCAAAATAGATTTTAACAATATGTTAATTCTATTACGGCTTTTTTATACGTATTTTTATACATTCAACTAAATTTACATTTATGAAAAAAATAATCTTCTCCATCGCAATCATTATAATTGCAATCATTGGATGCAAAACCAAAAACAGTTCGGCAGATTCAAAAAGCCTCAACCTTACTTTTGAAGCAAAAAGCAATAGCAATGTCGCAGGAACGGCCACATTTACTGAGAAAAACGGCAAAGTGACTTTTGTTGCAAAAATTACTGGATTACAGCCTGGTGTTCACGCTATTCATATTCACGAAAAATCGGACTGCTCTGCTGCCGATGGAAGTTCAGCGGGAGGACACTGGAACCCAACTTTCAAAAAACATGGAAAATGGGGTGATGCCGAGCATCATAAAGGTGATATAGGCAATTTTACTGCCGATGAAAAAGGAAATGGAACCATCACTTTTACTACAGACGAATGGTCTATTGGTGGTGAAGACCCTACAAAAGATATCCTTGGCAAAGGACTTATTGTTCACCAAGGAGCTGATGACTTTGTAAGTCAGCCTGCAGGAAATGCTGGAGCAAGAGTAGCTTGTTCGGCAATTATCAAATAAAAAACTGATTTTCCTTGCAAGAGAAAGAACAGCATTATTTTAAAAACGCATCAGAATGGCGGGAATGGTTACACAACAACCATGATTCGTCAACTGGTGTGTATTTAATTTTTTATAAGGTAAACAGTCCTTTCGAAAGCATGCGTTGGGAAGAAGCGGTTCAGGTAGCTATCTGCTATGGCTGGATTGATTCTACAGTGAAAAGAATTGACGAACACCGTCGAAGACAATTATTTACTCCCAGAAAAGAAAAAAGCATCTGGAGCAAACTCAACAAAACTTATATCGAGAAACTCATTGCTGACAATTTGATGCATGAAAGCGGATTGGCCAAAATTGAAATCGCAAAACAAAATGGTTCTTGGACATCCTCGGATGCAACCGAAGATTTAATAATTCCAGAAGATTTAAAATCAGCTTTCGAACAAAATAAAACAGCATTCGAAAACTACCAAAAGTTCAGCCCATCTTATCGAAAAGGCTATCTACATTGGCTCAATCAAGCCAAAAGAGAGGAAACCAGAAATAATAGAATTTCCACAATAATTGACCTTTGCTATCAAAATAAAAAGTCGAGAGATTAAATTTTCTGCCTTTCTGAAAATCTAATTAAGGTTTAAATAAAATTTTGGGAATTGAAAAATTGAATTCATATTGGAACCCAATCCAAAAGGGAAATTTCACAAAAAAAGCCAGGTAATCAATTTTATAACTTTAAGAATTAGGCATCGCTTTATAAAATAGCATAGTTTTGCATAATCAATACAAAGCAATGATCAACCCATCGGCATCTGGCTGGATAGATAAATTTTTTACAAAGCTGAAGTTATCAGAACACAACATTTCTGAAACTGAAGCCAGCTATTACCAAAAATTAAGGAATACAGGTTTTATTTACGGACATATTATTTCGATTGACACTTCTTTTGAAATACAAACCAAGGGCTGGTTTAATGAAGAAATTTCGAAAGTGGCATTGCTGAATGCTTTATACGGGATTTTTTCTTTGAACAATACCGAAAAAGAACCCATGGATTTTATTGAACAAGCCAATCTTTTTTACAAGGAAATGCATCCGGAAGGATTTAGCTTATTCAAAAAAATTGTTCCAAAAAATTCACCTTCATTGACTTTGGAAAAAATAATTGATGAGCGTGTACAAACGAATGACAATATAATCAACAAGAATTTTTCGCATTTAGTTACCAATGCGCTTTTGTTTATTGATGTTTTAGCTTTTCGCCAATATCTTATTCAAGGCCAGATTCCTGATAAATACCTTAAAAAAATCGAAGAAACGATTGTAAACATAGTTATTCTTGCCTTGAAAATAAAGAATAACAAATCACAATATGACGATTTATTGATTAAATTATTTGAAGCTTCCATTAGATATAGCAAGTTTTCCAAAAAGGAAAATATTACATTGGATACACTGGAATTGGATTATTTCACCGCCGAACTGGAGAAAAAATACTTAATTGATATTGCTGGAATGGCATTGTGGAGCGATGGGGTAATGGAAAATAATGAGTCATATTTTTTACATATATTAGCCAACACCCTATCTATTGAAGACGAATTTGTAACACAAGGTATTCTCAATACAGATAAATTTATAAGCAAACACAAAAAAGAAATTCCTTATTTTAATTACTCGAATCCTGTAAAGCATTTTTACGATCAAACTACAAAAAGTGTTATTACACTGATTTCACGCAATAAATCGAGATTAATCAAGGAAATTATTGGAAGCAAGGATTTGATGCTTCTTTTGGCGCATTCGACCCACAGGGATCTGGACGAAAAAGAAAAGAAAAAAGTAAAAAAACAGTTATTGGATATTTGCAAGACCATTCCATCATTAACTATATTTTTACTTCCAGGAGGAAGCTTGTTATTGCCTATCCTGATTAAATTTATTCCTACACTGCTGCCTTCGGCATTTAATGAAAATCTGGAACAAGATGACTAAAGAAAAGGCTGCCTAAAATTAGACAGCCTCTTTCTTTTAAATCAACAGCCCGTTTATTTTGGGATGTTAAGCTGGTAAACCTCGTCAAGATCAGCATTCGAGCTAAAGTTAACCCCTAAATCAGTTACAAAACCTGAATTTAAACCATAAACCCATCCATGAAGTGATAAATCCTGGCCGTTTTTCCAAGCGGCCTGCACGATGGAAGTTTTAGCCAAATCAAATACTTGTTCTTTAACATTGATTTCTACAAAAGCATTGAAACGAGCTGTTTCATCTTCGATAGCATTCAAATATTTATCATGCAAACGATACACATCTTTTATATGACGAATCCAGTTATCAATAATACCAATTGAATCATTGCCCATTGCCGCTTTTACACCACCACATCCATAGTGTCCACAAACAATAACGTGTTTTACTTTTAGCACATTTACTGAATAATCCAATACACTCAGCATATTCATATCCGTGTGAACTACCATATTGGCAATATTTCTGTGAACAAAAACCTCTCCTGGTTTCGCACCAATGATCTCATTTGCAGGTACACGGCTATCAGAACAGCCAATCCATAGCAATGGTGGCTGTTGTCCTTTGGCTAAATCCTTAAAAAAATCAGGATCCAAATCCAATTGTTCTTCAACCCATTTTTTATTATTGTCTAATATTTTTTTATAAAAGTCGCTCATTTTAGTTTTTTTTTTAAAAGTCTATTATTAGTTAAATTGAATAAAATTATGTTTTTATTACCGCATTAAAATTACAAATTATTATAATGATTCGTCAGTTACAATCTTTTTTTCGACCATTTCCCTTTTTACAAAATCGTAATGATGTTCAATAGATACGTGGTTTTGAGCCTCGGCAGTATTCTCCAGGGCATATTCTTTTTTAAATCCGAGCAGGCTAACTTTAATATTGTCATCTATAGCTCTTGTTGTTTTGAACTCGTGAATCAAATCCAGAATATCGTGAGCAATATAAACGGTATCCTTTGCATCAATAACCACAGCACTGTTTTTAGGAATCTTGGCTAATGTCATTTTGATAGCTGCTTTGTTCAGGAAAGATACTTCCTGAGCTAAGTCAATATGAATAATATCTCCATCCACATATTCGTTTTTTCTAAAGCTATATGCTCTTTTAAGATTTCCTCTCAAGATAAACACAACACAAATTATGATTCCCAAAACTACACCTTTTAACAAGTCGGTAAATACAACTCCTAAAAAAGTAGCAATAAAAGGCAAAAACTGATATTTTCCATAACTCCAGAAATGTTTGAAAGTTGCAGGTTTTGCCAGTTTATATCCAACTAAAATTAAAACTGCAGCAAGTGTCGCCAAAGGTATTTTATTCAGAATAAAAGGAATTGACAATACACATACCAATAATAAAACACCATGAATTATTGCTGATAATTTAGTTTTAGCGCCAGCTGCATTATTCGCAGATGTACGGACTACGACAGAGGTTAATGGCAAACCGCCTATCAAGGAGCAAACTATATTGCCAATTCCCTGAGCTCTTAATTCTACATTTGTATTTGTATATCGCTTGTGGACATCCATTCTATCGGCAGCTTCAATACACAAAAGAGTTTCTATAGATGCTACTACTGCTATAGTTACACCAACCACCCAGACCTGAGGATTTAGAAACCCTGCAAAATTTGGTGTCACGATAATTGCTTTAAATTCATCGAAGGATTTTGGCACAGGCAGTGTAACTAAATGCTCCTTATTTATTGCCAATGAACTACCTGATGAAATAAAAAATTCATTCAGCAATATCCCTACAATTACAGCAACCAAAGCACCTGGAACTAATTTTAACTTCTTTAATGCCGGCACTTTATCCCAGGCAATCAAAATCGCTATTGATATTACTGTTATGATTATAGCTCCCAATTGCAAATGATTCAGCACATTCAATAAGGAAGAAAAAGTGTTGTCACCTGTTGTTTCTACAAAAGACTGATCTCCTTCAAAATCTGCATCATAGCCAAATGCATGAGGTATCTGCTTCATAATAATGATGACACCAATACCTGCTAACATTCCCTCTATTACATTAGTAGGGAAATAATTCGAAATGCTTCCCGCTTTTACAAGACCCAAAGTCAACTGAATAATACCTGCAATAAAAACGGCTGTTAAAAAAACATCGAATCCGCCCAGGCTGGTTATAGCTGTCAATACAATAGCTGTCAAACCCGCAGCAGGTCCAGAAACACTTATTTGTGACTGGCTCAAATATCCAACAACAATACCACCAACGATTCCTGTAATAATACCAGAAAACAAAGGAGCTCCCGACGCCATAGCAATTCCCAGACAAAGTGGCAAGGCTACCAAAAAGACTACTAAACCAGATGCAAAATCCGATTTAAAATGACTAAACAAATTAGTTTTATTTGACATAAAAAATATTATAATAAGATTGATTTTAGATTACCATTACATATCATATTGTAATGGCGGCTGTCCACGTTTAATTCAAAACGATGGGTTAAGAATATTTTATCATTTCAAAAGTATGAGTATTGTAATAATAAATACCAAATCAGTTTACAATGTCAGCATAAAAGATTAGACACAATAAAGCAATAACATATATCAGTATACTATTAATGAAAGGCACCAGCATAACCGCTAAAAAGCAGTTTATTTAGAAAAAAATCTAAAAAACTAATATCCAGATACTAATGATAATAAAAAAGGGGTATTGCAACTACAGCCTGTTTGGAGGGGGAATAAAAATGGATGCATAATTTGAATCATGCTTTGATAAATTTTCAAACATGATAAGACCAGAACTTTTTTTAGAGCCTAAAAAAGAAATCTCTAAAAAAGAGTGAAAGGTATAATATTTTATATCATGCTTTAATTCTTCAAAAGATGAAGAAGTATTGCAGCTCGTGCATAAGCTAGTATTATCCTTGTCTTTTTCCATACATGCCACTATAGTGGGCGCTGCCAGAAAAAAAACGAATAACAACAATACTATGCTTGCAAAAATTTTCATGTGGGCAAAAATAGCGGATAGGATTTGAACAAAAAAATTAGTTCTACAAAATTAATCTAATTTTAACACAAATAAAACAGCCTAAATATCACAAAAGATGTTTAGGCCATCAAGCAAAAAACAGTTGCTTATAAATTCTCTTCCAGCCATGCTTTCATCATCCAGATGGTTTTTTCCTGCTCGACAATAAAATCACTCATTAATGAATTTGTTCCTTCATCATTGATATCAGATGCTTTGTTAAGAATATCTCTTTCTATTTTTAACAGCTGAGAAAGCGAAGTTACAATTAAATGAATACCCGTTTCATCATTTGAAATATTCTTTCCAACTGGCAGCTGATTGAATTTTATATAGTCCTCAAAAGTATGCAGCGGCCTGCCTCCCAGCGTCAGCACTCTTTCGGCTATCAGATCTATTTTAAGCTGAGAGTCATTATACAATTCCTCAAATTTAAGATGTAAATCAAAAAAACGTCTGCCTCTGATGTTCCAATGCAGACCTCTCAAACTCTGATAATAGATTTGATAATTCGCCAGCAGAACATTTAATTCGACAATAATAACTTCTGATTCCTGGATTGGCAATCCTAATGCATTTACTTTCATATTTTTAATTATTTGTCTCTCATTAATTGAGATTGTGTGTTTTATTTTTTATTTGACCAAAATTATGCAATAAACCAAAAAACACCCATAAATTAAATTGATTGTTTTTATATTTGCATAAAAATATACTATCTAATGACTATCACTCAACTTAAATATGTACTAGCTGTAGCTGAACATAAAAATTTTACCCTGGCCGCCGAAAAATGTTTTGTTACTCAGCCGACATTGAGTATGCAGATTCAAAAAATTGAAGATGAATTGAATATTCAAATCTTCGACAGAACAAAAAAACCAATCCAGCTTACCGATATTGGCCAGAAAATTGTATCCCAAGCCAAAAACATTGTTAATGAAGCCGATAGGATCCAAGATATTGTAGAACAGCAGAAAGGCTTTATTGGCGGTGAATTCAGGTTAGGCATTATCCCGACCATCATGCCGACTTTATTACCTATGTTTTTGAATAATTTTATTAAAAAATATCCAAAAGTAAAATTAATCATTGAGGAGCTGAATACCGAAGAAATAATAACAAAATTAAAGAATGGAAATCTGGATGCAGCCATTGCTGCAACACCTCTGGAAGATGAAAAAATAAAGGAGATTGTTCTATACTTTGAACCTTTTGTAGCCTATATTCCTGAAAATAATGCCAACTTTAAAAAAGAAGAAATTGAGGTTGACGACCTTAATATAAATGAAATTTTATTATTACAGGACGGGCATTGTTTTAGGGACGGGATTTTGAATTTATGCAAAAACAGGAACGAAGACGGCCTTAAGTCATTCCAAATAGAAAGCGGCAGTTTTGAAACACTGATAAAACTAGCCGATGAAGGTTTGGGCACAACGTTGCTCCCTTATTTGCACACATTGGATCTGAAGGAATCAGACAAATCAAAGCTTAGGCATTTTAAAGAGCCTAAACCTGCCCGTGAAGTAAGTTTGATTTACCCAAAAAGCGAATTAAAAATTCAGATTATTGATGCCTTAAGAAATACAATATCTGGAGTTGTAAAAGGAGCAATAGTTTTTCAAAATGTTCAGATTATAAGTCCGCTTTTAAAGAAATAAAAAAAGGAACCAAATAGGTTCCTTTTCTAATTCTTTCTACCTCGCATTTTTAATACATATTTTCAGTCTTGGTTTAATTCGTAATGAACTAATGCCCTTTCTAAATATGCTTATACGCTAAAGGTAATAAGTTTTTTTATTGCTTTTTTCAATTCTTTTAAAAAAGTAAAAGATCGAAGCTCACTCTTTCGAGAAACCAATTTTGGAATAATCATAATTACAAAAAAGGTTTAAATAGATTGTCTTAGTAAACAGTGCAAAAGTATTGAAATTATTCATTGCAGCAAACAAAAACAATCCATAAAATACAATATAAACCGATAAATTACCTATTTTATAATTTTATTGTAAGTTAAATATTCATTTTAATTAGAATTATCCAATTAAAAATCAAATTCACAAAAAAAGAGGAACCAATTTATGATTCCTCTTTTTATTATGGATTTACAATCACCAGACACTGTTTTAATTCGGGTTTTTCAATTGTGAAGTCAAATAGCCATTCTCTCAATTGATCCAATTCAAAAGGCAACAGTGTTCTAATTGCTTTTTCTAACTCTTTACAGAAAAGTACTGGGTCAAAACTCACTCTCTCCAGCACTGATTTTGTGTAATCAAACATTATTTTAGACATAATAAATTAAGATTTTTGGGGTTATATCTCGATTAATAATAGTGTAAATGTACATTATTTTTCAGATACAAAAGCTTTTTTTAACACCGAAATATGAAAATTATAACGATTTCGCCTATTGTGCTAATAAACAAAGCAGCTTTCAAAAAAAACTCATTTTCTGGCTCTGAACATTTCTCTTTTTCCAGGAGGTCCAGCGAGTTTTTCTACGGTAAAACCAGCCTCAATCATGTTTCTTTTAA
This sequence comes from Flavobacterium aestuarii, assembly GCF_040049115.1. Classification (NCBI taxonomy): domain Bacteria; kingdom Pseudomonadati; phylum Bacteroidota; class Flavobacteriia; order Flavobacteriales; family Flavobacteriaceae; genus Flavobacterium; species Flavobacterium aestuarii. The sequence continues at coordinate 178,575 of NZ_JBDLZZ010000003.1, forward strand.
TCACCCCTCTTGCTGCATAAGTCACCAATACAGAGTTGTTTTTTAATGACTTGAACATTCTTTCAAAGACAGAAACACTCCATAATTCGGGCTGGACACGAAATCCAAAAGCATCAAAATATATTAAATCAAATTTTTCTACATCATCAATATCTTGAAAAAACTGCTTTCGTTTGGTCAAGGAAAAACTTTCAGACAGATTATTTTTTTCCTCCCACTTCTGGGCATGCATTTTATCAAAAACTGCTTTATGTCCTGTAGCATCAAGCTCTTCTGGATAATTCATAGACATCAGTTCGCCATCTGAAATTGGATATGCCTCCACTCCTGTATAATCGATAGTCTGCCCTAATCCTTCAGCTTCCAGATAAGTAATAAAAGCGTTCAAGCCAGTTCCAAAACCTATTTCAAGAATAGAAACTTTTTGATCTGGAAATAAAGCCAGCCCATTTTTAATGAACACATGTTTTGCTTCCTGTATGGCACCATGTTTTGAGTGATAACATTCGTCCCATTCTTTGATATGAATTGTTGTAGATCCATCTGATGTGCGTATAATTTCTCTTTCCAAAGTATTGTTTTTGAGTTGATGCAAGTATTACTGTTACAATATTGCTTTCAAAATTAAATAAAAGAATTTCTTATCGTTATATAAAAACCGTATTTATTATATATTCAGCAGAATTTAACATCAATTTTTAAATAAAATTATACAATAATTAAATCACAGTTAAAACCCATAATTAATGATTTTTTGACAACAATTTATCTGATTTTTATTTAATTTTGCAATCAACGATAAAGGATACAGAAAATTTATCTTATATACTGATTTTAGCAACTAAATAACTCTTTTTTTAATACTATAAGCAATTATTATGAGTACCACTCAAACTAACAAAATAGAAACGATAAAGGCTTCTGCAACAAAAATAAATGGTGTGGATTTTGACCATTTAAGTTTTGGAGCCGTATTTACAGACCATTTATTAGAATGTGATTATATTAATGGAGAATGGCAGCAGCCGGTCATTAAGCCGTATGCTCCACTTCAGCTTGATCCATCTGCGAAAGTCTTTCATTATGGTCAGGCTATTTTTGAAGGAATGAAAGCTTATAAAGACGTTAACAATGATATTTGGCTTTTTAGGCCAGATGAAAACTACAAGCGCTTTAACAGTTCGGCGGTAAGAATGGCCATGCCTGAAGTTCCCGAATTTGTTTTCATCGAAGGTTTGAAGCAATTATTAAAATTAGATGAAGCATGGGTAAAAAACGGAAACGGAAGTACGATGTACATCAGGCCTTTTATGATTGCCACTGGTGCTGGAGTTGTAGCCAACCCATCAGAAGAATATAAATTCATGATATTATTATCTCCTGCAAAAGCATATTATTCTGGAGAAGTAAAAGTATTAATTGCTGAACATTTCAGCAGAGCTGCAAATGGAGGTATTGGCGCAGCAAAAGCCGCAGGAAACTATGCCGGGCAATTTTACCCTACAAGTTTAGCTAACAAGGAAGGATTCCAGCAGGTAATCTGGACTGATGATGCTACACATACTAAACTGGAAGAAGCCGGTACAATGAATGTGTTCTTTAGAATAAATGATACTTTATTAACTGCTCCTGTCAGCGAAAGAATCCTGGATGGTATTACTAGAAAAAGCCTTATTGATATGGCCATAAAAGAAGGAATTAATGTAGAGGTTCGCCATGTACTGGTTTCTGAATTGGTAGAAGCTTCCCAAAAAGGAACATTAAAAGAAATTTTTGGAGCTGGTACTGCAGCTGTAGTAAACCCAATTGCGGGCTATTCATACAAAGAAGTTTATTATGAACTGCCAAAGATCGAAAACTCTTTTGCTTCTTTATTGAAAGAGAAACTGACTAATCTTCAAAACAAGCTGACCGAAGATACATTTGGCTGGACTGTTAAAGTATAGATCGCAGATCGCAGATCGCAGATCGCAGATCGCAGATTTACAAAAAATCCCAATTGCTATTGGGATTTTTTATTTACTACAAAAGTATCTTGGAAAAATCTGGCTTGAAATAATTTGGGCCTTTCATTACTTTTCCATCTTCTCTATAAATTGGATTTCCATCTTCGCCCAATTTACTCATATTGCTGCGCTGAATTTCATCAAAGACTTCTTCAATTTTATACTGCAGGCCGTGTTCTATGATAGTACCGCAAAGAATATACATCATATCACCAAGAGCATCAGCAATTTCGACTAAATCATTATTTCTGACTGCCTCAAGGTATTCTTCGTTTTCCTCCTTCATTAGATTATAACGGAGTTCTTTTTTACTATCTCCCAAGTCTGCAATTGGAGATTCACTATGCCCTATCCTGAATGCTGTGTGAAATTCTTTTACTGCGTTGATTTGTTTCTGCATCTTTACAATTATTGATTTGAAATGGAAAATTAACAACTATTTCTAAACTATTGCCTAAATTTGCAGAAAATTTTTCAAACATGTTCAGTCAAGGCCAACTCATATTTGCTCTCTGTTTTTTTATAACTTTTGTCATCATAATGATTTTTGCATATCGAAAAGACGCCAATCTTCATAAAGTTTTTTATAAAGGAAATTATAAAATCCTGATTGGTTTTCTGGCATTTATAGGTCTTTTATTTGTCATCAAGATTTATTTTAAACATTAAAAAAAAGATGCTAAGTTGCTAAGACATTAAGATTCTAAGACAATTAAACCTTAGAATACTAATTACTCAGAGACTTAGCAGCTTAGAATGAGGAACTTTAATCCTTAATTTTCTAAAGGTAAAAATCCATATTTTTTAGAATATTGCAGCATTTGCTCTGCAAAGGTTTTTGGCTGTTCAATCATGATTGAAATAATTTCGCCTTTAGCATTTAATTTAGGAACCAGAACTGGATTCACAAAACCACTATATGGAGCATCTGGGAATTGTTTATTACGTTCCAAAATCTCTGCATGGAGTTTTTGATCCACTTTTACTCCATGAGTTTCAACCAATGCTTTTCCAGCTTCGTAATCACCTTCCGATTTAATTCGCTGTACTTCTTTCAGCAATTGCCCAAACAGATCATGCAGTTTATCATAATCGGTAATATTAAAATAGGTTTTACCATTGCGGGTAATTTTTTCGATAACATTATCATTCTTCCCTTTTTCAAAAACCCAGGCACTCACCCACTGGCGGTTTCTCATGTGTGCTTCTTCGATATTTGCTCCTAATTCCAAACGTACTAATTGCGTCATTAATCCGTTTCGGATATAACCATCATAGCATTGCATTCCAAGCTCTTTCCAATTATCTGTCAATCCAATCTCTTGAATTTTTGGGCTGTATAGATAATATAATCCAACTAAGTCTGCTCTGCCTTCTTCCAGTGTTGAGGCATAGTTTTTCAAAGTTTCTTTTGGAGTTCCCACTCCTTGATTTATCTGTCCTGATGCATGACCAACTACTTCATGCAGAGAAGTATGTAATTTACCGCCCAGCTCTCCATATTTTTGTGCTAATCTAATTTCTTCCTCATCATTAGCAAATTCCTGCAGCCTGCCCTTACCGCCAGCTTTAGAATAAGAATCGATAATATTGCCAAGTGAAACCGACTTAGATCCATGATCAGCACGAATCCAATCTGCATTGGGTAAGTTTACCCCGATTGGTGTACTAGGAGATGCATCGCCCGATTCACCCGCTACAACAACCGTTTTATAGGAGACACCAACAACTTTTTTCTTTTTATGTTCGGGTGCTAACGGCGAATTATCCTCAAACCACTGCGCATTGCTTGATACTACTTCCATTTTTTTAGACATGTCAAAATCCTTAATCTGAACAATGCCTTCATAAGACCCTCTATAACCCAATGGATCATTATACACTTCGATAAAACTGTTGATATAATCAATATTTCCTTCTGTAGCCTGCAGCCAAGCAATATTATAATCGTCCCATGTTTTTAAATCGCCTGTTTTATAATATTTAATCAAAAGACCTATTGCATCGCCCTGCTTTTTATTCTCGGCAACTTTTTGAGCTTTTTCTAACCAAAATATAATCTTATCAATCGCAGATCCATACATTCCGCCACTTTTCCAAACCTTTTCTTCTAATTGCCCATTTGCATTGCGGACTAATTTTGAATTCAATCCAAAAGAATATGGTTTTTTTGGATCCGGACTCTTTTTGCTGGCATAAAAAGCTTCGACTTCTTTCTGAGTGATTCCTTTATCATAAAAGTTAATCGCAGAACCTTCAAGCAAGCCTTTTGAAATATCAAGATTTACTTTTTTTGAATCAACATCATTAAATAAAATCTCGACAATTTCTGGAGACAAAGCCGTTTTGGTATCTGTCAATAGAGTTTTGAAATACGTAATCGAAAAATCGGGCTTAATTTTATCGTTTGAATAATGATGATGGATACCGTTTGAGAACCAGACTCTTTTTAAATAAATTTCAAAATTTTTCCAATCGGCGCTGTTTTTATCACCTTTGTAATTCTGATAAATATCTTCTAATGCTTTGCGGATTTTCAAATTATATTTATAATGCTGATCCCACATTATATCTCTTCCTGAATTTCCTGCTTGTGTCAAATAATAAACCAGTTCCTGTTCCTTTAAAGTCAGATTTTCCCAGCCAGGAATCTGGTAACGCAATACTTTTATATCCGAAAACTGCTCGACAAAAAAATCGAAAGGCATATTTTCTTCAACCTTAGCCACCGCCTTTTTATCATTTTGCGCATTCCCTACAGCGGAAACAGCAAAAGCCATAAAAAGGCCTATGATCTTAACTAATTTCATTTTTATACTTTTAGATATTAAACAAATAAATACCTAACAAATATACCACTTCTTTAAACAAATAATAAAAACAAATCCAATAATGATTAATAATTTACATATTTATCAGCTGCCATAAGAGTTTTTTATAAGCCAATACACAATATATTGAACTTCCTTTTTGTTTTGTATACTGTTACAATAATTACCAATGGAACTCCATAACATTTTATGAATTGAGATTGTAGTATAATTAATTAAATTTCTAACTTTACAACAGAAAACCATTGACCCAAATTATGAGAATTTTAAAATATCTTTTTCTTTTATTCCTATTAAGCCTTGTTGCGCTCACAATTTATATTGCAACTCAAAAAGGTGATTTTACAGTAGAGACCAGTAAAGTGATCAATTCTCCAAAAGCAACGGTTTTTAATTATGTAAATGATTATAAAAACTGGCCAAAATTCAGTTCCTGGATATCCGGAGACACATCTATAAGACCTTCATTTTCACCCTCCACTATTGGCCGTGGGAGTTCATTGACATGGGAAGGAAACAATGAAGCTGGCAATATTCAAACTTTATACACAAAAGGCAATGACAGCATCGTTCAGAAAATGGAATTTGACGAAACTTCTTCAAATGTGTATTGGAGTTTCAAGGACACTGTAGGCGGAACAAAAGTTACTTGGAAATCCGTAGGGAAAATGGATTTCATGCTGAAAGTGAGTTCTTTTTTTAACTTAGGTACAAAAAACACCTTAACAAAAGTCTACGACAAATCTCTTGCAAATCTGGATAAAACTTTAAATCTTGAAAACTCAACTTTCAGCGTAAAAATAAATGGAATTGTCAAGAAACTTGAAACCTATTATCTAAGACAATCATTTACCAGTAAAATATCTGACATCTCTAAGAATGCTAATGCTGTATTCCCTAAAATCATTACTTTCTGCAAGCAGAATAACATTATACAGAACGGAAAACCATTTATAATTTACCATACTTACGACACTATAAAAGATTTAACAAGAGTTTCTTTTTGCGTCCCAATAAAAGAACAAATTTTTACTAGTGAAGGAAGCGAAATCCTGGCAGGAAAATTAGAGGCTTTTGAAGCACTAAAAACAAGTTTAAGCGGAAACTACACCTATAAAAATAAAGCTCTCGCCGAAACTGAAGCTTACGCTGCAGCTAAAAATATTCTGACAGGTACAGCATTTACGCATTTGGAAATTTTCACTAAAAGCAAGATTGAAAACTTAAGCCCATCAAAATGGCTGACAGAAATGTATTTCCCTATAAAGCCTAAGGTGGTGGTACCTGTATATAAAAAGATTATAAGAGACACCTTAGCACCTCCGCCTAGCCCTAAAAAACAGGAAAACGAATTTGATTTTTAAATAATTTAAATCAGATTAAACCTTTTCTATTTTATAGCATCCAAGTTTAAAAAAAAGCAAATTGCAGGACGAAAAGGAATTTATTTTGAGTCTATTGAATCCGCAAACGCAAAATCAAGCGTTTCAAAAACTCATGCAAGACTATCAAAAACCTTTGTATAAGCATGTGCGTAACATTGTTTTGAGTCATGACGATGCCGATGACGTTTTGCAGAATACATTTGTAAAAGTTTTTCAAAATTTAAAAAATTTTAAGGGCGAGAGCAAATTATTCACATGGATTTACAGAATTGCTACCAATGAGGCATTGACTTTTTTAAATCAAAAAGCAAGAAAAAGCGGGATATCATCAGCCGAATTACAAAACAAAGCAATTGAAAACCTAAGAGCCGATGTTTATTTTGAAGGTAATGAAATTCAAATTAAATTACAAAAAGCTATTGCCCAATTGCCCGAGAAACAGCAATTAGTCTTTAAGATGAAATATTTTGAAGATTTGAAATACGAGGAAATATCAGAAATATTAAGAACATCAGTAGGTGCGCTAAAAGCTTCCTATCATCATGCCGTAAAAAAAATAGAAGCTTTTGTAACAGCCAATTAAACCATTTTAAGATTAATCAGTCCAATTCACAAAATAAAATATTATTGAAGCTCACATCAGCAGAATTGGCTATTTCGTAAAAAACAATACACATGAAACCATTTAAATTAGAGGACGGAACAAAAATAGAATCGGGTTTTAAAACCCCCGAAAACTACTTTGAAAATTTCCAATCCAGCTTAATGGAAAAATTAACCGCAGAACCAGTCGCCAGAGAAATTAAAGTCATATCAATTTTTAGAAAAAGAAAAGCAGTTCTTTTATCTATTGCTGCAATTTTAATTCTTGCATTAATGACTCCAATAATTTATCAATCCTATTCAAAAAGCAAAGATCTGGATGCCGCAACAATTGAAAACTATTTAACTGAAGAAAGCCATTTAAATCAAGACGAAATAATAAGAGAAATTGAACCCGAAAGCAATGTACTTATTTTAGACACAAAAGAAATTGAAATGCAGACATTAGAAGACATGCTCGCTTCCAACCCTAATATTGAAAATCTGGTTATTGAAAATTAAAACTTTTCAAAAAAAATGAATAAACTTAAAACAGACATTATGGACTTTAAAAAAATCTATCCTATACTTTTTTTATTTTTATCCTTTAGTGTTTTCGCTCAAAGCGAAAAATTTAAAGAGAAGAAAGAAAAAATAAAAGCAATGAAAGTAGCTTTTTTGACTACTGAGCTTGACCTTACACCTAATGAAGCTGAAAAATTCTGGCCTCTTTACAATACATTTGATGACAAACAATTTGAATTAAGGCATCAAAAAATGAAAAGCTATTTTAAAAGAATGCAGGGCGAAAATCTTGATAAATTGTCAGAGAAAGAAGCCAATGCACTTTTGAATCAAATGGAGGATAACGAAGAAGATTTATTTAATCTGAGAAAAAAATTTGTAAGCAGCCTAAAAGAAATTCTCCCTGCAATTAAAATTATAAAATTAAAAAAAGCAGAAGAAGATTTCAACAGGAAACTATTGCAGCAGTATAAAGAAAGACCTAATAAATAATTTTATTATTAATTCAGAAATTCCCAATTTATAATTGATTTTATTAATTGGGAATTTTTATTTGAAGAGGATACGGATCATTTTGTTCCGGCCAGCAGCAATTGCAGTATTTTTGTTTACAAACCTGATAGTGTACAAAGCTGGATCTGTGCTGAGCTGTACCCAGTTTTGCCCTCCATCATGAGAGTAATGCAATCCTGTTGCACCAACTGTTATAATTCCTCTGCCTTTACTTTCTGGAACATATTGAACACAAGAGGCAAAACCAAATCCTGTGTTATCTGCAATAAGCTTCCATGTTTTTCCGCCGTCATCTGTTATGGCTTTATTATCAAAATTCTGGCTGGGAATTTCATAATTGCCTCCAGCTGCAAAACCTTTTTCTGCGTCATAAAAATCAGCTGTGAAAATACCCGTCATCTGTTTGCCCTGATCAATAGGTGTTTTATGACTGCTCCAGGATTCCCCTTTATCAGATGAATAAAAAACTCTTGCTTTTTTTCCTCCCGAAACAATCCATGTATCATTTCCTTTTATAATAATGTTTGTATTACTAGCTGCGAAATGTGCTTCACCGTCAAACAATTCAGGAAGTTTACTGTCGAGAATTTTACTCCAAGTAAATCCTCCGTCAGCCGTTTTTAGAATACAAAGCTTATTTGTAACAGGATCGCCAATTGCAATACCCTCCTTATCATTCCAGAATTGCATACTATCATAAAAAACCTTTTCGTTTCGTTCTTGGTAAACCAGTTTAATATCTTTCCCGTCCTTAGTTATTCTATACAACAATGCCGGATTAGCAACACTAAGAACATATATAAAGGTATTGGTTTTTGCAATACTCCGGAATTCGATCTTCAGTGTATCTTCAACAATTATGTTTTCAAATCTTTTATTGAGTTTCAGATCATAAAAGCCAAATCTGTTTTTGTCACCTGCGTACCAAACCTTGTCCTTATCCACAACTATTGCCCTTATACTTATTTTATCTTCAAATAAGGTATCAATTTGAACGGTACGGAAACCTGCATTAGTAATTTTATTTTTATTTAAATTTTGAGCTTTCACAAAACACAAACTGCTTAAAAACAAAAAACTAATAACTATTTTATTCATCATAAAACATTATTTTTAATCAAATATATAATTTTATTTAAGATACGTTACCAATAAAACACATTTGTGGCACAGTTGTTGTGTACATGATAATACAAACCAATTAATTTTAAAAACATGAAAACCCAAATACAATTAGCCATTATCACCATCTGTTTTGCTTTCCAAATGCAGGCACAAAATAGAACCACAATAAACGCTATGAATTCAGATATTAGCGACAATCTTGATTTGACCGCAGTATCATCTATTTTTGGCGAATCACAAAACTTAAATGATTTTGAAAGACGTCTGAATGATCCAAAACTTCAAATTTCAAATTTAGATTTAAATAATGACAATCAGGTTGATTATTTAAGAGTAATAGAATCCGTAGAAAACAGTACACATATTATCATTATACAATCAATACTTGGCCGTGATCTATATCAAGATATTGCTACAATAGAAGTAGAAAAAGACCGAAGCAATAAAATTTCAATCCAAATTGTCGGGAATTCATTTATTTACGGACAAAACTATATTTATGAACCGCAATACTGCTTAACGCCACAAATTTACGCTTCATTCTGGACGGGTTATTACAGACCATATTATTCAGCTTGGACCTGGAATATTTATCCAACATTTTATGTAGCATGGAATCCATATCCAGTATATCAATACAGACAAAATGTTTATAACTGCGTAAATTACCGCAATACATACACTTATGTAAATTACAGAAGATGCTACAGAGCACCAGCAATCTATACTTCGTATAGCTGTAATACTTATGAAAGAAGACATCCGGAATATGCCTTTTCTAGAAGAAACAGCAGCTATTCAAATCATTATGAATTAAATAAAAGAAGATACAGCACGGATAACCGTGATAGAAATGAGGTAGCTTATTCCAGAAACAATTCTAACTATTCATCAAGAAATAACAATAATTATAATAACTCATCAAGAGAATACAGCCAAAATAGAACAAATTCATCGAGATCAAATAAATCTATAATTGAATATCAAAAAGACAACAATTCTGGCAGAATCAGTTACCCAAGAACCGTAGGTACAGAAAGAACAGAAACTCAGAAAGAATATAATCAAGACAGAAGAAATTCTTCTGGAGAAAATTACGCTCAAAGAGATTATTCTCAAAACGCAAATAATGTTTCAAGAGAAAACGTACAAAGAGAACTTCCTCAAAGAGAGTATAACCAAAACAGGGTAACTGTTTCCAGAGACAATTATAACAGAAAAGAGTACTCACAAAACACAAATTCTTCAAGAGATAACAACGTACAAAGAGCACAATCTCAAAGGGATTATTCTCAAAACAACGCTGGAACTTCTAGAGAATATAATTCACAAAGAGATCATTCTCAAAACAGAAACAGTTCAACAAGAGAAAATACTCAAAGAGCTGAACCACAAAGAAGCAATGAATATGCTTCCAGAGGCAATAACAGAAGAATTTAAAATAAAAATGCATCATCGTACAAAAGAGGCTTAATATTAACATATTAGGCCTCTTTTATTATTTTAATAAATAAGTACTTTTTTATTATTGAAAAATAGTAAATTTGACCCAGTTTTTTATACAAATAATAGATGAGCGCAACGCACAAAGACCTCCATAGCAAATTAACTTTAGGCGGTTTATTAATTTCTTTAGGAATTATTTATGGAGATATTGGTACTTCTCCATTGTATGTAATGAAAGCCATACTTGGCGAATATATAATCAATGCAGATGTCGTTTTAGGTGGTGTATCGTGTGTGTTCTGGACACTAACATTACAAACAACAATAAAATATGTTCTCATCACATTAAGTGCAGACAATCACGGTGAAGGCGGAATATTTGCCTTGTATGCCCTGGTTAAAAAAACAAAAATAAAGTGGCTTATAGTCCCTGCAATTATTGGAGGAAGTGCCCTGCTTGCTGACGGAATTATTACACCGCCCATTTCGGTATCTTCTGCCGTCGAAGGGGTGAGAAGTTATTTTCCTCATATTAATACTGTTCCTATTGTTATAGGCATCTTAGTAATATTATTTATCATACAGCAATTTGGAACCAAACTGGTTGGAAAATTCTTTGCACCAATAATGCTGATCTGGTTTGCAATGCTTGCTATAATTGGAGCAAGCCAAATCTCCTTACATCCAGAAGTTTTCAAAGCTATTAATCCGTATTATGCTTATCATTTATTAAGCATACACCCAGAAGGCTTTTTTGCATTAGGTTTTGTATTCCTGTGTACCACAGGAGCCGAAGCTTTATATTCAGACATGGGGCATTGCGGAAGAAAAAACATCAGAATAAGCTGGATTTTTGTAAAATCAGCTCTGGTTTTAAATTATTTTGGACAGGCTGCTTATTTAATACACCACGAAGGTGTAACATTGCAATCTTTAGGTGGCGATTTTGCCAATCCATTCTACTTGATAATGCCGTTATGGTTCAAACCTTTTGGAATTGTTATTGCTACAATGGCAGCAGTAATTGCATCACAAGCTCTTATTTCGGGTTCTTTTACACTAATTAATGAAGCAATGCGATTGAGCTTCTGGCCAAAAGTCAGAATCAAATACCCAACAGAACTTAAAGGGCAATTATACATCCCTTCAATAAACTGGCTGCTGCTTATTGGCTGTATCGGAATTGTACTGCATTTTGAAGAATCCAGCAATATGGAACATGCTTATGGCCTAGCCATTATATTATGCATGATAATGACCACAGTACTATTGAACTTTTATTTAATAATGAAACGGGTAAAATGGTACTTTTTTGTTCCTTTGATTACCATTTATCTTTGTATTGAATTAAGTTTCCTTGCTGCTAATGTCACAAAATTTGCCGAAGGCGGTTATGTAACACTTTTTATAGCAATAATCCTGATAAGCATAATGACCATTTGGTACAGAGCCAAGCAAATTAATAAGAGCTATACCAAATTCGTGAAAATTGATGATTATAAAAAAGTTTTGAGCGAACTGAGTTCTGATTTGTCAATTCCAAAATATGCCACTCATTTGGTATATATGACAAATGCTAACCGTTCTGATGAAATAGAAGAAAAAGTAATGTTTTCTATCTTGCAAAAAAGACCTAAAAGGGCCGATATATACTGGTTTGTTCACGTAAATATTGTGTCTGAGCCTTATAAAACAGAATATAAAGTAAGAGAAATCCTTAAAGACGATTTATACAGAGTAGATTTCAATCTTGGATTTAGAGAGCCTACCAAAATCAACCTGATGTTTAGAGAAGTTATCAAAGATATGGTGAAAAATGGTGAGGTAGATATTACCAGCAGATACGAATCACTTAACAAAAACAACATTATCGGGGATTTTAAATTTGTATTATCTGAAAAATTCTTATCTCCTGACAGTGATTTATTATGGCATGAAAAATTAATTATGAACTCTTATTTCCTAATTAAAAAACTAAGCTTATCCGAAGAAAGTGCTTTTGGTTTAGACAGCAGTTCTGTAAAAATTGAAAAATTCCCAATGGTTCTCCATCCACCGGAAAACATTGGGCTAACGAGAGTCTTCGTTAAAAATTAAAAAATTCAAAACACTGTTCGCAAAACAGTGTTTTTTTTTGGTTAAAATTTAAAATTTGGTTTTGACCAATAAATAGTACCTTTGCAATTCAATTATTTAAAATGAGATTACACAGAAATTTAGTTTATACTACTATTGATGCACTGAACGCTATTTTCAACGAAGGAGAATATGCCGATAAAATAGTAGCAAGATCCCTGAAAAAAGACAAACGCTGGGGAAGTTCGGATAGAAAATTTGTTGCCGAAACCATCTACGAAATCGTACGCTGGAAAAGATTATATGCTGAAATTGCCGAAGTAAAAGAACCTTATGACAGAGATAATCTTTGGAGAATGTTCTCTGTCTGGGCAGTTTTAAGAGGTTATCCGATTCCTGATTGGAGACAACTGGAAGGAACTCCTGAAAGAAAAATAAAAGGCCGCTTTGATGAACTTTCAAAAATAAGAGCACTAAAAGAATCTATTCCGGACTGGATGGACGAATTAGGCGTAAAAGAACTGGGCGAAAAAATCTGGGCTGCAGAAATTGCTGCACAAAACCAGCCTGCAAAAGTAATCTTAAGAGTAAACACTCTTAAAACAACCAAAGAAAACCTAAGAGCAGTTTTGATGGATTTAAACATTGAAACTGAGTTCCTGAAAGATCAGCCTGATGCATTAGTTTTAAAAGAAAGAGCCAATGTTTTCCTGACTGATGCTTTTAAGCAAGGTTTTTTTGAAGTTCAGGATGCCAATTCACAATTAGTTGCTCACTTCTTAGACGTAAAACCAGGCATGCGTGTCGTAGATACATGTGCAGGCGCTGGAGGAAAAACACTGCATATTGCTTCTTTGATGGAAAACAAAGGACAATTAATCGCAATGGATTTGTACGAAAGCAAATTAAAACAATTAAAGCTTAGAGCTAAAAGAGATGGTGCTTTTAATATTGAATATCGCATTATTGACTCAACCAAAGTAATCAAAAAACTGCACGAAAGAGCAGATAGAGTTTTAATTGATGCACCGTGCAGCGGTTTAGGTGTCCTTAAAAGAAACCCAGATTCTAAATGGAAATTAAAGCCTGAATTTATTGATAACATCCGTAAAGTTCAATCGGAAGTATTAGAAAGTTATTCTAAAATTGTAAAACCTGGAGGAAAACTAGTTTATGCCACCTGCTCTATTTTGCCATCAGAGAATCAGGAACAGGTTCAAAAATTCTTAACTACTGAAATAGGAAAACAATTCAATTTCATAGAAGACAAAAAAATATTAGCCTCAGAATCTGGTTTTGACGGATTTTATATGGCTTTATTGGAACGTAAAGAAAATTAATAAAAAAAAATAGAGAATAGAATAAAGATATTTAGACTCTCATATAACAAAAAATCCTCGATAGTTTCGAGGATTTTTTTATGCTAATTTGTCTTTTATCTTTCTTCTATTCTCTATTTTCTCACTAGTCATTCATAGAAATCAGAAACTCATCATTAGTTTTAGTCTGTTTGAAACGGTCATTAATAAGTGTCATTGCTTCGACAGGGTTCATATCTGAAAGCATTTTTCGCATAATCCACATTCTCTGTAATGTTTTCTGATCCAGCAATAAATCATCACGTCTGGTACTTGATGATGTCAAATCAATCGCTGGGAATATACGCTTATTGGCAATCTTACGGTCTAACTGTAATTCCATATTTCCAGTTCCTTTGAATTCCTCAAAAATTACCTCATCCATCTTGGAACCTGTTTCAGTCAAAGCAGTAGCAATAATACTTAAAGACCCACCATTTTCTACATTACGGGCCGCTCCAAAAAAACGTTTTGGTTTTTGCAGTGCATTGGCATCAACACCACCGCTCAAGACTTTACCAGAAGCTGGCTGTACTGTATTATAAGCTCTTGCTAAACGCGTTATGGAGTCCAAAAGAATTACAACATCGTGGCCGCACTCTACTAAACGTTTTGCTTTTTCAAGAACTATATTAGCGATTTTCACGTGTTCCTGAGGCTCTCTGTCAAAAGTAGAAGCTATTACTTCGCCACGCACACTGCGCTGCATATCAGTAACCTCCTCAGGACGCTCATCTATCAATAAAACGATCAGGTAAATTTCAGGATGATTAGCTGCGATTGCATTGGCAATTTCTTTCAACAGCATTGTTTTACCTGTTTTTGGCTGTGCTACAATCATACCACGCTGCCCTTTTCCTATTGGAGAAAACAAATCGATAATTCGGGTCGAAATAGTACTCTGCTTTTCGGCTAATTTAAATTTTTCAGAAGGAAAAACCGGGGTTAAATGCTCAAAAGAGACTCTATCTCGAACTACTTGCGGGTCGTGTCCGTTAATTTTCAAAACACGCACAAGAGGAAAAAATTTCTCACCTTCTTTTGGAGGGCGAACCACTCCTTTTACAGTATCACCTGTTTTTAGACCGAACAAACGCACCTGGGATGTCGATAAATAAATATCATCAGGTGAAGCTAAATAATTATAATCAGAAGAACGCAGAAAGCCATAACCATCAGGCATCATTTCAAGAACACCTTCGCTCTCAATGATTCCGTCAAATTCAAAATCAGCATCTTTGAAATTGCTTTTTTTGTTTTTAAAATTAGGATTCTGGTTTGGATTTTGATTTTGATTCCCGTTTGGATTGGAATTCTGATTTTGGTTTCCATTTGGATTGGAATTACCATTTTGATTTGGGTTAATCTTGTTATTTGGATTCTGCCCTTTTTTATTTAATTGGTTCGGATTTATTTTTTTATCCGTAATCGTCGTACTTTCAGTTTTCTCAGCAGTTTCTTCTGCGATGCTTTCTGGAGCAGTTTCTTCAGCTGTATTTGCTTCTTTCAAAGCTTCTTTTTCTCTCTGCAAAGCCATCTTTTTTTCATATGCAGATTTACTGAATTTTACAACTTTAGTTCCTTTATCGGAAGCGCTTTTGTCATCATTGGCAGAAGTTACATCTGTGGCAATAATTTTAGCTTTTTTTTCTGAGGAATTTATAATTTTCGGAGTTTCCTTTTTTTCTTCATGCTGCAACAGTTCAGGGGCATCATTCGACTGAATTGTTTCCTTTTTTTCTGCAGCAATACGTACTCTTTTCGGCTTTTCGACTGGTTCATCCTTAGTCGTCTCGGCAGATTCAATACTTTTTGCCTGATGCTCCAAAATAAGACTAATTAAAGTATCTTTTTTTACACCGTTGAATTTAATGGTTTTAGCCGTTTTAGCTATTTCTTGAAGCTCAGAAAGCTTCAAATCTTTTAATACAGAAATATCAAACATGAATGTTCTATGTGTTTAATTAATTTTGGAAAATAATGCAAAAGATTTTTTAGGTAGTATCTTATTTTAAATAACCCGCAGTATGAAGTGCTTACGGTAATGTGATGCAATAATACAAATAAAATTTATCATACAATAGTATTTATTAAAAAGAAAATATATTTTTGTACAAGAATATTAAGACATGATACAACGAATCCAGACCATATATCTGATTATTGCCTTTTTGCTTGTTGGCGTTTTGCCATTCGTTTTTCCACTTTGGACTTTGAGCGATGGGAAAGATTATTTTTCTATGCAAAGCCAGGTTTATTCCATTTTGCTTGGTTTAAGCACCGCAATAACTGTATATAGCATTATATCATTTAAAAAAAGACAAACTCAATTTGTTGCTAACAGATTGAATATCGTATTAAATTTGATTTTGTTAGGATTGTTTGTATATCATTCACTAAATTTATCTGGAGAAGCAGCTGCTGTTTCTGAGAAAGGTATTGGGATGTTTCTGCCTGTCTTGGCTATCGTTTTTTTAGTTTTAGCTAACAAGGCGATCAAGAAGGACGAAGATCTTGTAAAATCTGTGGATCGATTGAGATAAACCTATAAAATTTAATTTATTAATGTGCGAAGAAATCCCGAATGTAACAGTTCGGGTTTTTTTATTAAAAATCCTGATTAAATTTATATTAAAAAATAACATGATTAAAAATGTTTTTTTTATAAATTTGAATACAGTTATTAATACCTATGACAAAGAATATTAGAATTCATCTTGCCGATGATCACCAAATAATTATTCACGGAATCCAAACCTTACTCAATACAGTTCCAAATTTTCAAGTTGTTGGTTTTTCACTTAATGGAACTACAGTTTTTGAAGATGTTACCAAAAATAAGGCGGATGTTCTAGTTCTTGACATTAGTATGCCCGAAAAAGATGGTATTGAAGTTGTTAAAGAATTTGCAGAAAAAGGATTTCCTTGCAGAGTAATCATACTTTCCAGCTATGATGATTTAAAATTAATTAAAGAAATCATGGATTTAGGAGTAACTGGCTATTTAACAAAACAATGTGCTGGCGACAGTATTATTGAAGCAGTACAGGCAGTTGCTAATGGCGAAGAATATTTTTGCGAAACAATCAGAGAAAAAATATTCAGCCATGCCACAAAAAACAATCCAAAACTCAATACGTATAAGCCAAATGTAAACCCATTATTGACCGAACGTGAAATTGAAATTATTATTTTGATTGCACTTGAGTATAGCGGGAAAGAAATAAGCGAACAGCTTTTTATAAGTACTAATACTGTAGAAACGCATCGAAAAAATATCATGAAAAAACTAAAAGCCAAAAACACCATTGGCATAGTAAAATATGCCATGAATAACCATTTGATTATATCATAATTCAAAAAAAAACTACAACTCATTATATTTATCGATCCAATAAAAATATGTTTCAAATCAGGTTTCGGGTATTAATATCTTTCTTATTTCTAATCCTTTTTAGCCAAACCTCACTTGCTCAAAATAAAGCCCTTACCTATATCGAAATAACTAATTTACTGAAAGATGCCAAATCTAACAGAATTAATGGCTTTTACGAACAATCACTATTAAAATCGAGAGTAGCATTAGAGCAATCCATAAAAATTAAAAACAACGATTTAATTGCTAACTCTTATCTCATAATTGCTTCCAACTTTGACGAGCTGACAGAACCGCTGAAAGCTTTGCATTATTACAATTTAGGGCTTTACTATGTTAATAAGACCAATAACTATGCCTTAAAAAATCAATTTTATAACAATCTGGGAAATATCTATTGTTTTGACAAAAAGCAATATGATAAAGGAATTTACTATTATCAAAAGTCATTACAGCAAAGTCAAAAGATACTGGACAAAAAACAGATTTTTTTCACAAAACTCAATATAACCTGGGCTTATTTTGACATTGGACAATTTCAGGAAGGACTCCCTTATTTGGAGTATATCAATAAATATCAGCCTATATTTGGAAGCGAATCTTCGATTGTAGCACTAAATATGCTGAATGGCATGTATTTTAATGAAATTAACGAAAATGAAAAAGCTGATTTTTATTTCCAAAAAGCAATTGAATTAGGCAATGCTGGAAATGAAAAATCGGATTTATCATTTGCTCATTTAGAATACTCTAAATTTTTAAACAAAAATCTTCAGCCCCAAAAAGCCTATGAAAATCTATGTCTTTTCAATAAGATAACTGAAGAGCTGCATATTGAAGAAAAATTAACCAAGGCCAATATTGTAGGCATCAATCTGGAAATTGATCATTATAAAAGAGAAATAGATAAAATTGAAACTTCTTATAAAAACAAGCAGGATATATTGATTGAAGAGCAATCCAAAAATAAAAAAATAGTAATTATAGTTCTTCTTATCCTAATCTGCACTATTATATCTTTCTATTATTTTTTCCAAAACATACATTTAAAACAAAAAAATAAGCTGATAGATATTCAAAGCAGAATTCAGGAAAGAATCATCAACGCCTCTATTGACGGACAGGAATTGGAACGAAAAAAAATCTCAACGTTTTTGCATGACAATATAAGCGCATTACTTTCGTCTGCTGGTCTGCACCTGAATGTTTTTACTTCCCTGCAAAAAAAACAGCCCGAGGAAATAAGCAAAACCAAAGAAATACTTGAGGAAGCACACAAACAGATCCGAAACTTATCTCATGAGCTGATGCCAGCACTCTTAGTACGCTTTGGGCTATTGTATGCTCTGGAGGATCTATGTGAAAAAACATCCAATTCCCGAATTAAGATTGCGTTTAACTCTTTGATTAAGATCAAAAAAAGATACAATGAAGATTTCGAAATGAAATTATATTTTATAATTGCCGAGTTAATCAACAACATCGTAAAACATAGTAATGCAACGCATGCTTCTATTAACGTTGAAGAAACTGAATCATGCCTGATTATACATGTTACAGATGATGGAACGGGCTTTAAAAACAATCAGTTTGAAACTTATGAAGGATTTGGAATAAACCAGATCAGAGCCCGAATCAACAATATGAAAGGCGAATTTGTTATTAATTCTGCTCCCAATAAAGGCACAGCCATTTATTTGAAAGTTCCTATTGAAGATTAATAAATTATGCTTTCTTCCCTATTTCTACAATTTCCAGATCTTTAATGGCCTCGCCGTCAATCACAAAACGAAGCATCGTCCTTACCTGATGAAAACCACTTTTTCCTGCAGCACCAGGATTCATGTGCAGCAGATTATTTTTTTTATCAAATATTACTTTTAAAATATGCGAATGCCCGCAAATGAATAATTTTGGAGGATTTGATGCCATCTCATCTTTCAAAGCGGGATTGTATTTCCCCGGATAACCGCCAATATGGGTAATCCAGACATCAACGCCTTCACAAAAAAAACGGTTATGGAGCGGAAACTCCAAACGTGCCTGAGCATCATCAATATTACCATACACACAGCGCAGAGGCTTCAGTTTTTTTATAGTATCAGTAACAGATAAATCTCCAATATCGCCGGCATGCCAAACCTCATCGGCCTGATTTGCATATTTCAAAATCGTATCATCTATATGACTGTGTGTATCTGAAAGGAGAAGAATTTTTTTCATTTTTTTGGAGCTATTTCCCGCTATCCGCTATATCTTTTCCTTTTTAAAGAAAAAAGAAAAAGGATGTCGCTGCTATCGGGGCTAGGAGATTCAAGCAAAAATAGACATTCTGCTTTTAAATAAAAAACTACCATTGAAGATACATTCTTTGTAAATTTGCCAATATTAATTCTTTCATTGCACACTTTTCAGCATTACAAGCTGAATACTGAACACTGAATACTGAACACTTACTTTGAGGTATTTTATAAAACTAGCATACAACGGAACCCATTATAACGGTTGGCAAATCCAGCCAAACGCTCCCTCTGTTCAGGAAACTATGAACAAAGCATTTTCGATTATTCTTAGCTCTCCAATTAATCTCATGGGGGCAGGCAGAACAGACACGGGAGTTCATGCCAGAGAAATGTACGCCCATTTTGATTTGGAAAAATCTTTTGACATTCCGATCACTATTCACAAACTCAATTCTTTTCTTCCAAAAGATATTGTAATATATGATATTTTCCCAGTTGCTGATGAAGCACACACCCGTTTTGATGCCACCAAAAGAACATACGAGTATCACATAAATACTTTTAAAGACGCATTCCTTCATGAACAAAGCTGGTATTTTCATCAAAAACTGGATTTGGATTTAATGAATAAAGCTGCAAAAATATTACTGAAACATACCGATTTTCAATGTTTTTCCAAAGTCAATACCGACGTTAATACTTTTGACTGCGAAATATTCGAGGCATTCTGGACTCGAGGCGAAACCGAACAGAGCGGAGCTAAAGAAAACAATGGCAGGTTGATTTTTACCATTTCGGCCAATCGTTTTTTAAGAAATATGGTCCGTTCTATAGTAGGAACACTAATTAATATTGGTTTACATAAAATTACTTTGGATGATTTTGAACAGATCATAAAAAGCAAAAGCAGAGAGAAAGCAGGCTTTTCAGTTCCTGCACATGGTTTATATCTGACTAAAATTAAATACGATTTTGAAAAAATTAGAAAATTAGATAATTTGACAATTAGATAATACCCAAAAAACCATAAACAACAAACAATTAACTTATAAAGTCAATTTTGAAAGCAAAAGCATTTGATACCCGATTATTCAAGAGAATTTTAACTTACACCAAGCCCTACCAATGGCGTTTCAACGGCGTAGTAGCATTTGCTGTTTTCTTATCTGTATTTGCTGCTGTACGACCCTATTTATTGAAACAGACTGTTGACAGCTATATTCAGCCAAAAGACCAGACCGGTTTATTGATTTACATTACTTTGATGGGGATTGTACTTTTGCTGGAAGTATTTTCACAATTTTTCTTTGTGTATTGGGCGAACTGGCTGGGACAGGATATTGTAAAAGATATTAGAATAAAACTATTCAAACATATCCTGAGTTTCCGAATGAAATATTTTGATCTAGTTCCTGTGGGACAGCTCGTAACCCGATCTGTATCGGACATTGAAGCGATTGCCCGCATTTTCAGCCAAGGATTATTTATGATTATCAGCGACATGATGAAAATGCTCGTGGTTCTTATATTTATGTTTTACATGAACTGGAAACTGACTTGGATTGTGATTATTGCCATGCCTATCTTAGTTTACATCACTAGCATTTTTCAGAAAAAGATGCAGATTGCCTTCGAGGAAGTGCGTACACAAATTGCCAACATGAACTCTTTTGTACAGGAAAGAGTTACGGGTATGAAAATTGTGCAGCTGTTTCACCGTGAAGATATTGAAGCCGAAAAATTCAAGGTAATTAACGACAAGCACAATAAAGCATGGATAAAAACCATTTTATACAACTCGATTTTCTTCCCTATTGCTGATATTATTTCATCATTAACACTTGGTTTTATTGTTCTCTATGGAGGTTTTCATATTTTGGACGGAGACAGTTCAACTACATTTGGAGATTTATTTTCATACACAATGTTCATCGGAATGTTGTTCAATCCGTTGCGCCAGATTGCGGATAAATTCAACGAGATGCAACTGGGAATGATTGCGGCCAACCGTGTTTTTGACATCTTGGACACCCAAGACCAAATTCAGGACACCGGAACAATCGAAGCACCTTTATTTGACGGCGACATCCGTTTTGAGAATATTCATTTTGGCTATATTCCAAACGAAGAGGTAATAAAAGGAATCAGCCTTGATGTAAAAGCAAGCCAGACCATTGCTATTGTTGGTTCTACCGGAGCCGGGAAATCAACTATCATTAATTTACTGAACCGTTTTTATGAAATTAACAGTGGCTCCATCTTTATAGACAATCACAATATTGAGAATTATACTTTGAGTTCACTGCGTAAACAGATTGCTGTGGTTTTGCAGGATGTATTTCTTTTTGCAGATACCATTTACAATAATATAACGCTCAACAGCCCTGAAATTACAAGAGATCAGGTATTGGATGCTGCCAAAAAAATAGGGGTTCATGATTTCATTATGAGCCTGCCGGACAATTATGATTTTGATGTAAAAGAACGAGGCGTAATGCTTTCGTCGGGACAAAGACAGCTTATCGCGTTTTTGAGAGCTTATGTCAGCAATCCGAGTATTCTTATTCTGGATGAGGCGACTTCGTCTATTGATACCTATTCGGAGGAATTAATTCAGCGCGCGACTGAAACGATTACTAAAGGCAGGACTTCGATTGTAATTGCACATCGTTTGGCAACTATTGTCAATGCCGACAAAATTGTGGTAATGGACAAAGGCCTGATTGTAGAACAGGGAACACATCAGGAATTAATAAATCAGGAAAGCGGCTATTACAAAAACTTGTATGATTCTCAGTTTAACACTTCGAATTTTGACAGCACTTTATAAGCTGAGTGTAATTTTCCGAACACTTTTTTATAACAAAATGTAGAAAAACTTTGCTACTCTAATTTCACAATAATTAAATAAATCCTTAAATTCGCAATCTCAATTTATTACATTAATAACTAAAAACAGCAATGAGTTTTACAAATTCATTTTTACAGTAATTTAAATAAAAATTCAAAGAAATGACACGAGCGTTAGCGACTTCATTTTATCATTAAAAACAAATAAAAAAAATTTAAAATGAAATACGATATTATAGTTTTAGGAAGTGGCCCTGGAGGATATGTTACAGCAATTAGAGCCTCTCAATTAGGATTTAAAGTTGCTGTAGTCGAAAAAGAAAACCTTGGCGGTATCTGTTTAAATTGGGGTTGTATTCCAACGAAAGCGTTACTGAAATCGGCTCAGGTTTTTGATTATTTGAAACACGCTTCAGATTACGGACTAACTGTAAATGAATTTGATAAAGATTTTTCGGCTGTTGTACAACGCAGCCGCAGTGTTGCAGAAGGAATGAGCAAAGGTGTTCAATTCCTGATGAAAAAAAATAAAATTGACGTTATTGATGGTTTTGGAAAATTAAAACCAGGCAAAAAACTTGACGTTACTGATAAAGACGGAAAAGTTACTGAATACAGTGCTGACCATATTATCATCGCTACTGGAGCTCGTTCTCGTGAATTGCCAAACTTGCCACAAGATGGTGTAAAAGTAATTGGATACCGTCAGGCGATGACTTTACCAACACAGCCAAAATCTATGATTGTTGTAGGTTCTGGAGCAATTGGAGTTGAATTTGCACATTTCTACAACTCAATGGGAACTGATGTAACCATCGTTGAATTTATGCCAAATGTAGTTCCTGTTGAAGACGAAGATATCTCAAAACAATTTGAGCGTTCTTTGAAAAAAGCGGGTATCAAAATTATGACAAACTCTTCAGTAGAGCGTATTGACACTTCTGGAGCTGGAGTTAAAGCTTTCGTTAAAACTGCAAAAGGCGAAGAAATTCTTGAAGCTGATATTTTATTGTCAGCTGTTGGAATCAAAACTAATATCGAAAACATCGGATTGGAAGAAGTAGGTATTGCTGTTGACAGAGATAAAATCTTGGTAAATGCTTACAACGCAACTAACATCCCAGGTTACTATGCAATTGGTGACGTAACTCCTGGACAAGCATTGGCTCACGTAGCTTCTGCTGAAGGTATCAACTGTGTTGAAAAAATTGCAGGTATGCACGTTGAACCAATCGATTACGGAAACGTTCCTGGATGTACTTATGCAACTCCAGAAATCGCTTCTGTTGGATTGACTGAAAAACAAGCAAAAGAAAAAGGATACGAATTGAAAATTGGTAAATTCCCATTCTCTGCTTCTGGAAAAGCGAAAGCTGCCGGAACTCCTGATGGTTTTGTAAAAGTAATTTTTGATGCAAAATATGGCGAATGGTTAGGATGCCACATGATTGGTGCTGGTGTTACCGATATGATTGCCGAAGCAGTTGTTGCTCGTAAACTAGAAACTACAGGACACGAAATACTTAAAGCCATCCACCCTCACCCAACAATGAGCGAAGCTGTTATGGAAGCGGTTGCTGATGCTTATGGTGAAGTAATTCACTTGTAATATTCAGATTTAAAATAAAAATTTAGATTTATATAGGAATCCGTTTTGTGAAAGCAGAGCGGATTTTTTTTTTGATTCATTTTGAACTTCATTTTAGATCTCAAATTATATCTCTACAATTTTTGTAGAATTTAAAACACATAACACTTTGAAAATAGCATTTTCTATCTTATATTTACGATAATAAAATCTATAACTAAAATGACACACAATAACATATTAGAAACCATTGGCAACACGCCACATGTAAAAATCAACAAACTATATGGTTCAGACGCCAATGTTTGGATAAAACTGGAAAAAACAAACCCAGGAGCCAGCATCAAGGACAGAATTGCCCTTTCTATGATAGAAGACGCTGAAGAAAAAGGATTAATCCAAAAAGGCAGCACTATTATTGAGGCAACATCGGGAAATACAGGTATTGGACTTGCAATGGTTGCTGCCGTAAAAGGATATAAATTAATCCTTGTAATGCCAGATTCCATGTCAGTAGAAAGACGCCGATTAATGAGTATTTATGGAGCCGAATTTGTACTTACTCCCCGTGAAAAAGGAATGAAGGGATCTCTTGAAAAAGCGCAGGAATTACTAGCTGAAATTCCAAATTCCTGGTCTCCTCTACAATTTGACAATCAAGCAAACATCGATATTCACAAAACCACCACAGCCCAGGAAATCATCAAAGCTTTTCCAAATGGATTGGATTATCTAATCACTGGTGTAGGAACCGGAGGACATATTACAGGCTGCGCTGAAGTGCTGAAACAGCAATTTCCAAATCTGAAAGTGTTTGCTGTAGAGCCAGAATTATCACCTGTTATTAGTGGCGGAGCACCTTCGCCCCATCCTATTCAAGGTATTGGAGCAGGCTTTATTCCAACCAATTTACATACAGAAATCCTTGACGGAGCCATACAGGTAAGCAAAGATGAAGCGTATGAATATGCACAGAGAGCTGCAAAAGAAGAAGGAATCCTCCTTGGAGTTTCATCTGGAGCTTCTTTGGCAGCTGTTGCTAAAAAACTCAAAGAAATCCCCGCAGGATCAAAAGTACTAACATTCTGCTATGACACAGGAGAACGTTATTTAAGCATCGAAGGATTATTCGAATAAAAAAACAATCATTTACTAAAAACCGATTTGTGAAAGCAGATCGGTTTTTTTATGCTATAAATTAAAGGCAAAATCATTTTTAATCTCTTCCATTACAAAAGAACTCTGCACATTCGAAATTCCTTTGATTACCGACAGCTTATCAATCACAAATTTCTGGTATTCATTCATATCATTTACCGCAACTTTCAGTAAAAAATCATAATTTCCTGATACGTGAAAGCATCCCGAAACTTCAGGAAAGACAAGAATATGCTGCTTAAAATCATCAATCAGCTCTCTCGAATGCACCGCCAGAGTCACCTGACAGTATACACTGATTGATTTCCCAATTTTCTCTGCATCCAGCAAAGCCACATAATTCTTGATATACTGTTTCTGTTCCAATTTTTTGATTCTTTCAAAAGTTGGAGAAACAGATAATCCAACTTTTTCGGCTATTTCTTTCGTGTTTTGCTTGGCATCTTTTTGCAAAAGCATCAATATTTTTTTGTCTATCGCATCCATCACAGAATAATTATATTGTTTTAGAAAAAATAAAAATTGATTTCAATATTAAAAAACGGAATTAATATCCAAAATTAGAATTATATTTTGAATTATATAACAAATAAAGAATATTAAGCCTTTAAAACTATATTTACAGAAAAAAAATATCATGGCATCTATTTCAGAATCACTTTCCGAGCAGGACAATCAGCGTTTGTCCGAACTAACACAATACATCGAAAATGCCCGCGATAATTTCCTTGGCTATCCGGTTTCCAAAGATTTTGACTATTCGGAAATCAGTCATTTTTTAAAATATCCAATTAATAATCTCGGCGATCCATTTGAAGACTGCACCTACAAAGTGCAGACCCACGAACTCGAAAGAGAAGTCGTTGGATTTTTTGCCAAATTATTCCGAGCCAACCCAAAAGATTATTGGGGTTATGTGACCAACGGCGGTTCCGAAAGCAACTTGTACGGATTATATCTCGCCCGTGAATTGTATCCAAAAGCGATGGTTTACTACTCCGAATCGACGCATTACAGTGTCCGCAAAAACATCCATCTTCTCAATATCCCGAGCATCGTTATCCGTTCACAGGAAAACGGCGAAATTGATTATACCGATTTTGAAAATACCGTAAAAATGAACCGTCACAAGCCAGCCATCGTACTTACAACTTTTGGAACAACGATGAAAGAAGCCAAAGATGACGTTTCAAAAATCAGGAATATACTAAAAGGACTGGCCATACAGGACAGCTATATTCACTGCGATGCGGCCTTATCGGGCAGTTACGGCGCATTTATGGAGCCTCGATTACCGTTTGATTTTACCGATGGAGCCGACAGTATTTCCATCAGCGGACACAAATTCATTGGCTCTCCTATTCCAACCGGTGTAATTATTACAAAGCGTTCTAACCGTGACCGAATCTCAAAAGGAATTTCATACATCGGTTCTTTGGACACAACTATTACAGGTTCAAGAAACGGTCATTGTCCTTTGTTTTTATGGTACACTTTAAAAAAATTGGGAGTTGATGGTTTAAAAAAACGCTATCTGCACAGCCTAGAAACAGCTGAATATTGTGAGCAGAAATTAAAAAGCATAGGCATTCCAGCCTGGAGAAACCCGAATTCCATCACAGTAGTTTTTCCAAAAACGACCGAGGAAATTAAATCCAAATGGCAGTTGGCTGCCGAAGGTGACATTTCACACATCATCTGTATGCCCAATGTGACCAAGGAACAAATTGATTTATTCATCAATGACATTGAAAACTGCATTGAAAATCCTGAGGAATTAATAGAATTTGGCTTCTAAGTACAAGTTCCGAATTTAAAAATTCATAATATTAAAAATTGCTTCAGGTTAAAATGATTTTCATCTATTAAAACCTCGAAATCATTTTAATCTGTGGTATTTATTTTTAAAGATTAGTTTTTAACTTTGGAAAAAAACAAAACAAATGCTTTCTGCTTTCAAGATTATAATGGAGAAAAAAATCAAAAATCCAGATTGGGGGTATTTAAACAGATTCAAAGATGAAAATGCTCAGATTATAGCTTTGCCCATCGAAGAAAAAAGAATAGTATTTTTTGGTGATTCCATTACAGCTGGATGGAAAATACATGATCCAGAATTCTTTATCAACACAAATTATATCAATCGAGGCATAAATGGTCAGACAACCTCACAAATGCTGTTGCGTTTTAGACCCGATGTAATCGAACTGAAGCCTGAAAAAGTCATTATTTTGGCTGGCACCAATGATATTGCAGGAAATACTGGCCCGACAACTCTCGAAATTATTTTAGGAAACC
This sequence comes from Flavobacterium aestuarii, assembly GCF_040049115.1. Taxonomy (NCBI): domain Bacteria; kingdom Pseudomonadati; phylum Bacteroidota; class Flavobacteriia; order Flavobacteriales; family Flavobacteriaceae; genus Flavobacterium; species Flavobacterium aestuarii. The sequence goes on from NZ_JBDLZZ010000003.1 coordinate 205,935, forward strand.
TTATATCGATGTGTGAATTAGCCAAAGCAAATTCTATAAAACCAGTTTTATGCTCCCTCCTGCCTGCTTTGGATTACCCTTGGCGAAAAGAAAAACAGCCTGCAGAAAAAATTGCGGCACTAAACTCTATGATTAAGCAATATACTGCAATAAACAATATTATATATGTAGATTATTATTCGGCTATGGTAAACAGCCAAAAAGGTCTGAAATCAATTTATTCTGAGGATGGTGTTCATCCAAACAAAGAAGGATATTACAAAATGAAATCGATACTAGAACCCTTCATTTCAATGTGATATAATTCCCAAAAAGTAACGATTATGTTATATCTCGCAAAACCATTTTGCTCCAGCTAATTCTTTGACCAATCGTTGTTATTTTTTCTAAAAAACACCTTACTTTTACCTCTTCAAAAATAACAATACAATTTCATAATCATGACCAAGGATCTGATTGTTCAAAATATTAGTGCTTTAAAAAGTGATTTTACTATAAATTATAGCATAAAGACTAAAACTGAAGCCTTTACCGAAAAATTATTTTACACTTTATTTGATTCAAATGCACCATTAAATGAGAGCATTGATGAATTAGAAAAACAATTTAAGGAAATTGCTTCGTTGGCCTGCAAAAAAGCTCAGGCTTCCTGTGAAAGTGCCTGGGATAATTTTTTACATAAACTTCCATCTGTGCTCGAAAATCTGAATAAAGATGCTTCTTACATCTTAGAAAATGATCCTGCCTCCAATGGAATTGAAGAGATTTACCTTGCCTATCCCGGATTTTACGCCATTGCCATTTATAGATTGAGCCATGAATTGTATTTACTTGACTTGATGCTTTTTTCAAGATTGATGAGCGAATATGCACACCGCATTACTGGAACAGATATTCATGCGGGTGCCACGATTGCATCTCCTTTCTTTATCGATCACGCCACAGGAATCGTAATTGGGGAAACTGCCGTTATCGAAAAGAATGTAAAAATATACCAAGGAGTAACTTTGGGAGCATTAAGTGTGAGCAAAGACATGAAAAATTCCAAAAGACATCCCACTGTAGAAAAAAATGTATGCATTTATGCCAATGCAACTATTTTGGGAGGCAATACCGTTATAGGCAAAAACAGTATCGTTGGCGGAAATTCATGGGTAACCAAATCAATCCCTCCAGATTCAATTGTATTGAACACCACCACAACCGAAGTCAAAATAAAAGAAAAAAAGTAAAATGAATACTTATAAATTAACAGAATTAATCGGGAATACTCCATTGGTGGAAACCGTCAATCTGGTAACAAACAAAAACGTAAAACTGTTATTAAAACTCGAAGGAGACAATCCTGGCGGAAGCGTAAAAGACCGTGCTGCCTATAACATGATTGCATCTGCCATCGAAAGAGGAGATATTAAAAAAGGAGATAAGTTGATTGAAGCTACAAGCGGCAACACCGGAATTGCTCTAGCCATGATAGCCCAATTATTCAATATCGAAATCGAACTGGTACTGCCGGAAGATTCTACTATCGAACGCACACAAACCATGCAGGCTTATGGCGCAACAGTTATTCAGACTCCGGCCAGTGAAGGAATAATTGGTTCCAGAGATTATGCCGACAAAAAAGTAGCCGAAGGCGGTTATGTCATGCTGAATCAGTTTGCCAATGAAGATAACTGGAAAGCCCATTACAAAACTACAGGTCCCGAAATATGGAATGATACTGATGGAACTATAACGCACTTTGTGTCAGCGATGGGAACTACCGGAACAATTATAGGAACCTCAACTTATCTGAAAGAGAAAAACCCAAATATCCAGATTATTGGTGCACAGCCCAGCGATGGATCACAGATTCCAGGTATTAGAAAGTGGCCACAGGAATATCTGCCAAAAATTTATGATGCCTCAAAAGTGGATATCACCGTTGATATCAGTGAAGAAGAAGCCCGTATAATGACCAAAAGATTAGCAAAGGAAGAAGGTGTTTTTGCTGGTATGAGCAGCGGAGGTTCTGTTGCTGTTGCCGTAAAAATTGCCAATCAGCTGGAATCTGGAGTTGTGGTAGCCATTATCTGTGATCGCGGCGACCGTTATTTATCTTCGGATTTATTCGAGTAAAAGTGACTAAGTCTCTGAGTTGCTAAAATTCTAAGTTTAAAATCTTAGCGACTTAGTATCTCAGCATCTTATCAACTCAAAAAAAACTCAGCAACTTAGTAACTTTAAAGAAAAAAAATGAACTATCGCAAACTAGGAAAAACCAATTTTAATATTTCAGAAATAGCACTTGGCACTTGGCAGGTGGGCGGAAAATGGGGTTCGCCTTTTAATGACAAAACCGCCGATGAATTAATTAATACCGCAATTGACAAAGGCGTTAATTTTATTGACACTGCCGATGTTTATGAAAATGGATTGAGCGAAACTGCTGTTGGTCGTGTTATTCGATCCCGCTCGGAGCGTATTTATGTAGCTACAAAATGTGGCCGTCATATCAATCCGCATGTAAATGAAGGCTATCAGCCAAAAGTACTGCAGCAATATGTAGAAGACAGCCTGAAAAGAATGAAGCTGGAAACAATCGATCTTATTCAGCTGCACTGTCCGCCGACACAGGTGTTTTACCGTCCTGAAATCTTCGAAATGTTTGACCGTCTGAAAGAACAAGGAAAAATTTTGAATTTGGGTGTCAGTGTAGAAAAAGTTGAAGAAGCCTTAAAAGCTATCGAATTTTCTAACGTAACTACTGTTCAGATTATCTTCAATCTTTTCCGTCAGCGCCCTTCCGAATTGTTTTTTAAAGAAGCCAAAAGAAAAGACATCGGAATTATTGCCAGAGTACCGCTTGCCAGCGGATTATTAACGGGTAAATTTGATGCCAAAACTACTTTTGACGCACAGGATCACCGCAATTTTAACCGTGATGGAGCTGCTTTTGACAAAGGTGAAACTTTTTCGGGCATTGATTATGAATTAGGCTTAAAAGCTGTTGATGCCCTAAAAGCTTTATTTCCAGAAACTGAAAACCTCGCTCCTATTGCCCTGCAATGGATTTTGAGCTTTAACGAAATCAGCTGTATTATTCCGGGCGCATCAAAGGAAAGCCACGTTTTATCCAATCTTTCTGTATATGACATGCCCGAACTTACTCCTGAAAAAATCAGTGCGATGAACGCCATTTATGAGCAGTACATCAAACCGCAGGTGCATCAGCTTTGGTAATTATATTAATAAAGCATGAGAAACTACATTAGAAAATACATAAATGGTAAAACAGTATTGCTGCTGTTTGTGCTTTGCAACATTGTATATTCTGTAATGCTCATCGTTACCATACCCGAAATAATGCATTATTCAGGGAATATAAAAATATTAGATATGATGCCTGCCGGATATGATACAGAATATGTCAATATCCTTTTTAAAGCATTAGGGACTTCTGGCAGAAATGCATATTTATACCATCAGCTTCCGCTGGATTTGATTTATCCCGGTCTTTTTGGCATCAGCTCCTGCTTGGTTCTCTGTTATTTTTTTAACAAATTAGGAAAGCTGGAAAGCTCTTTATTCTATTTATCCTTGATTCCAATATTTTCGGCAATTTTTGATTATGCCGAAAATATTGGAATTATAAATATGCTGAAAGATTACCCAGCAATCAGCGAAACGCAGGTTCAGATTACAAGTTTCTTTACAATCTTAAAAAGTATTTTGACCTCCATTTACTTTATCATTCTAATTATTGTCTTATTGGTACTAGCCCAAAAAAAGCTGTCTGCCAATAAGATTTAAAATTCTAAATTACCATTGTAAAACATCTTTAACTATTCGGATTAAAGGTGTTTTTGTTTTTTACAGCCCAAAAAACTTATTGATTTTCAATATCATGCAAAAAAATAATCATAAAAATTTGCGTAGTTAAATAACTACACTTATATTTGAAGTCAAATAACTACACAATGATTTTAAGAAGAGATGTATTTCAAGCTTTAGCAGATCCAACACGCAGATCCATATTACTGCTGGTCGCTGCACAATCCATGACAGCAGGTGCCATAGCATCCAACTTTGACACCGCAAGACCTACGGTTTCCAAACACCTGCAGATCTTAACCGAATGCGAACTGCTAAGACAGGAGCAAAACGGCAGGGAGATATCCTATCATTTTAATGCTCAAAAAATGAAAGAAGTAGCAGACTTTATCGAACCCTTCAGACAAATGTGGGAAGAACGATTTAATAAATTAGAAACTGTAATGAAAAATTATAAACCTAAAGAATAATTCAAAATGGAACAGAAAACAAAAATCAATGCCGAAGACGGCAGACAGGATCTGGTGATAACAAGGGAATTCGATATACCATTGGAATTGCTTTTCAAAGCCTACACCGAAGCAGAGCTAGTAGAACAATGGATGGGCACAAAAGTGCTGAAATTAGACAATAAAAACCACGGAAGCTATCAATTTGAAACTTCACACAATGGTGCAGTCATGTTTAAAGCAAACGGTACCATTCATGAATTTGTTCCTGATCAAAAGATTACACGGACATTTGAAATGGAAAACATGCCAATCGGTGTCCAGCTTGAATTTTTAGAATTTGAAAAAATTACGGAGAATACCAGCAAAATAAAAATTCATATCATTTACAAATCGTCGGCACATAGAGAACAGCAGCTAAAAATGCCTTTTGCTTATGGCTTAAATATGGCTCACGATAAATTAGAAGAAATAGTAACTAAATTAAAATAACTATCATGGAAAAAAGAAAACTGATAACGTATTGGATTATTACAGGATTGCTTTGTTTCTGTATGCTTGGAGGAATAGGACAATTATTTCAGGTTAAAGAAGTTGTAGCCGGATTTGCACCGCTTGGCTATCCTTTATATTTTATATCAATAATTGGGTTTTGGAAAACTTTGGCAATCATAGCCATACTAATTCCAAAATTTCCACTGCTAAAAGAATGGGCTTATGCGGGGATATTTTTTGCAATGACAGGTGCATCAATTTCTCATATAGCAGTTAACGATTCTGCATTTCACATCATTGTGCCATTAATAATTGCAGGTTTAGCAATAGCTTCCTGGTATTTGAGACCGGCATCAAGAAGAATAATTTCTCCAAATTAATAGCAAAACAATAACGTATTTATATAGGTTTATCCTTTTTGGATGAGCCTATATTTTTTTTAAATACCTCTCTATATGCAGCATTCTGAATTCACGAGCTTTTTCAAAAACAATAATTTATAAGATTTAGAGTACTTAAATTATTTTACTGCAAATGTTTTTCACTATATTTGACGCAAATGTTATATTTTTAAATAAAAACAGATTCAGATCATTATATCACATCTGATTTATAAATGCAAATACTGACTCACGAATTATATATCAACTAATTATTAAACTAAAATTAAATGAGGAATTATACAATCGCTTGTATAAGCATTTTGCTAGTGGCATCATCTTGTCAAAAAAAAGAAGAACTCACCTCGGGTATTGTTAAAAAAAACATGGATACCTTGGTTAAGCCAGGTGACGATTTTAACAGATTTGTAAACGGAAACTGGGAAAAAGTAACACAGATACCCGCAGATAAAGCTTCATATGGTGCTTTTTATATGCTCGACGACAAATCAAAAAAAGACGTAAAAGCTATTATTGAAGAAGCGGCAAAAGCAAACAATGCAAAAGGCAGTGACGAACAAAAAATTGGTGATTTCTATGCTTCATTCATCGACAGAAAAACAAGAGACAGCAAAGGAATCTCGCCAATACAGCCTGAATTTGCTAAAATAGATGCTATTAAAAGCTATACTGATTTAGCGACGTATTTTGGCCGTGCAAATCGCCTAGGGCTTAATTCGCCTTTCGAAATTTCCGTTTTAAATGATTTTAAAGATCCTGCAAAATATACTGCTATCACTTGGCAAGACGGTTTAGGACTGCCGGACAGGGATTATTATCTTGCAAAAGATGCCAAAATGCAGGACATACGAACCAAATATATTGTTCATCTTGAAGCTATGTTAAAGTTAGCAGGTATAGAAAATCCAGCTGAAAAAGCCAAAACTATTATGGCACTTGAAACTGCCTTGGCAACTAAGCAAATGAAGAAAGAAGATACTCGTGATATTCAGAAATTGTACAATCCCTATACTGTAGCGGATCTAAAAACTTTAATGCCAGATTTTGACTGGTCTGCAATGCTGAAAGAATCTGGTTTTGACAAAGAGAAAAAAATTGTAATAGCACAAATAGAATATACGAAAAGCTTAAACGATATAATTAAATCTACTCCAATCGATACTTGGAAAACATTCTTAAAATGGGGTGTTATAGACAATGCTTCAACGAGTTTAACAACAAAATTAGATAATCAGAACTTCGATTTTTTCAGCAAAACTTTATATGGTACTGAAAAACAAGAAGAAGACTGGAAGCGTGCTGTAAAAACAGTAAACAACAATTTGGGTGAAATTGTAGGTAAGGTATATGTTAAAAAACACTTTTCTCCAGAAGCCAAAGAAAAAATGACTGATCTGGTAAAAAATCTATTGAAAGCCTATGCCGAAAGCATTAAGAAACTGGATTGGATGACCGATGCTACTAAAAAAGAAGCACTTAAAAAGGTGGATAAATTCATGATTAAAATAGGATATCCAGATACATGGAAAGATTATTCTAAAGTAACCATCGACAAAAGTGATTTATATGGCAATATTGAAAGAGCAACTGCTTTTGAATATCAGCGAAATCTGGACAAATTAGGAAAACCAGTAGACAGGACTGAATGGGATATGACACCGCAAACTGTGAATGCATATTACAATCCAACACTAAACGAAATTGTATTTCCTGCAGCTATACTTCAATCTCCATTTTTTGATATGAATGCAGACGATGCCGTAAATTATGGTGGCATTGGCGCAGTTATCGGACATGAAATCGGGCATGGTTTTGATGACCAGGGAAGCACTTTTGATGGTGATGGCGTAATGAAAAACTGGTGGTCTCCAGCAGATTTAAAAGCATTCAAAGCAAAAACAAATGCTTTAGTGGGACAATACAATGAATTCAAGGCATTTCCCGATTTGAACATCAATGGCACCTATACTCTTGGCGAAAACATTGGAGATCTTGGAGGATTAAGCATTGCCATCAAGGCATACAAAATGTCTTTAAACGGAAAAGAAGCTCCAGTTCTAGACGGCTACACAGGAATTCAGCGCGTATTCCTTGGCTGGGGACAGGTTTGGGCTGAAAAAAGCAGAGAAAAAGCATTACGCAGCCAAATTGCAACCGATCCTCACTCGCCTGCAAAATTCAGAGTAAATGGTGTGGTCCGTAATGTCCCTGAATTCTACGAAGCTTTTAATATTAAGCCAACTGATAAATTATATCTGGCTCCAGAAAAAAGAGTGAAAATCTGGTAAAATATCAAATCAAATATTCTCAACCGCCTCATGATCTGGGGCGGTTTTTTTATATAAATGAAAAAATTAATCAATTCGTTTATTATTTTTGAATTCAATCTTATGAATCTACTATAAAAAAATGCTTAGCAAATCTAATTTTAAGGAGTGGCTCGACCGGTATAAATATTCAGAATTGGCAGCTACGAGTACTGCATTAATCGCATCACAATTTAGCAGGATATTTAATGGATTGACAACTGCATACCTAATAACGTTTGCCGAATATTTTGCGTTTTATAGTGTGATGATTTACAGATTGCATAAAACCAAAACAGCCGAAAACAAAGCTGCAGGCCAAAAGGTAACTTTCAGGGAAATATTGATTCTGATTAGAAATTTATTTTTGGAGTTCGGCTATCCTGCAGTTTTGGATTTCTTTTTTATTCGCCCATTCTGCATGTATTGGATGCCGATAGTGGCTGGCAGTTATTTTTTCGGAATCATTTTAGGTAAAATTATCGCAGATAGTTTTTTTTACTTTTTATCAATTATAAACTATGAGTTGATAAAGAGGAAAACTTGATTGTTTTAAAAATTTAATCGCAAAATGTACTTGGTTATGCAATGAGCATCCAGCTTTGTACATTTTGCGATTAAATAAAATTTTAAACCAAAGCTGCCGTTGTAGAAATTTCGGTATTGAATAACTTTGAAATCGGACAATTTTTCTCGGCCTTAGTAACTAATTCCTGAAATGTTTCATTTGATATTCCTTGTATTTTTGCGGTTACAGTCAAATGAGAGCTATTAATCGTTCCTTCTTGCAAGCTAATATCACATTTGGTTTCAATGCTTTCAATAACTGCGTTTGTTTCGCCAATGAAAGCAGTCAATTGCATAGTAAAACAACCTGCATGTGCCGCTGCTGCGAGTTCTTCGGGATTTGTTCCTACACCTTCTTCAAATCGGGATTTAAAGGAATATTGCGTGTTATTTAAGGTTGTACTTTGAGTTGTTAATTTACCAGATCCCTCTTTAAGGGAACCGTTCCAGACTGCCGTTGCATTTCTTTTCATAATTGATTATTTTTCATTAGTTCTCTCAAATTTAAGACTTAAAACAATCATATTTTTTTGAAAATAAGTTATTTAACTAAAATTTAATAGAGAATTGAATATAACAAATGCACGTTTCATAAAAAAATTAAGGCTTTTTTTTAGAATGCAAGCAACCTTCCATTTAAATAAACGTCTAGTTATAAAAACAAACTATTATGAAAAATTTAAACTTTTTATTTATTGCCTTATGTATGGCTCTAATTGGCTGTAATAATGATGATTCGTCTACTAAAGAAGAAGAAATGCAAAATTTAACCAATATGTATAATGAAATTATTGATGCTTCGATGGCCAACAGTACTCCATGCACAAATGCCTCCGAATGGTCATTTACTGCTATTGGCTCAAAAGCTTGTGGAGGCCCAACTGGATTTATTCCGTACTCATTAAAAATTAATACTGCAGGATTTTTAAAAAAAGTGGAAGACTATACCAATAAACAAGCTGCGTATAATGAAAAGTGGAAAATCATGTCTACATGCGAAGCAGCACAACAGCCATCTGGAGTTGATTGTGCGGCTGGGAAACCAATATTAGTTTATACCAATCCTTCACAATATTAGTTTTTCTGCCCCCGATTACTTCGTCAGTTCGCTTCGCTCGTGTGCAGTGAAAAACCCGGAGTTCTGGAAGTTTTACAACACTTGCCCCGAAAGAGCGACCAAAGGAAGCTCCTTTCCGGGCTTAGTGTTATAACTTCCAGAACGAGGATTTGCAACGAAAAGCGGGATTAGGCTCTGACAATAATTATTTTTGATACTTTACAGTTAAAAATTTCGTTACTTTATACAAACAACTAATTTATTATCTATGAAAAAACTGATCGTAATAAGCTGTATGTTACTTGTTTTTGGCTGTAAAACTAAAAATGTAAATGGAAAAATAATTGGGAAGAGTGTTGCTGCATCCGAAATGAATGCCAGCAATGAAGTTCAAAAAAATAAGGCTTATGAGTTAGGAAAAAGGCTTATGATGACTTGCAATACATCAAAATTTACTCCTTTTGCCAAAAGCGAAGCTACAGATAAAGTCATTGCAAATTCTACCGTAAAAAAAGTCAAGGAAATTGGCGCCAAATACAGCCTGAAATATGGTCATTTTAAAGACCTGGAATTTATAGAAATGGTTCCAAACAAGACAGACAATACCAATATTTACAGGTTCAAGGCGCTGTTTGATTATGCCAAAGCTAATAAGGAACTACGTGTAACGATGAACCTGGAAAATAAAATTTCGGCAATTACCACCAAGGACTGGAAAGACGAATATCAATAACGGTTTTTAAAGTTCGTTGTTATGGTTTGACTTTTGATTTCTGCTAATATCTTCTTTATTAAATCCTGAAAACTATAAATCGAAAATTTTAAAAAAAAATAGAATTAAATTCTAAAAGCCTTACTTTTGCGCTATGGCAAAGAAAAATACAGACAAAGTTGTCTTTCATCAAATTAAAGTCCTTGATGCTGGTGCAAAAGGCGTTTCGGTAGCAAAAGCTCCCGATGGCAAAGTAGTTTTTATCCCAAATGTAGTTCCTGGAGATGTTGTTGATGTGCAGACTTTCAAGAAGCGCAAAGCATATTATGAAGGTAAAGCGGTTCATTTTCATGAATTATCAGAACACCGTGTTGACCCGATCTGTGAACATTTTGGAGTTTGTGGCGGATGCAAATGGCAAAATATGAACTATGGCCAACAGTTGTTTTTTAAGCAGAACGAGGTGAAAAATCATCTGCAGCGCATTGGCAAAATTGAACTTCCTGAATTTGAATCAATTCTAGGTTCTGAAAAAAAGTTTTTTTACAGAAATAAAATGGAATTTTCGTTTTCGAACAGCCGCTGGTTAACCGAAGCTGAAATTGGAAGCGAAGAAGATTTAGGAAATAGAAATGCTCTTGGTTTCCACATTCCAAAAATGTGGGACAAAATCCTAGACATCAACAAATGTCATTTACAGGAAGATCCATCGAATGCCATCCGAAATGAAGTCCGTGCTTTTGCAAATGCAAATGGCCTGACTTTCTTTAATCCAAGAGCTCACGAAGGTTTATTGAGAACACTGATGCTGAGAACAGCTTCGACTGGAGAAATCATGGTTTTGATTCAATTTTTTGAAAATGACAAAAAAAATCGTGAATTGATTCTGGATCATCTTTACGAAAAATTCCCGCAGATTACTTCACTGCAATATGTGGTTAATAATAAAGCAAACGATACTTTGTATGATACTGATATCAAGTTATACAAAGGAAGAGACTATATTCTTGAAGAAATGGAAGGTTTAAAATTTAGTATTAATGCTAAATCTTTTTATCAGACCAACTCGGATCAGGCTTATGAACTATACAAAATAACTCGTGATTTTGCAGGCTTGACTGGGAACGAAGTAGTCTATGATTTATACACTGGAACAGGAACTATTGCCCAGTTTGTATCCAGAAAAGCAAAAAAGGTAATAGGTGTTGAAAGTGTGCCAGATGCCATTAAAGATGCAAAGGCCAATGCTGAACGCAATAGTATTGATAACTGTGAATTTTATGTTGGTGATATGAAAGTGGTTTTTAACGATGCATTTATTGCACAGCACGGACATCCGGATGTCATTATCACCGACCCTCCACGCGACGGAATGCATAAAGATGTTGTAGAACAGATCATGAAAATTGCACCACAAAGAGTAGTTTATGTAAGCTGTAATTCGGCTACACAAGCTAGAGACCTAGCATTGATGGACGAAAAATACAAAGTGGCCCGAGTAAGACCTGTAGATATGTTCCCGCAGACTCATCATGTTGAAAATGTTGTACTCCTGGAAAGACGATAAACCTTATTAGATGAAAAAAATTCTTGCTTTTTTAATGATTCTTGGTTTTGCTTCTTCAAGTTGCGAACCTGATGATATTTGCGATCCTACAACACCAACTACGCCAAGGATGCTGATTCAATTTTTCGACGTTAAGGATCCTTCAACAGCTAAAAATGTCAGCAAACTAAAAGTTATAGGAGTAGGAAAAGATGAAGAAGGGGTAATTCTTAATCCATCCGCATCAGGCGATCAGAAATATGTTACGAGTGGCAATAGCATTCTGCTTCCATTAAATACAGAAAGCGATGTAGTTAAATATAGGCTAATCAGCAATTATGATAACAAAAATCCATTGCTTGTAAACGAAGATATTCTGGAATTCAAATATACTCGTCAAAGCAGTTATGTTTCACGGGCTTGCGGATTTAAGACCATTTTCGAATTGGATGATACAAATCCTTACAAACTAACGGATAAAACACCAGCAGACACCATGTGGATTCAATATGTGAGAGTAGAACAAAATAATATAACATCTGAAAATGAAACAATCATTAAAATATTTATTTAGTTTTTTCTTTTTGTTGTCATTCTTTTTTGTTCATGCTCAAGAAAAAAATCCTGCGACGGCCGTTCCGCCTGAAATAGTAGTCAAAGGATCTAACGGCACAAAAACAGAAAAAGTTCCCGAAAAAAAACTTGAAGCAGTTACCGATACAGTAAAACCAAAAACTGACCGATATGGTTTGATCCTAGGAGTAGATGTCTTTAAAATTGCAAGATCTTTTTATGATTCAGACTATAAAGGAATAGCTTTTGTTGGTGATTATCGATTGACAAAAAAATATTACATTCATGGAGAAGCAGGAAGCGAAGATGTGACCGTTGATGATCCTCTCTTAAATACAACCACAACTGGAGCTTATCTCAAGGCAGGATTCAATTACAATGCTTACACTAACTGGTTAGATATGGAAAACCTAATCACAATAGGAGTAAATTATGGTTTTAGCGCTTTTAAAGAACAATTAAACACTTATTCTATCTATAATCCGCATCCTTATTTTGGCCAGACTTCCAGGATTGAATCAGGTAAATCATATGATGGCTTAACAGCAAGCTGGCTTGAAGTTTCTCCAGGAATTAATGTAAAAGTTTTTAATAATATATACGTTGGATTTTCTTTGCAATTGAAGGTATTGATTACCAATTCTGAACCAAACGGTTTTGAGAGCCTTTATATTCCAGGATATAACAGAACCTATGATGGCAGTTTTGGAGCAGGTTTTAATTATACTATTGGATATTTCATTCCAATTTACAAGAAAAAAGTAATTCCAGCAAAAACTAAAAAATAGCCTTTTTTTTTAGGATCCTAAAAAAAACGCAGCGATTAGACAAATTGGTCAATCGCTGCGTTTTTTTTTGCATTTATTATTTATTAGCACCACTCCTTAAGACAGTCTCATTATATTGAAACAGCTATTTTCTAACCAATTTCCTTGATTCCTTTGACAAACAGCCAAGACATGAATAATTTTTCCCCATCCTTAGTTTTGGCAGCTTGAAATTTTGGTGCTAAAAGAGTGCCTGCAATAAAAGCAGTCATTGGAATCCACAAACCGGATAAATTGGTATACTGTTCTATCAGGTATCGAAAAGTGATAAACAATATAGCAAAACAGCCCAGATTGTATAGAAATGCTCTTACTTGTAATTTTGACATTTTATTATTTTTAATTATGATTTCCAAAATTACTTCAAATTCTATAGAATCACGTTAAAAGCACTTTTTTATTTCATTAAATATACATTCAATCTGGTATGATATCATAATTATTGGAATCAGTTTACTTTTGTGTTTATTTATGTATTAATTTTATAATCCTCAAAAAAACATAAAACACTATATTACAAATACATACTCCTTAATCTGATTGCAACCAATTTTTGAACCTTATTCTATATATAGACAAAGCACAGCCTAAAAACGAAAATAATATCCCAATATGAAAACTAAAATTTTAGCAATAACATCCTGTCTTTTTTTACTGCTCAACAGTTGTGTCTCAGTAAAATTAGTACCCGATTATAGTGAAGCAATAGAAAATCAAATTATAGAATCTCAAAAACAAAATGAAAAACTATATGTTAATCTGCTGGAACTGCCGCAAGAAAAACGAACTTATGCGAGTGTTACCAATGAATATCTAGAAATAGAAAGTAATATCAATTCCATTTTATTTCAATACCAGTCGCGAGAAAAAAATGAAGATTTTGTAAAAATGGCTAAACTGCTGAAAGATAATTTTATGCAGTATAAGAAAGAACATAAGGACAAAAAAACGCTGAGCGATAGTGAGATCAGCTTATACATAGCATATATAAACGGTTTTTGGCAGCCATTATTAACGGCTGAAAGAGCATTGAAGAATATTAAAAACTAACTCCCATGAAATTAGATATCAACGAAATATTAGCAGATATGCTGAATGCGATTAAAATAAGCCTCAAGGATGATTGGTCTATAGTAAAAAAATCGGCTAATAATTTTATCCAAAGCAAAAAAGACAGGCTAGAAATGCTTTCACTAATGAGGTTAAACGGAGAAATCAGCGAATCTTTTTTTGAAAAAAGACTGGCCGATGAAAAAGAAATTTTAGCCTCCGAATTACACTCAATTGCTATTGTAAACAAAGTGATGGCCCAAAATGCAGCAAATGCCGCTATCCATGTTCTGGAAGACATTGTAAACACAGCATTAAAAATTTAAGCTTAAAAAAACAAAAATCCCGATAAACACCATTCTAAATAGCATTTATCGGGACTTTTGTTATACCTATAAAACCAAATTATTCTGAAACAGTCTGAAACTTGGTTCTCTTACTTCCTTCGTACATTTCGTATTTCACCAATCTGGCTTCAATACTGGCGTTGAAAAGCTTTATTTTTCGGGAAGGCTTCAATCCTACGAATTTCAAAGCTTCCAAATTTCCAGTAATGAACCAAGCATTTGTCCCTGGATAATTTTTCTTTAAGGTATCACCAATATTTTTATAAAACTGTTCCATGTGTATGTCCAAACGTTCATCATACGGCGGATTGAAAACTACATGTAATTTCCCTTGCGAATTTTTCTCTGTATCAAAGAAGTTATTTTCCTGTACAGAAACATACTCGGACAAATTAGCATTTCTCACATTGTCTTTGGCTTTTTGAACGGCAGATGGCGCTTTGTCATAGCCTTTGATCGTATAATGAAATTCGCGGACTTTTTTCATCAGCGAATCCATAATCTGATCAAACAATTCATTATCCCAATCGTTCCATTTTTCAAAAGCAAATTCTTTACGATTAATATTTGCGGGAATATTACAGGCAATCATCGCCGCTTCTACAAGGAAAGTTCCAGAACCACACATCGGGTCCAAGAAATCAGTTTGTCCGTCCCAACCCGAAAGCAGTAAAATTCCGGCTGCCAGAACCTCATTTATAGGAGCAATATTAGTAGCCGTTCTATACCCGCGCTGATGTAATGAATTTCCAGAAGTATCCAATGAAACCGAAACCTGATCCTTATCAATATGAATATTAATTCTCAAATCAGGAAAAGCTTTGTCAATGCTCGGACGCTGGCCTGTTCTTTCTCTAAACTGATCTACAATTGCATCTTTACACTTTTGAGATACATATTCAGAGTGATTAAAATACTCCGAATGTACCGTTGTATCTATCACAAAAGTCTGATTGGCATTGATATATTTTGACCAATTCGTTCCGCGAATCCCTTTATATAAATCTTGTTCGTTTTTTGCCTTAAAAAAATAAATTGGTTTCAAAATCTTCAATGCAGTACGCAAAGACAAATTTGCTTTGTACATAAACCCTTTGTCGCCCTTAAAACTCACCATTCTCACCCCCTGCTCCACATCCTGAGCTCCCAACATTTGTAGTTCTTTTGCCAGTATTTCTTCAAAACCAAAAAAGGTTTTGGCAATCATCTTAAAATTCTCCATTTCCCTGTATAAATTCCAATAATTAAATTTCAAATCCCAAACGGGCTGAAATAGTATATTTTCTGCAAAAATACACTAAATTTGCGGGACTTAAATTAATTGAAAAAGAATAAATGTCCGATTCTGCAAATAACGAAACACAAATCAGTAGTTCCAATCCGGAAAATTGGTTCGCTTCTTGGTTTGACAGCCCTTATTACCATATCCTTTACAAAGAAAGAAATTATAGAGAAGCCCAATTGTTTATGGACAATCTGACGCATTATCTCAATCTCCCCGAAAAAGCCAAAGTGCTTGATTTAGCCTGCGGAAAAGGCCGTCATGCCATTTACCTGAACCAATTGGGATTCGACGTTATCGGTGCCGATTTATCCGAAAACAGCATAAAGGAAGCACAGAGAAACAGTAACAAAACCCTGCATTTTCAGGTGCATGATATGCGTGAGGTTTTTGAAGATAAATTTGATGCCATTTTCAATTTGTTTACCAGCTTTGGCTATTTCGAAAACGATGAGGATAACCTCACCACTCTAAAAGCCATCAAGGAAAGCTTAACCGAATATGGCTTTGCAGTAATCGATTTTATGAATGTTACCAATGTGCTCAATAACTTGGTTCCCGAAGAAGTAAAACACGTAGACGGAATCGATTTTCACATCAAACGTTACTTAAAAGACGGACATATTTACAAAGAAATTGATTTTGAAGACAAAGGACACAGCTACCATTTCACTGAAAAGGTAAAAGCCCTTACGCTAAAGGATTTTGAAGAAATGATGAATGAAGCCGGCATATTTTTATTGGATATTTTTGGTGATTATAAACTGAAAAAATTCCACAAAACAGAGAGTGAAAGATTGATTATGATTTTCAAATAAGATTTTAGGAAAAGTCTAAAATTGTTTAAATATTTAAAATTGTTTGATACTGAAAACAACTAAACTTTTAAACTCATAAACTTTTTTTAAACATTTAAACTATTAAAAATGAATTACCTTTTACCTTTACTTTCCGTACTTCTTGGTTACTTTATCGCCTTGTTTTTAAAGCCAAAAAGTAAAACCAATCTAAAGCTTCTGCTTGCTTTTAGCGGTTCGTTCCTGTTATCACTCACCGTGATGCATTTACTTCCAGAAGTATACGAAAGCCACGATCATAACATTGGAATTTTTATAATGCTGGGAATTTTGTTCCAGATCATACTGGAATTTTTCTCCAAAGGAGCCGAACACGGACACGTTCACGGCCATGACAAAATGTATCATATCCCTTGGCTTTTATTCATAAGTCTTTGTATTCACGCGTTTTTGGAAGGTTTTCCGGTAGGTCATCATCATGATTTAGCGTTGGGGATAGCCATTCACCATTTTCCGATAGCCATAATTCTTACTATGTTTTTCATCAATTCCAAACTAAATAAAATAGCCATTTTTGTCTTTATGACCACTTTTGCGGTTATGACTCCAATGGGAACGCTGGTCTCTGATTATCTACCTATTTTGAATAATTATTATCCACAAATTACTGCCATGGTTATTGGAATATTGTTTCATATTTCATCCACCATCATTTTTGAAAGCAGTGAAGGACACAAATTCAACATCGCCAAAGTATCGATGATTGTTATTGGAATTGTATTGGCTTATTTTTTATAAAGTTTGGGCGTGCCATTAAGTTAAGGATTTCTTATTAAAGTTTGTCTAAATATAATTCTCGCAGAGACGCTAAGACGCAAAGGAATCCGATTTTAACTTTGCGCCTCTGCGTCTTTGCGAGAGTGAAATAAAACTTAACTTAATGACATTGGCTTCTATCCCTCACACAGAAAGTGCTATAAACAAGTTTGAGAATAAATCAGAAAGATCATGGGATTTAAACATTTATTTAAAGCAAAATTAAATTGGACTTCAATTCCAAAAGAAACAATTTCGACTTCAAAAAAACACTTTAAAAACCATCAGATTGCCATTGAAGGAAAAGAAATTTTAAATCTTTCGCCAGCCAAGGCATTCAAAGGCGATCCCAGTTTATACAATCCCGAAGATTTACTATTGAGTTCTGTGGTTTCCTGTCACATGATGTCCTATTTGTATGTATGCTCCCAAAACGGAATCGATGTCGTTTCTTATCAGGACAATGCCGAAGCCACTCTTGAAGTTTCCGAAAATGGTTCGGGACGTTTTATCGAAGTGCGATTATATCCAAAAGTTGTCATTCAGCAAAAAGAAAAAATTACCGAAGCGTTAAGCCTGCACAACAAAGCAAACGAACTTTGTTTTATAGCTAATTCGTGTAATTTTAAAATTGTACATAATCCTAGCTGTACTAATTAACTGTTTTAATATTCTTCTTCAACACACTTCATCTCTTGAACAAATCCTTATATTTACAAAATAGCCATATTCAAGCACACAATAGTTTCTAAAATTCAAAAATGACAACATCTATCATAATATCAATATGTCTTTTATTGATTCTTGCCTATATATTTGACATCACTTCATCAAAAACAAAAATCCCTTCGGTTATATTATTGCTAATCGTAGGCTGGGCCGTAAAACAGGGAACCGATTTTTTTGAAATACGTGTTCCAAATTTAACCTCCATTTTACCTGTGCTCGGAACTGTGGGGCTAATTTTAATTGTTTTGGAAGGTTCTTTGGAATTAGAATTAAACAAATCGAAATTTCCGTTTATTGGTAAAACAGCTCTAGTCGCTATTATCCCAATGCTCCTTTTTAGCTTCGGACTGGCGTTTGCTTTTCATTATTACGGCAACGTTTCTTTTAAAGTTGGGTTGGCTAATGCTATTCCGCTAGCTGTGATTAGTAGTGCTATAGCTATTCCGAGTGCACAAAATCTTATCTCAAAAAACAAAGAGTTTATCACTTATGAAAGCAGTTTATCGGATATTTTTGGCGTACTTCTTTTTAATTTTATTACACTTAATGACAATATTGGAGCTTCGTCGGTAGGTCATTTTATTTTAGAAATACTTGTAATTCTTATCATATCATTTGTGGCAACATTGGGGCTTGCCTTTTTATTGAGTAAAATAAAACATCCTGTAAAATTTATTCCCATCATATTAAGTATCGTACTGATATATGCCGTTACCAAAATTTATCATTTACCAGGGCTGATTTTCATACTTCTTTTTGGTCTTTTTCTGGGTAATCTTGACGAAATTAAAGGCAATAAATTTATTCAAAAACTACAGCCAAACCTTTTGAATAAAGAGGTTCATAAATTCCACGAACTTACCACGGAAATTGCTTTTTTAGTAAGAGCTTTATTTTTTCTGTTATTTGGTTATTTAATTGAAACGAGCGAATTATTAAACACGGAAACCATCGTCTGGGCAATTGGAATTTGTTCCGCAATATTCGCTTTGCGTTACATCATGCTCAAAACATTTAAAATCAACATCAAACCTGCTTTATTTATTGCTCCAAGAGGCCTGATTACCATTTTACTGTTCCTGTCAATTCCTGACAATCAAGTAATTGATTTAGTCAATAACTCATTGGTTATACAAGTCATTATCCTGAGCGCATTAGTGATGATGTCTGGACTTATGAGCCATAAAACAGATGATGAAAACAATTAAAATCATCCTCTAAAATTTATCTTATAACACGGTTGCTACTATTAAATTATTTAAGTTTGTAATACTAAATAAACCGTGTTTGTTTTACACTTTTGAACCTTAAAAACAATGACTTTCACCAAAACCACCGAACAATCTTCGAAATACGAACATCTCGAAAAAATGTCCGTTCGAGAATTAATAACCAATATCAATCAGGAAGACCAAACCGTACCTCTTGCCGTCGAAAAAGCTTTACCGCAGATAGAAACATTAGTAACAGAAATTGTTTCTAAAATGAAACTGGGCGGACGCTTATTTTACATTGGAGCAGGAACCTCAGGACGTTTGGGCGTTGTTGATGCTTCTGAGTGTCCTCCTACTTTTGGAGTTCCGTTCGATCTGGTTGTCGGCATCATAGCCGGTGGTGACAAAGCCATCCGCAGAGCCGTAGAAAATGCCGAGGATAATGCAACCCAAGCTTGGATTGACTTACAGGAATTCAATATCAATGAAAATGATGTTGTCATTGGTATCGCCGCATCGGGAACAACGCCTTATGTTATTGGAGGATTACAGGCCTGCAACGAAAAGAATATCAGCACCGGAAGTATTTCCTGCAACGCTGGGAGCCCGCTTTCGCAAAAGGCAAAATTCCCTATCGAAGTTATTGTCGGTCCTGAATTTGTAACAGGAAGCTCTAGAATGAAAGCTGGAACTGCTCAAAAGTTGGTTCTGAATATGATTTCGACAGCTACGATGATTCAGCTTGGAAAAGTGAAAGGAAACAAAATGGTCGATATGCAGTTAAGCAACAGCAAACTGGTAGACCGCGGTGTAAAAATGATTATGGGAGAAATTCCAGTAACCTACGAAGAAGGTTCTGAACTGCTTGCAAAATACGGAAGCGTAAGGAAAGCCGTTGACAATTGGAAACAATAAAATCTATAATAAAAATGAAAAAACTCATTACTCTATTTGCCATTCTTCTTTCTGCAACAGCCTTTTCGCAGGAAATAACAATCGAGAAAAATCATTTTCTTCTGGAAGGAAAACAAATTTCGCCAAAAGAAGTCAAAACATTATTAGCATCTAACACTGAGGCTTTAGCTCTTTACAAATCTTACAGAACTAAAGGAGGTATAGGAGGTTTTTTACTTGGATTTGGTGGAGGATTAATCTTAGGCGACCTAATTGGAGGAGCAACCGCAGATGTAAAATATCCTACAGCACTTACTTATGTGGGGTTAGCCTCATTAGTAACCTCAATTCCTGTATTATCAGGAAGAACTAAAAAACTAAATGATGCTCTTGCTCTTTATAATGAAGGCTTAAAAAAATCTGCAACAAACGATTCAAAATTTGAATTAAATATAGTTGCCAATCAAAACGGTTACGGTTTACAATTTCAATTTTAAAAATGGCAAATAAAGAACTTTTGGCAAAGGGAATGAAATATTTAACGGGAGCTTTACCTCTTATGTTTATAGGTCCATCCGTGATTTACAATGCATTTATGAACCAGCATACCAATTGGCATTATTTGGTTTTAGGAATTGGAATCATTGCCTGCCTTGCCTCAATGTATTTGATGTTTATGGGATTGAAAATAATAATGAAAGGCATATTTAACGACTAATGGAAGACCTGATACACATTCAAAAAACATTTGAAAAAATAAACTATATTGACAAGAAGATTCACAATCGTGAATTTGAAGACTGCGTTTTCAAGAACTGTGATTTCTCGAATAGTGATTTCTCTAACAATAGTTTTATGGACTGCGAATTCATAGAATGCAACTTATCAATGACCCAATTGGGAGGTTCCAGCCTGAAGACTGTCAACTTCAGGAACTGTAAACTAATGGGAATTCAATTTCAGTCTTGTCAGGATTTTTTGTTCAATGTGCTGTTTCAGGATTGTATTTTGGATTATAGTTCTTTTGCTAATAAAAAAATGCCGAAAACCAAATTCAATTCCTGTTCCTTGAAAGAAGTAACTTTTATTGGAACTAATTTAACCCAATCTGTTTTTGGAAATTGTAATTTAGACAATGCTATTTTTAACGATACCATTTTAGCCGGTGCCGATTTTACGACTGCTTACAATTATAAAATCGATCCCGAATTCAACCCAATGAAAAAAGCAAAATTTTCGAGTCAGGGAATTGCGGGGCTTTTGGATAAATATGATATAAAAATTGAATAAATCGTCTAAGCTAGCTTATTGTTGAAAAAAACATACGACCCCGCTGGGGTCAATCACAATACTCTACACATTTTCTATAAGCATTAAACCCCGCTGGGGTTTTCAAGAAAAATTCAGCGACAACAAGATAATTAATAATTTATAGAAATAAATAGTTATGCACACTAAAATTTTCAATAGATGTTCGTAACCCCAGCGGGTTATATGTTTATAGAAATATGAAATAATGTCAAAACAATCCCAGCACGGTTGTATGTTTATCAATCAAGAGTTTTCAAACCGCAGAGCGGTTAAATGTTTATAAAAAATAATAAATCACGTTACAACAACCCCAACGGGGTTGAATAATTATAACTAGTTTTCTGAGTCATAAAATATATGATACATTTTCTAAGAATACATAATAACGCTTAGATTAAAAAACTAAACAATTAAAAACCGCAGAGCGGTTGCATGTCTATAGAAAATAATAAATCACGTGACAACAACCCCAGCGGGGTTGAATGTTTATCGGTCAATATAAAGCTAACAAATAATTAATTTTAAGAATATATATGGCAAATACTTATTCTCAAATTTATATTCAAATTGTTTTTGCAGTTCAAAATCGAAAATCTCTTATCAGCCATTCATGGGAAGAAGAATTATACAAATATATAACGGGAATAGTAACCAATAAAGATCAAAAGTTACTAGCCATAAATGGAATGCCGGATCATATTCATATCTTTATTGGAATGAAACCAACGTGCTGTTTATCGGATTTGGTTAGAGAAATTAAAAAAGCATCTAATAATTTCATAAAAGACAATAATTTTTGTCCGTTGGGTTTTAATTGGCAAGATGGTTTTGGAGCGTTTTCATATAGCCATAGCCAATTGAGTAATGTTATCGAATATATACAAAACCAGAAAACTCATCATCAGAAGAAAACTTTCAGAGATGAATATTTAGGTTTGTTAGAAAAATTTAATATCGAATTTAAGAATGAATATTTATTTGAATGGGTTGAAAATTAATGACAATATCTGATATTATGAACACAGCTACCTCCTATCTTGAAAGCGTAAAAAAGCAGTTTCTCTACTATAAAATGCTGGGAGAAAAAGCGATGGAACAATTGGAACCGGAACAATTATTTGTATCCATAAACGAAGACACGAACAGCATTGCCGTGATTGTAAAGCACCTTTCAGGCAACATGCTGTCGCGCTGGACGGATTTCCTAACCACCGATGGCGAAAAGGAAACCAGAAACAGAGACGGCGAATTTGAAAATGATCTGCAGACAAAAGAACAGGTATTAAAAGTCTGGGAGACCGGCTGGGATTGCTTTTTGGGAGCATTGAACAGCTTACAGCCCGAACAGCTTTCGGAGATTATTTATATCCGAAATGAGGGGCACACAGTTATTGAAGCTATCAACAGACAGCTGGCGCATTATCCGTATCATATTGGGCAGATTGTTTTTTATGCCAAACAGCTTAAAAACAGTGAATGGGATAGTTTATCAATTCCTCGAAATAAGTCAAACAGTTATAATGCCGATAAATTTGCTCAGGAAAAATCGATTAAAAATTTTACTGAAGAAGAATTTAGACGAATGAAATAATATAAAAGCTTTAAGCAATAAGCCATAGGCATTGTCACTGCTTAAAGCCTATGGCTTATTGCTTAAAGCTAATCAAAATATCAAAACTACCTAAATGAAAAAAATAATCTTCCTCCTTCCCTTGCTCTCACTACTGTCGTGTTATAATGTTGAACGAAACTGCAAAGATTTCAAGACTGGAAAATTTAAGTTTGAATACGAAATTGACGGCGTAAAAAAAACAACGATGTTTGAGCGCAATGATAGTATTGAAATTGAGACTTTTGAAGGAAAAACAGATACTTCAACCGTTCGCTGGGTGAATGACTGCGAATACGTTTTACAGAAGAAACACCCGAAAAATAAGGCCGAAGAGAAAGCGATCAGCATGAAAATTTTGACTACCTCAAAAAATTCCTATACCTTTGAATTTGGAATGGTAGGATCCGATTCGAAACAAAAAGGAACGGTTATCAAGATTGCAGATTAGAGAATCTAGATAGCAAAATTCAGAAGGTTGAATAAGCAATTTCGTCAAACAACAAACAACAAACAATAAATCATAAACAAACTAACAACGCATGGAAGTATTTTTGAATCCAGATGCATGGATTGCCTTATTAACGCTTACTTTTTTGGAAATTGTTTTAGGAATTGATAATATCATTTTTATTTCAATTGCAACCGGAAAATTAGCTATAGAAGACCGCAAAAAAGCAACCAAAGTGGGTATGTTTTTGGCTATGTTTATGAGAATAGCGCTTTTGTTTGGAATTAATTTCCTTACTCAAATGAAGAAACCCTGGTTCACGATTGACTGGAACTGGCTTCATGCAGGCGTTACGGGACAAAGCCTTATTTTATTATTTGGAGGATTGTTTCTGATCTATAAAAGCACCAATGAAATCCGCGAGAAAGTAGACGAAAAAGGTCATGAGGAGAAAGAATTGGGCAAAGCAGCCGCAAAGTCTTTTCAGAGTGTCATTCTTCAGATTATAATGATTGACCTGGTTTTCTCTTTTGACAGTATTTTGACTGCAGTCGGGATGACTAACGGTGTTGAAGGTGCCTTGATTATCATGATTACCGCTGTAATTATTTCGGTTTTGATTATGATGCAGTTTGCCGTTCCTGTTGGGAATTTTGTAAACAAACATCCTTCTATTCAAATATTAGGGTTATCCTTTTTGATTTTAATTGGATTCATGTTGTTAACAGAAAGCGCGCATTTGTCTAATGCCCTTATTTTTGGAAGTCATGTAACTCCTGTTCCAAAAGGATATTTATACTTTGCCATTTCGTTCTCATTATTTGTAGAAATAATAAATATGAAAGTGACCAAAAAGAAATAATATGCTTTCCAAAAACATAAAAAACGCCATAATTATTGCTGTTGTAGTGGGAACAATATTGAACACAATTAACAGCTATGACGTAATCTGGGAAAGTAATTTTACTTTTAGAAATGTTTTAAGAATTGTATTAACGTACATCACTCCGTTTTGTGTTTCTTTATATTCTTCTACATTAGCATCAAAATCATTTGAAAAAACAAATACTAAAAACACAGTTACCGAAAAGTAGCTGTGTTTTTTTTATATAAAAATCCAGTACCAAAAAATATTCTCATCAGATGAAAAATACTATTTCGCATAGAGTTGCCGATTTTCTTAAGAACTTCCCTCCTTTTACTTTTTTAAATCAAAATGATATTGAAGTGCTTTCTGAGCAGATTTCAATTATTTACAAAGAAAAAGACAGTGTTATTTTTGCCGAAAACGAAGAAACTCACGACTCTTTTTATGTAGTGCACAAAGGTGCAGTAGCTCTTAGAAAGGGAGTGAAAAATGACACTATTGATATGTGCGATGAAGGAGATATTTTTGGCCTGAGACCCCTGATAGCAAATGAAAACTACCAGATGGAATCGAGAGCCTATGAAGAAACCATTCTGTATGCTATTCCTATTGCAGTTTTCAAGCCGTATGCGTTGATGAATAAGAATGTTGGAGACTTCTTAATTCAGAGTTTTGCTTCCAATACCCAAAATCCCTATTCTGAAAGTTATAGAGGGAAATTGTATGGCGAAACCTTGGCTGGAGATCTTTTGGATAATAAGCCTCAAATATTAGATATTCACCCTGTAAAATATTCTAAAAAAATAGTTACATGCTCCTCTGCAACTCCTGTTAAAGAGATTGCCCAAATAATGACCAAGAAAAATGTAGGCGCCATACTTGTCGTAGAAGATAAACTTCCTATAGGTATTATTACAGATAAAGATTTGAGGAATAAAATTGTCACTGGTGAATATCCAATAACATCTTCAGCTTCGGTAATTATGACAAGCCCAGTTATAACCTATCACAAAAAACTGACTACAACACAGGCTCAGATGGCCATGATGAAAAGCAACATTAGCCATATCTGCCTTACCAAAGACGGCACCCCTAATACAAAGGCTGTTGGAATTCTATCCAAACATGATGTAATGGTATCATTAGGAAATAATCCTGCTGTATTGATAAAAGCTGTAAAAAGAGCCAAAAAATATAAAGAAATAAAACCTATAAGGGCTAGCATCATGCAGTTATTGCAAGGGTATATAGACCAAAACATCCCAATAACATTAACATCAAAAATCATTACAGAATTGAATGATGTCTGCATTCAGCAAGTGATAACTATTGCGCTAAAAAAAATGAGTACACCACCGCCAGTAAAATTTGGCTGGCTGGCTATGGGAAGCCAAGGAAGAAGCGAGCAATTACTGCAGACCGATCAAGACAATGCCTTGGTATATGAAGATGTTCCCGAAGAATTAAAAGAAAAGACTAAGAAATACTTCCTGGAGTTAGCTGCTCACGTTAATAAAGGATTATTTGAAATTGGATACGAATACTGCCCTGCCGAAATGATGGCATCCAATCCAAAATGGTGCTTAAGCCTGGAAGAATGGAAAAAACTGGTACATCATTGGATCACAAATACTGGAAAAGATGAAGTCCTATTATCCTTTATATTTTTTGACTACAGCCTGTCTTATGGTGATAGCGAATTAGTAAACAAACTTTCGGATTTTATATTAGAGGACATAAAGGCTAATCCTGTATTTTATCTTCATCTAGTAAGCGGTGCTTTGCAGAGTCCATCTCCTACTGGGTTTTTCAGGCAATTTTTATTGGAACAGGATGGTGCGAACAAAGATTTCTTTGATATAAAAAGAAGAGCCTTAATGCCTCTGAGCGATGCTGCGAGAGTATTAATCTTATCGCATTCAGTAAAATCAATCAGCAATACTCCGGAACGTTTTGAAAAATTGGCCGAATTGGAACCTCAAAACAGAGAATTATATTTATCTTGTTCCTATTCCTATAGAGCGCTGTTAAAATTCAGAACCAAACAAGGATTGCTTCATAATGATTCTGGGCAGTATATTGCACTTGAACATCTTACAAAGTTAGAAAAGATTAAGCTAAAAAGCACTTTTAAAACCATTAAGGAACTGCAGGAAATTATTTCAATTCGTTTTAATCCATCAAACATATTGTAATGAAGAACTTTTTGACAGAATGGAAAACTCAATTATCTGATTTTTTAAAAATATCAAAAAAACCAATTGATGAATCACTTTTGTGCCCCGTTGAAAGTGTTCGTTTTGTAGTTTTAGATACTGAGACCACAGGTTTTGACTATGATAATGATCGGATTCTATGTATTGGGGCTATCACTTTGCAAAATAACATCATAGCCATTTCTGAAAGTTTCGAAATGTACATACACCAGGAACATTATGACAAAAGCAGTGTACAGATTCATGGTATTCTAAGGGATCTGGTTATGAAAAAACCTGGCGAATTAGAAGTTCTTCAGCAGTTTTTAGATTTTTTAGGAGATTCAATTATCATTGCCCATCATACTATATTTGATATCACCATGATCAATCGTGCTTTGGAACGAAATGGACTTCCTGCACTGACAAATAAAACATTGGACACTGCATTTCTATATAAAAAAACACTGATCAGATCTAATTTACTGGAATACAAGGATCATTATGCATTGGACGATCTCGCCGATAAATTTGATATTTCCAAAAAAGACCGTCACACCGCAATGGGCGATGCTTATATCACTGCTATTGCCTTCTTGAAAATTGTAAAAAAATTAAAAGAGAAAAAAACGAAAGGTGAATTTCTTTTAAATGATCTGTTTTATTATTAATTGAATTCAAGGTTCTTTTTTTAATTCTTGCCTCTGATTTATGCAGTGATTTCTCTTCCAAATACATTTTTCAGCTATTATTACGACCGGAGAGAAAATTTCTTAATACCCATTTTATATCCCTTACATTCCTGGAAACTGTTACCTGAAGGCATCAGATTTTTTCAAAGAGTCTGTATTTACTGTTAAAAACTCCAAAAAACATAAAATTTATATTTTTTGTAAAACAAAATACTTTTTCACACTTAAAACAACCGATTGTGTAAAAGCAATTCATATCTTTACAGCAAAAAAAACGAAATATAATTATTGTTTTAAAAAAAAACTAGTTAATAAATTGTATATATAAAAATAAAAACTATTTTTGTGTAATCGATTGCATAAATGATTATATTTCAATTAAGCTATTAAAAAAATTTAAAAACAAAAGATTAATGGATAATAAAAATATCGGTAAATATAGATGGACAATCTGCGCAATGCTCTTTTTTGCAACCACTATCAACTATCTTGACAGACAAGTGCTTTCATTGACATGGAGTGATTTCATTGCACCCGAATTTCACTGGACCAACAATGATTATGGAAACATTACAGCACTATTTTCTATATTTTATGCCGTTTCATTATTGTTCGCAGGAAAGTTTGTGGATTGGATGGATACCAAAAGAGGTTTTCTCTGGGCAATAGGTATCTGGTCATTAGGAGCCTGTCTGCACGCTTTTTGCGGTATAGCAACTGCTGGAATTATCACAGGAAATTGGTTTGTAGGTTTTGAAGGAGCAAAAGAGGCAATAAGTACTATAAAAGATACTAGCCTGATTATTTCAGTAAGTGTAACCTTGTTCATATTTGCCCGCTTTGTGCTGGCAGTGGGCGAAGCTGGAAACTTCCCTGCCGCTATAAAAACCACAGCCGAATATTTTCCAAAAAAAGATAGAGCTTTCTCTACCAGTATATTCAATGCGGGTGCTACTGTTGGTGCTTTGGCTGCACCTATAACTATTCCTTTTATTGCTAAATCTTTTGGATGGGAAATGGCTTTTATCATTATTGGTGCACTAGGTTTCGTCTGGATGGGGTTCTGGATTTATATTTATGATAAACCAGAAAAACACCCCAAAGTCAGTGCGGATGAATTGGCCTATATACAGCAAGATGCTGTCGCAGATAGCAAAATCATAGGCTATGTACCTGAAACTGCTGCTAAAGTATCGCTTATAGACTGCTTCAGATACAAGCAGACTTGGGCTTTTGCATTTGGCAAATTCATGACCGATGGTGTCTGGTGGTTTTTCCTATTCTGGACCCCAGCATACCTAAGCTCTGTGTACGAAATGGATTCAACAGAAGCTGCTTTCCCATTATTTGTTTTATATATGATCACCTTGCTTTCGATCATTGGAGGGTGGCTTCCAACTTATTTTGTAGAGAAAAAAGGGATGAACCCATACGATGGACGAATGAAAGCAATGCTGATTTTTGCATTTTTCCCATTATTAGCATTAATAGCACAGCCATTAGGATACATTTCATATTGGCTGCCTGTAATTATAATTGGTATTGCAGGTGCCGCACACCAGGCTTGGTCTGCCAATATCTTTACCACTGTTGGAGATATGTTCCCTAAAAAAGCAATTGCAACCATTACAGGAATTGGCGGATTGGCTGGAGGAATTGGATCTACATTAATAAATAAAGGCTCAGGGATGTTATTTGACTATAGCAAAGAAAGTGAAATGATATTTATAGGTTTCAAAGGAATTGAGGCTGGCTATTTTATAATTTTTTCAATATGCGCAGTATGTTATCTTATAGGCTGGATTGTTATGCGATCATTGGTTCCTGACTACAGCCCTATTACAGATCTTTAAAATTAAAACCAAACCAAAAAACAGCCAAAACCACACAATTACTCATGAATCAAACGAACGCTACAATAGGAAAATATCGTTGGACAATATGCGGCTTAGTTTTTTTTGCAACAACTGTAAATTATCTAGATCGGAATGTAATAAGTTACCTAAGGCCATTTTTAGCAGAAGCTTTTCATTGGTCACCTGAACAGGAAGTTATTGATTATGCAAATATTGAGATAGCTTTTAAAATTGCCTATGCCTTAGGAATGCTGATGGCAGGAGGATTTATTGATAAATTAGGAACAAAATTAGGTTATGCAATAGCAACTGGCCTATGGAGTTTAGCGGCTATCGGTCATGCTTTTGCGACTGGAACTGGAGGTTTTATAATTGCACGTATATTTTTAGGAGTCACTGAAGCGGGAAATTTCCCTGCTGCAATAAAAGCTACTGCTGAGTGGTTTCCTCAGAAAGAACGGGCATTAGCGACCGGCATTTTTAACTCAGGAAGCAACATCGGAGCTATAATTGTTCCATTATCTGTACCATTTATTGCTGAAAATTATGGCTGGCAATGGGCATTTATTGCAACGGGTATTATTGGCTTTATATGGCTGTTTTTATGGTTCGTCTATTATGAAGTGCCTCAAAAACAAAAACGCCTTTCACAGGCAGAACTTGAATACATTACTACAGACAAGACTGAAGCAATTGAAGAAGAAAATACAGAGAAAGCTTCTTGGCTAAAACTGCTTACTTTTCGCCAGACTTGGGCATTTGCAATTGGCAAACTATTAACCGATCCTGTCTGGTGGTTTTATTTATTCTGGCTGCCTGATTTCCTGATGAAGCAATATAAGCTTACTGCTACTGAAATTATCTGGCCATGTGCCTTGGTCTATGTTATTGGAAGCATCGGGAGTATTGGCGGAGGATGGCTCCCTTTAAAGCTGATAAACAAAAACTGGCCTGCATACAAAGCCCGCAAAACAAGTATGCTGCTATATGCAATTGCGGTTTTGCCAGTTTTGTTTTCACAGTATTTAGGATCAATTAATATGTGGTGGGCAATTCTTGTTATTGGTTTTGCTGTCTCTGCTCATCAGGCATGGAGTGCCAATATTTTTACAACAGTATCAGATATGTTTCCTAAAAACGCAACAGCTTCAGTAACAGGAATTGGAGGGATGTTCGGGGCGCTAGGCGGAATTTTGTTAACTTTACTGGTTCAGAAAAATATGTTTGTTTATTACACCAAAATTGGACAGATAGAAACAGGATACTTTATCATGTTCTGCATTTGCGGAGCTGCTTACTTATTAGCCTGGTTAATTATGCATATTTTGGTTCCAAAAATGAAAAAAGTAGAATTATAACATTCAAAAACAAATAAAATTGAATTTGAATTATGTTTTTTAAATATAAAAATATAATTTTGTGCAATCGATTACATAAAACTTGATATTATGACAAAATATAGTTTCAGATACGCCTCAAATCCAGAAGCAGTAAAACATTACGACACTAAACAATTAAGAGATGAATTCCTGATTGATAATTTAATGCAGGAGGATGAGATTGTATTAACTTATTCTCATTATGACCGATATATTGCTGGCTCAGCAGTCCCGGTTAAAGATTTAATTCTAGAGACCATTGATCCATTAAAAGCAGGGTATTTCCTTGAACGCAGAGAAATGGGAATTATAAATGTGGGAGGAAATGGCTCTGTAGTTGTTGAAGGAACAGTATATGAATTAGGTTTTAAAGATGCCTTATATATTGGAAGCGGTAATAAAGAAGTGATTTTTAAAAGTGCAGATTCAAAAAATCCTGCAAAATTTTATATCAACTCTGCTCCTGCCCACACCAGCTATCCAACTAAAAAAGTAAGTTTGGCTGAAGCTAAAAAACTGGAATTAGGCACAATGGAAACAGCAAATCACCGTACCGTAAATCAAATGATTATTGGCGGTGTTGTTACTACCTGCCAATTACAGATGGGTATGACCGAATTAAGGCCGGGAAGTGTTTGGAACACTATGCCTGCTCACGTTCACGACCGCAGAATGGAAGTATATTTTTACCTGGATATTCCAGAAAATCAAGCAGTATGCCACTTTATGGGACAGCCGCAGGAAACAAGACATATCTGGATGAACAATCACCAGGCTGTTATTTCACCGCCATGGTCAATCCACTCTGGTTCAGGCACAAGTAACTATACATTTATTTGGGGAATGGCCGGTGAAAACTTAGACTATGGAGATATGGATGTGTGTAAAATAACAGATTTAAGATAATTAATAACTATTAAATAAAAATTATGTCAATCAACCTTTTTGATTTAACTGGAAAAACAGCACTTGTAACCGGGGCAGTACATGGACTTGGAATGGCAATGGCAAAAGGACTTGGTCATGCTGGCGCAAAAATTGTTGTAAACGATCGTTCTTCACGAGAAACAGTTGATAATGCTGTTGCTGAATACAAATCAGCAGGAATTGATGCTTACGGATATATATTTGATGTAACCGATGAAGCAGCTGTAATTGAAAATATTAAAAAAATCGAGGCTGAAGTCGGCCCAATCGATATTCTGATCAATAACGCTGGAATTATCAAAAGAACTCCTATTGTTGACATGGAAGTTGCTGATTTTTCAGAAGTTATTAATGTAGATTTAATCAGTCCTTTTATTATGTCAAAAGCAGTTGCCAAAGGAATGATTGCCCGTGGAACCGGAGGAAAAATCATCAACATCTGTTCAATGATGAGCGAACTGGGAAGAGATACTGTAAGTGCTTATGCTTCTGCAAAAGGAGGTTTAAAAATGCTTACTAAAAGCATGGCTACAGAATGGGCAAAATTCAATATCCAGACAAATGGAATCGGTCCTGGATACTTTGCTACAACTCAAACTGCTCCTATTAGAGTAGACGGACACCCATTTAACGAATTTATCATTAGCAGAACACCGGCAAACCGCTGGGGAGATCCAGAAGATTTACAAGGCGCTGCTGTATTTTTATCTTCAAAAGCGAGTGATTTCGTTAACGGACACATCCTTTACGTAGATGGTGGAATTCTTGCAACTATCGGAAAACCATCAAACGAGTAATAATCTTTTAAGACGTTTATAATGAGTACTAGTTTCATACACGATAATTTTTTATTAGAAAATAAATTTGCTGAAGAATTATATCATAATTACTCCAAAAATCAGCCTATAATTGATTATCACAATCACTTAAACCCGCAGTTTATTGCCGAAGATAAAATTTTTGATAATATCACCAATGTTTGGATAAACGGAGATCACTACAAGTGGCGTGCTATGCGTACTTTAGGAATCAACGAGCAATTCATCACAGGGAACGGTTCAGATAAAGACAAATTCATAAACTGGGCAAAAACTGTTCCTTACACAATGCGTAATCCTTTGTACCATTGGACACATTTAGAATTGGCCCGTTATTTTGACATCACTGAACTATTAAACGAAAAGTCAGCAGAATCAATTTACGAGCAGACTTCTGCAAAAATAAATTCTCCAGAATACAGTACAAGAAACTTACTTAAAAAAGTAAATGCAGAATTTGTATGTACCACTGAAGATCCAATTGACAATTTGGAATACCATCAGCAATTGGCAAAAAGTGATTTCACTACAAAAGTAAGTACTGCTTTTAGACCTGATAAGGCAATCCTTATTTCAAATGACGGTTACAATGATTACATTGACACATTGGGTCAAGTGGCAGGAGTAACTATCAATACCTATTCAGATTTATGTTCCGCTTTGAGAAATAGAATTGAGTATTTTGACAAAAACGGATGCCGATTATGTGACCATGGTTTAGATCAGGTTTACTTTGAAAACTACACTGAAAGCGAAATAAATGCTATCTTCAAAAAGAAAAGAGAAAATGCAGTATTGAGCAATGAAGAAGCATTGAAATTTCAAAGTGCAGTTTTATTCTTCCTGTTTGAAACCTACCACGAATTTGGATGGGTACAGCAGCTGCACTTAGGAGCATTGAGAAACAACAATGCCCGTATGCACCGTATTCTTGGACCTGATACAGGATGGGATTCTATTGGAGATTACCCGCAGGCTCAAAAACTGTCTGGTTTCTTAAACGCTTTGGACAGCAAAGATAAATTAGCAAAAACAATTATTTATAATCTGAATCCTGCTGACAATGAAGTTATGGCTACCATGATTGGTAACTTTAATGACGGAAGCGTTAGAGGAAAAGTTCAATTTGGTTCAGGCTGGTGGTTTTTAGACCAAAAAGACGGAATGACCAATCAGCTGAATGCACTTTCAAACATGGGGCTTATCAGCTGCTTTATCGGAATGCTGACTGATTCCAGAAGCTTCTTATCTTTCCCAAGGCATGAATATTTCAGACGTATTCTTTGTAATCTTTTAGGAGATGAAATTAAAAGAGGCGAACTTCCTAATGATATGGAATGGATAGGCAAAATGGTTTCAGATATCAGTTATAATAATGCTAAAGAATATTTCAAATTCTAATTCATTTTTGAACCATTAAGACATTAAGGTTCATTAAGTTTTAAAAAAAATAGCAAGCAGAATAGGCCGATTTATTTTAAGAAAATAAGAATCATTATAATCTTTTAATCTGTAGCTAAATAAAAAATAAACCATTAAGATATTTAAGGTTCATTAGGCTCAAAACTTTATTTCCTTAATCTCTTAATGGTAAAAAGAAAATTTTTATTGGTAAAAAAAATAAAACAATATGAGTAAAGTAGTTTCATTCGGAGAAATAATGTTACGCCTTTCACCAGAAGGGAATTTACGTTTTGGCCAAGCTACATCATTTGGAGCAACTTATGGCGGAGGCGAATTTAACGTTGCTGTTTCTTTAGTAAATTATGGTGTAAACGCTGAGTTTGTAACACGATTACCAGAAAATGAGATTGGTACCTGCGCCTTAAGAGAAATGAGAAAAATGAACGTAGAATCCAAAAACATCGTTTTTGGAGGAGAACGTTTAGGAATTTATTTTCTTGAAACAGGAGCCGGAACACGAGGAAGCAACGTAGTTTATGACAGAGCGTATAGTTCTATGGCAACTATTGAAAAAGGAACTATAGACTGGGAAAATGTATTGAAAGACGCTGCGTGGTTTCACTGGAGCGGTATAACTACAGCTATTTCTGAAAGTGCTGCCGAAGCATGTTTAGAAGCTGTTAAAGCTGCTCATAAATTAGGACTGACAATATCATGCGACTTAAATTACAGATCCAAGTTATGGCAGTATGGAAAAACTCCAAGTGAGGTAATGCCTGAATTACTGCAGTACTGTAATGTAGTTTTAGGAGATATTGATACAGCTTATTTTATGCTGGGTAAAAACAAAGTAAATCCAAACTATCAAGACGAAAAATCACTTCCTGCTTTATATACAGCCTTATTTGATTTACTTCCTAATCTAAAAACAGTTGCCACTACCCTGCGTTATTCAGTTAGTGCTTCACATCAAAGAATCGGCGGTATATTATTTGACGGAAAAGCAATCTACCAAGGTGCAGTAAAAGAAGTTACACCAGTTATTGACCGTGTTGGAAGCGGTGATGCCTTTATGGGCGGATTAATTTACGGTTTATTAGAATATCCAAATAATAACCAAAAAGCATTAAACTTTGCAGTTGCAGCCTGCTGCTTAAAACATACCATTGCAGGAGATTATAATCTGGCAAGCTTAAAAGAAGTAGAAAATATGGCAGAAGGTGATTCCGCTGGATTAGTATCCAGATAAAAAATATTTAGAAGTTTCTAAGATGCTGAGTTACTAAGCTGCTAAGATTTAGTTCCTTTAAAAAACTCAGAAACTTAGTAACTCAGAAGCTCAGAAACTTAAAAAAAACAAAAATGGCAAAATATACGCGGTTAGAAGTTGCAGCAGCAATGAAAGAAACAGGATTAGTTCCATTGTTTTTCCATACAGATGTAACATTAGCAAAAAAAGTACTTAAAGCCTGTTATGACGGCGGCGCCCGATTGATGGAGTTTACCAGCAGAGGAGACTTTGCTTTTGAGATTTTTGGAGAACTCAACAAATATGCGATAAAAGAATTACCGGGAATGATTCTGGGGGTAGGATCGATTACTGATGCTGCAGCTGCTTCGCTTTACATGCAGCTAGGAGCAAATTTTATTGTTACTCCGGTCTTTAGAGAAGACATCGCTATCGTTTGCAACCGCCGAAAAGTATTATGGTCGCCAGGCTGCGGATCGCTTACTGAAATCGCAAGAGCAGAAGAATTAGGCTGTGAAATTGTAAAATTATTCCCTGGTGAAATCTACGGACCACAATTCATAAAAAGCATAAAAGGACCTTGCCCTTGGACAAGCATCATGCCTACGGGAGGCGTAACAACTGCCAAAGATAACCTGAAAAGCTGGTTTGATGCCGGAGCGACCTGCGTAGGAATTGGTTCTCAGCTTATAACCAACGAAATATTATTAAGCAGAGATGTCGATGTATTAGAAATTCAAGTCCGAAAAACATTAGCCACTATCAAGGAAGTCAGACAAAAATAAACCCATTAGTAAAATCTGATGTAAACCAAACAATATCAATAGTCTGTGCAAAAAAACAAGAGTGTTACGGTCCAGCTAACCACAACACTCAGCACTAATTATGCTCAAAATTTGCCGAGGAAATTGAAACAAAAAGCTCAATAAGCGATTGAATACTAGGGAAAAGCATTTAATCCCCAATCCTCATTAAAGGATTAAAACTAAAATTCCAGGATAACGGTCGTTTATTATTATAAAAAAATCAGGCTTATACTTTAAGCCCATAACAGTAAGGAAAAAATGAAAAATTTAAATAGAAAAAATTTAGGATTAGAGAAATTACAGCCTATCAAAGTAATTCAATTTGGAGAAGGGAATTTCCTGAGAGCTTTTATAGATCACGCTTTTCAAGAGCTGAATGAAACTGCAGATTTCAATGCTGGAATCGCTGTGGTACAGCCTATAGAAAATGGAATGGTGAACATGCTGAACGATCAGGACGGGCTGTACACATTATTCATGAAAGGATTGACAAAAGGACAAGAGATTCAAGAGAAAAAACTAATCACGAATCTTGTATCAGGAATTAATCCGTATACTGACTTTAATAATTATTTGGCTTTGGCCAAAGAAGAAGAACTGCAGTTTATCATTTCAAATACAACAGAATCTGGAATTGCTTATGTAAGCACTGATACTGCTGTAATGCAGCCGCCAAGTTCCTATCCTGCAAAACTGACTGTTCTTCTGCACGAAAGATTCAAGCATTTCGGCGGGGACAAAACGAAAGGATTAGCGATTATTCCTTGTGAATTAATTAATTATAATGCTGATACTTTAAAAGAAATTATCCTTAAATACAGCAGCGACTGGAATTTGGGAGCTGAGTTTGTTACTTGGATTAATGAAAGTAATTCTTTCCATAATACACTTGTAGACAGGATTGTACCAGGTTATCCAAGAGCTGAAATTGATGAATATAACAAGCAGCTGGACTACACCGACAATTTAATTGTTTCGGCTGAAAGTTTCTTCCTTTGGGTAATTGAAGGCGGTGAAGATCTGAAAGCAAAATTACCGTTCCACAAAACTAATCTAGATGTAAAAATAGTTGCCGATATGCAGCCTTACAGAACCCGAAAAGTTAGAATCCTGAATGGTGCACATACTGCAATGGTTCCTTTTTCATTGATGTATGGAAATGAAACCGTGAAAGAAACTGTCGATAATGACTTTACTGGAGCTTTTGTCAATAAAGCAATTTTTGATGAAATCAATGAAACAATTGATATGGACAAAAAAGAACTGGATCAGTTTGCAGAAGACATTCTGGATCGTTTCAGAAATCCATTTATCAAACACAACCTTTCCAGTATTGCCTTAAATTCTATTTCTAAATTTAAAGTAAGAGTATTGCCAAGCATTCTGGGCTACACTTCCAAGTTTGGCAAAGTGCCTGCCAACTTAACTTTTGCTTTTGCATGCCTGATCCGTTTTTATCAGGGAACTTGGAATGGAGCAGCTTTACCAGTAGATGACAGCAAAGAAATTACAGATGCTTTTAAGGCTATCTGGGAGAATAATATAACAAAAGCAGTAGAGCAGACACTTCAAAACACTGAGTTTTGGGATGAGGATTTAACTGCCATAAAAGGTTTATCTGAAGCAATAGAATTAGCCATAAACGAAATAAATACTAACGGAATCGAAGAAGGTTTTAAAAATTATTTAAAATCTTTTGAATCTGTATCGCTGTAATTAAAAACGAAAAGCTGTTTAGGTAACGCTTGCGTGAAGGATGGCAGTGGAGCTCTTTTTATATGTGGCTTTTTCTGCCTCATATAAAAAAGCGGGAACGAACAGCCTGACCCTTGTGGTCACGCCCAAATTAATAGTTTCTAACTTATTTAGCTTCAAAGCGGCTAAGATTTAGAAAGTATTTTTAAAGCTATAATATTAAAAATAAAACTTTGAAGCTTAGAAACTTAGTCTCTTAGCCACTCAATAAAAAAGTGAGTATAAATTTATAATTAAGTGAGATGCAAAAGAAATTAATAAAAGTAAACCCTACGGACAATGTGGCGGTTGCATTAGTAAATCTTGCTGCTGGCGAGGTCGTTTCTTTTGAAGGTGAAGACATCACCATCGAATCAGATGTGAAAATGAAACATAAAATTGCACTGCACGCTTTTGAAGCAGGGC
The DNA here is from genome assembly GCF_040049115.1 of Flavobacterium aestuarii. Lineage (NCBI taxonomy): Bacteria > Pseudomonadati > Bacteroidota > Flavobacteriia > Flavobacteriales > Flavobacteriaceae > Flavobacterium > Flavobacterium aestuarii. Next base: position 243,538 of record NZ_JBDLZZ010000003.1, read on the forward strand.
AACGTATCATTATGTATGGTGTTCTGGTAGGCAAAGCAAGTGCGCCAATTGCAAAGGGAGGACTGCTTTCTACAGCAAATGTAAAACATGAAAGTGATAAAGTTACTGGAAAAACCGAAACTATAGCCTGGAATGTGCCCAATATCGATAAATGGAAAGACAGGACTTTTCTTGGATATCATAGAGAAGATGGACAAGTTGGAACTGAGAATGTCTGGCTGTTTTTCCCGCTGGTTTTTTGTGAAAACAGAAATATCGAAATTTTAAAAGATATTTTTGAAAAAGAATTGATGAAGCCAAAAGAAAATGACTATCAATTGTTATTGCGTTCACTTATCAATTCAGAAAATGGTTCGAATGAAACTGCTGCAAAAACAGCTGAAAATGATGTGTTCAAAAACATTGAAGTAAAGTTTATCACGCATCAAGGTGGCTGTGGCGGTATCCGTCAGGATTCACATAGTTTAGCAAAACTTTTGGCTGGTTATGTAAATAATCCAAACGTTGCAGGAGCTACAGTATTGAGTTTAGGCTGCCAAAACCTGCAGATTTCAATCTTCAAAGAAGCCATGGATGCCATAAATCCAGACAGCAAAAAACCAGTTTTAATTTACGACCAGCAGTCCATTGGAACTATTGAAGCAATGATGAGCAGTGTGGTAAAAGATACTTTTGAAGCTATAAAGGAAGCTAATAAAATAGAAAGAACACCAGCGCCATTATCCAAATTAAAAATTGGTCTGGAATGCGGCGGTTCTGACGGATTCTCTGGTATTTCTGCCAATCCAACACTGGGAGTAACTTCGGATCTGCTTACGGCATTGGGAGGAACAACTATTCTTTCAGAATTTCCAGAATTATGCGGTGTTGAGCAGGAATTAGTCAACCGATGCAATGATGATGCTGATGGAAAACGTTTCTTGGAATTAATGAAATGGTATGAAAAAACGGTGGTTGACGCGGGTTCGGGATTTGATATGAATCCTTCGCCAGGAAACATTAAAGACGGATTGATTACAGATGCTATGAAATCTGCAGGAGCTGCAAAAAAAGGAGGAACCTCCCCTATTGTCGGCGTTTCTGATTATGGAGAATACATTACGAAACCGGGATTGAATCTGCTTTGTACTCCAGGGAACGACGTAGAATGTACAACAGCGATGGTTGGTTCTGGCGCTAATATGGTATTATTTACAACAGGTTTAGGAACCCCAACAGGAAATCCAATCGCACCCGTTGTAAAAGTGTCTTCCAATTCTGAACTTGCCAGAAAAATGTCTGACATCATTGATATTGATACCGGGGGCATTATCACTGGTGAAAAATCAATTGATGAAATGGCAGATGAAATGCTTGAATTTATAATTGATGTTGCGAGCGGTACTATAAAAACCAAAGCAGCAATTTTAAATCAAAATGATTTTATTCCTTGGAAAAGAGGAGTTTCATTATAATACCAAAGAAAGTTTTTTTAGATTATTTTGTTAAAAAAAAGCTGTTAGATAATTTTTCTAACAGCTTTTGATTTTTAGAATAAAAGTATTTTAAAGGCATATTATTTTATTCTTGTAGAAGATTTTCGAATGTGCAATTCAGGATTAAGCACCACTTTCTTTTCAATTTTTATTTTATCAGTATTATTTATCTGTTCCAGAAAAACTTTGGCAGCCATCTTCCCCATCTCCAGTGGTGATTGATCTACAGATGAAATTGACAATTCCATAAATCGTGTAAAAGGCTCATTTCCAAAACCAAAAACACAAAACTCTTCGGGAATCTTTATACCTCTTTCTTTCAATTCCTGAATGGCTCCCAGAGCGGCAAAATCACTGGAAGAAAAGATTCCGTCTGGCGGGGGATTCAAAGCCAGCAATCTTTCGACCGCCTGTCTTCCAGCATCAACATTACTTTTTACTTGAAAAACATAATCTGGATTGAATGGCAAACCACTGTCGGATAATGCTTTCTGGTATCCTTTATTTCTATTATCATAAATTTCCAGAGACTGGTCGCCAGTTAAATGAGCAATACGCTTGCATCCTTGCTCAATAAGATTTTTGGTAGCCAAATACCCCCCTTCCAAGTCATTGATGGTTACAGAGCTGACTCCGTCCATTTTTTTCTTTCGGTCAAAAAAGATTAAGGGCACATTTTTGTCAACCACATTTTTTATTACATGATCATTTTCTTCAGAAACATTGGAAATAGACATCAAAATCCCATCGACCTGTGCATTTAGCAAAGTACTGATGTTTTCAATCTGCCTCATTTCGTCTTCAAGTGTCTGGCAGATAATTACATGATAGCCTTCCGGGCGCAATTCTTCTTCTATTCCTCTAATAACCGAAGCAAAAAAATTACTATCAATGCGGGGAACTATAACGCCAACGTTATTGCTTTTGCCACTGCGCAGCGATTGAGCCAGTTTATTCTGCTTATAATTCATTTTAGCTGCGGTATCCAATACAAGCTGTCGTGTAACCTGACTTATTTTAGGATTACCATTTAATGCTCTGGAAACAGTAGCAGCTGTAATATCCAGTGCTTTGGCAATATCGTAAATTGTCGTTTTTTGATCCATTCTGGAATTTGAAGTATAATTTATAGCTGTAAAAATAAAATAAAAAAATTAAATAATTTCAGCAATGTTATCGATTGCATAAAATTTAATTTATTCTATAATTTTTGAATTAAAAGCAATAGTTAAAACTTAATAAATTTATAAAATTAAATATAAAATAAAGAATATAGCAAAAATAACCGCTTTTTATTTTATTTATAATTTTTTATTCGACATTTTTTTGTTTATATAAAAATTATACGTAGGTTTGTGCAATCGATTACATAATTACAATTACACATTCAGCAAAAGCTCCCTGATGAAACTATTCAAATCACATACAATTTTGAAAAACACTTCACAACAGATAAACATTTTTGTAGTGTGTGCATTAGCAGCAGCGTCAACAGCTTTTGCACAAGAAAACAATCCAGCAGAACATTGGGAGAAAATCGAAACTATAGTAAAATCGGTTAAATACCCAAGTTTTTCAAATAAGGTGTATAACATTCTGCAGTATGGAGCGCAATCCAGCATTACATTCGACAATACCGCATCAATTAATAAAGCTATCAAGGAATGCAACCAAAACGGAGGCGGAACAGTAGTAATACCAAAAGGAAAATACTTATGCAAAGCCATCCATCTGGAGAATAATGTTAATCTTCACTTGGATAAAGATGCTGAAATTCTTTTCAGCACCAATCCGAAAGATTATTATCCATTAGTCCACACTTCATTTGAAGGTACCGAATTCATGAATTATTCACCATTAGTTTATTCATACAAAAAAAACAATGTAGCCATAACTGGCGAAGGAACTTTAAACGGTCAAGCTGACATGGAAAACTGGTGGCCTTGGGCAGGCAGCGAACAATATGGATGGCAAAAAGGAATTTCTTCTCAGAGCGATCCTCTCAATCGATTGCGCTTGGTAGAAATGGCAGAAAACGGCATTCCTGTTACTGAAAGGATTTTTGGTGAAGGGCATTATTTGAGACCAAATTTTGTAGAATTTTTTGAATGCAAAAATGTACTTATTCAAGGAATAACGATTATTAATGCTCCATTTTGGGTTATTCATCCCATAAAATCAGAGAATGTAATTATAGATGGAGTGACTATCAATAGCCACGGTCCAAATAATGACGGCTGTGACCCTGAATATTCAAAAAATGTAATCATTAAAAACTGCACCTTTAACACTGGAGACGACTGCATTGCTATCAAATCGGGCCGCGATGCCGATGGCAGAAGAACAGGTATAAAAAGTGAGAATATCATTGTACAAAATTGTACCATGTTTGATGGGCATGGCGGTGTTACTATAGGAAGCGAAATATCTGGGGGAGTCAGCAATGTATTTGTAGAAAACTGCAAAATGAGCAGTCCTAATCTTGATATTGCCATTCGATTAAAAACCAATACCAAAAGAGGTGGCCTGATAGAAAACTTTTATGTAAGAAATATAGAAATTGGACAAGTTAAAGAAGCTATATTGAAAGCAGATATGTTTTATAATGTACATGGCAATCAAACAGGAGCTTTTATGCCTAGAATAGAAAATATTTATCTGGAAAATGTAAAGGTAAAAAATGGCGGAAAATACAGTATTCTAGCAAAAGGACATATTGAATCTCCCATTAAAAATATCACTTTTAAAGACGTAACTGTCGAAAGCGTAAAAGAACCTTATTCAGTAGAAAATGTAAATAACCTAAAATTTATAAACACAAACATCAATGGCAAATTAATAAAGAACTAAAATAAAAAACCAACAATAAACTATTTATAAACAACCAAACAATTATTTTTATGAAAATAAAAGAACATTTTAAAAACGGCATAAGCTTTTGTTATGTCTTAACCCTTTTATTGGGGCTTTTCATGACCAATGAAATGGCCGCTCAAAAAAATACTACAGTTAGTGGTATCATAAAAGACGATGCTGGATTATCTATGCCTGGGGTAAACATACTTGAAAAAGGAACCGCAAACTCTACAAGCACTGATTTTGATGGTAAATTCAGCTTAAAATTAACTACCGATAATGCAGTATTGGTAGCAAGCTTCATTAGTTTTCAAACACAAAATATTACGGTTGCCGGCAGAACTTCTTTAGAAATTAAATTAAAATCTGAAGAACAGACATTAAAAGAAGTGGTTGTAGTTGGATATGGATCGGTAAAAAAATCAGATGTGACTGGGGCAATCAGTACTATTAAACCAGAGACAATTACTGAAAGAAATGCAATAAATCCATTAGAAGCCATTCAAGGGAGTACGCCTGGTGTGCAGATCACTTCCAGTACAGGCCGTTCTGGGGATGGATACAAAGTGGTAATCAGAGGTAATAACTCTTTGCTGACTGATGCAACACCATTATATGTGGTAGATGGTGTACCTACAGACAATATTGACTTTTTGAACCCACAGGATATTGCCAGAATGGATGTTTTAAAAGATGCATCATCTGCAGCGATTTATGGATCAAGAGGTGCTAGTGGAGTAATTATAATTGCTACAAAAAACGGAACATCTGCTAAAAGTGGTATCAGTGTATCTGTAGAATCATCATATGGAACTAAAAAAGCAGTGAGATTGCCAGAATTCATGTCAGGAGCTGAATGGTGGCAATATCATCAAACTGCTTACATGAGTGCAACTCCTTTAACACAAACACCAAAACAGCTTGCGGACTTAGCTGGAAATCAAAGCCCGGTATTAGTGGCTAGAGCGAACAGCGGATATAATTTTGACTGGTATGATGCAATATTGCAAACAGGAATGACATCTAACAATTATATTAACCTATCTGGAAGAGCTGACAGTGGTTTAAGCTACAACATGGCATTTGGTATTCAAAAGGATGAAGGACTTATTGACAAAGACACTAATGACAAGTATACATTCAAGTTAGGTGTAAACCACCGTATAAACGATAAATTTTCAACAGGAGCTAACCTGACCATGGCACGTGTTGAAACAGAACTGGGAAGTGATCTTGCCATGCAGGAAGGAACCAGATTCAGTCCTTTGTTATCTCCATGGGCAGTAGATGCTGATGGGAATGAAATTATAGGAGAATTATTTTTTCAACCAGGAAAATTAACATATCCAAACAGTACCGTATTTGCGATCAATAAAACAAGTTCAGTCAATCCATTCATGGAAATTGCTAACTCTACACAAACTCAAAAAAGCTGGAAAACTATCGGTAACGTATACTTTCAATACCAGGCTCTTAACTGGTTATCATTCAAAACTTCGTTTTCAGCAGGTGTTAACAATGGCGTAAACAGCTCAGCTTATGGTGCACAAACAACAGCGGGTGTAAAATTGGGGAATATCAATTCAGCTTCTATCAAAAACATGCAAAATTTCAATTATACCTGGGATAATCAAATTGACTTGAAGCATACATTCAATGAAGTTCACAATGTAAGCGCACTTTTATTACAAAGTTTTTATTCTAATACAGATGAAAATTCATATATGTTTTCAAACAACCAGCCATTTGATGTTGGTTCAAACAATATGGGTTCAGGAGTACAAACTAGTTATCAGATAACTTCTGGGTACGAAAGAAACACATTAAATTCGTATGCAGTGCGTTTAAATTATGGATATAAAGACAAATATTTAATTACAGCATCAACCCGATGGGATGGTTCTTCAGTTTTGGCAGAAGGAAATAAATGGACTAGTTTTCCATCTGTAGCTTTGGGATGGAATATTAGCAGAGAATCCTTTTTAGCAGATAGCAATGCTGTCTCAAATTTAAAATTACGTGCAAGTATCGGTTATACAGGAAATGACAATGTAGCTCCTTATACTTCTCAAGATTTATTAAACCAGCAGACTTTCTATGCCAATGGCGGAAATGTTGTATCAGGATGGCAGTCTAAAAACTTAGCCAATACAAATTTGACTTGGGAAAAAACAAGAGAGTTAAACTTAGGTCTTGATTTCGGTTTCTTATCTAATAGAATTACAGGAACAGTAGATGTTTATGACCGTCTATCTGATAAATTAATACAAGAGCAGAAATTACCATATGAAACGGGCTGGGATAAAACCTATGCCAATGTAGGATCTGTAAGTAACAAAGGTATAGAGATAGGATTAACTACTAAAAATATTAAATCAAATTTAGTTGATTGGGAAACCAGCTTTACTTTTACTAAAAACGTAAATAAATTAGAATCTATCTATAACCAGGATCAAACTAGTGATATTGGAAATAACTTAATTCTAGGTTCAGAGCTGAAACCAAACTACAACTACATTTATGACGGAGTTTGGCAAGAAAGCGAAGCTGCCGAGGCTGCTCTTTATAAAATGGCACCAGGTCAAGCAAAAATCAAAGATTTAAACGGTGACGGAAAATTCGATTCAGAAGACAGAACTGTAATTGGCAATGTAAATCCAGAATGGCAAGGAAGCATGTACTCTAAATTAAAAGTAGGCAACTTCGATTTCAATTTCTCTATATTGACTAGCCAAGGACAGACTGTACTGAGCAGTTTTCACAAAAATTTTGCCGATGTTAGCGGAAGGTCATTTCAAAAAATAAAAATGGATTATTTTATCCCTACAAACGGTGCGGGTTTAACGCCTAATGCCTCAAATGAAAATCCAAGACCAGGACCGGTAGCAACTGGAGCTGGTGCTTTTTGGGGATCCAACATGGCTTACTATCGAGAAGTTGATTATGTAAAAATTAAAAACATATCTTTAGGCTATACTTTTAACACGGAATTGTTAAAAAAGCTAAAAATGAGCAATCTTAGAGTCTATGTAAATGTATTAGACCCATTTGTTTTTACAGATTTTGATGGATATGATCCAGAATGGGCTGGCGCAGCTTTCGGTATAAATCGTCCAGCATCTGTTACAACTCAATTAGGGCTAAGTGTTAAATTTTAATAAGATATAAAATGAAAAAAATAATAATAGTATTAGGGCTAATCGCTACAGTATTCAGTTCCTGCAATGATTATATTGAAGAGGAAAGCTTATCAAATGTTCCTGCTGATGCCACTTATAAAACTGCCAAAGGATTTCAGTTATTAGCAAATTCAAACTATGCAACCCTCAAAAATATTTATGGCGGTGCACCATGGCTATTTTGTTCTGGAACAGATATGTATTCGGAAGGACCAACTCCAGAACCAGCAGGATTGAGCCAATACACTCAATTAATACCAGATGCTGAAGGTGTTGAGCAATTGTATTTAAGCTGCTACCAGGCGATACAGTCTGTAAATAAAACTGTTTATTATTCGGCAATTACAGAACAAACGCCTAATATTCCATCAATAGTAGCAGAGGCTAAATACATACGAGCAAATGCGTATTTCTTATTAGTACAAACCTATGGCGGAGTTCCAATTGTGGATGAAAACATTAATAGTGCTGTTATATCATTCAACAGAAATTCAGCTGAAGAAGTATACAGCCACATTATCAAAGACTTGGAAGAATCCCTTGCTAATATTGGGACAGCACCATACGCATCTACTGGAAAAGTAAATAAGAGAGCGGTTCAGGATTTATTGGCAAAAGTATATCTGACAAGAGGTTATGAAACTTTTGGAAAAGCTGCAGATTTCACTAAAGCAGCTGCCTATGCCGATGAAGCAATTGCTGGACAAGCATTAAACATACCTTTTGATCAATTATTCAAGCCAGGCAATGATTTGAATGCCGAAACTATTTTCTCAGTACAATACGACAAGGCATCAACAAGTACTAGTCCTGGAACATTAGGAAATAGCCAGTTTTACTACTTCAGTTCGTACTTAGGAGGATCGGAAACCGGCGCTCCTTTAAGAAGCAAGAATTTAATTGCTACAAATTATGCACTGGGATTATTTGAAAAAGGCGATCAAAGATGGGGCGCTACTTTTATGACTGAAATGGTTCAAGGACCAGAAGTCCAAGCAAACGGATCGGTTAAAACAATTCTTTATTATCCTTTTTACAGAAGCTCAAATCCTTCTGCATTGCAAGTGAGACACTTTTATGAGCCAAAATGGTTTACTCCAGCCGATAAAACAGCTTGGGAAACAGCCCATGCTGGCAGATTAGCTTCAAATTTTGTATACCACCCATGGGGAGAGTATTCTGCTGAATTTGTTCAGACTGGCAACAAAGGAAGTACAGACTGTTATGGAATACCAGTTAGAAAATTTGATGATCCCGATCCAACAACACCAGTAGGAACTGCAACAAACAATCTAGTAAGTACAAGAGATATTATTTTATCACGATTAGGTGAAACCTATTTAATTGCAGCCGAAGCTTATTACAAAGCAGGTAATTCATCTACGGCATTAGCACGCCTAAATGAAGTTAGAAGAAGAGCTGGAGGAGGTACTGCAGGAGTAATACCTGTGCTGACAACTATTGACATTAATACAATATTAGACGAAAGAGGAAGAGAACTGCTAGGAGAATATAAAAGATGGTTTGACTTAAAACGTACTGGAACATTAGTAGAAAGAAATGTTTTATACAACCCTAAAGTTCTTAATGCAAGCGTTTTTAACGGTGTAGGAGGCAATCTTAAAATTCTAAGACCAATACCTCAAAAAGCTTTAGATTTAAATCAAAATAAGGATTTCCCGCAGAATCCAGCATATTAATACCTGTAATAGTTTTAGTTTTTTGTTATTTATGAGTTTAGTAGAAATAGGAGTTTGAGTTAAAAATCAAACTCCTATTTTAAATTAAAAAAGTCTTGAAGAAATAAAATGAGAAAATCGCTGATAATATTTTTTTTAACTTCTCTTGTCATTCAAGCACAGACCAAAAACACAATAGATACATCCTATACGCCAAAAAGTGTATATCATAAGGAGATAAAAAACTATCCTTTTATAACCTTGATCCAGCCCAGAAACCACCCCAATGTAATAGAAAAAAAAGAAATAGTTTATTACAAAATAAAGGACAGACAGCTGCACTTAGATGCATATTATACAAATAAAAAAAATCCAGCCATAATTATCCTTCACGGAGGAGGATGGAAATCTGGCAATAAATCCCAGATGGAGATTTTTGCACAAGAAATGGCTTCAAGAGGATTCTCTTGTTTTACAATAGAATATAGATTATCGCAGGAAGCAAAATATCCTGCTGGTATTTTTGATGCTAAAAAAGCGATTCAGTTTATCAAAATAAATGCTGAAAAGTTCAACACAGATACTGCTAAAATTGCTATATTAGGTTGCTCTTCGGGAGGACAGATGGCTGCTTTAATAGGATCAACAAATAATAACAGGCACTTTGAAAACAAAAGCTTAAACAAAACAGCCAGCACGGTGCAGGCAATTGTGGATATAGATGGAATCGTGGCATTTAAGCATCCCGAATCTGAGGAAGGGTCAGCAGCATCACAATGGCTTGGAGGAAGTTATGATGAAAAACCTGAGACCTGGAAAGAAGCTTCGGCTCTAACCCATATTGATAAAAATACACCTCCTGCCCTATTCATTAACAGCAGCAAAAAACGGTTTCATGCAGGAAGAGATGATATGATTGCAATATTAAACCAATATAAAATTTATAACGAAGTCAAAACTTTTGAAAATTCGCCACATTCTTTTTGGTTTTTAAATCCCTGGTTTGATGAAACAGTAAATACAACAGTACAATTCTTGAACAAAATATTTAAAATAGATTAATAATATCTCATAATTCACACAATGAAAACAGTTTATACAATTGCAGCACTATTATTGGCAGGATTTACTGCTGTTAATGCCCAAAACAAAATCAATGTCCCAGCAAATGCTAAAACTTATGCAGAAATATCCCTTAAAGAAGGCGGTAAATGGGAAGGACGAAAATACGTTGGAGGCGTTTTTAAAAATGTCGAAAAACTTAAATTAGCCAAAGAACATACCGATCATTCTTTTGATATCCGATATGAAGGACCAGGATGGGAAAGCAACAAAATAGGATATCGCCTGTATCTGGATTGGAGAAATGCTATTGATATTTTTGGAAAAAAAACCGAAGCTGTTATTTTGCCTCAAGTGGGACAAGAAGGATTTGACTCCTATCACAATATGCAGGATTGGGGGGCTGATATCCTTAAAGCTGGAAAAGGAATCGGAATCGGCTCTATCGATCGTTATCTGAACAATGAAAAACTGCATTTCTATGAAGTAGATTCTACTTTTGCCAGTGTCGAAAACCAAGCTAAGCAATCTACTGTAAAAGTAGAATATTATGGCTGGAAAACAGCTTCAGACAAAATTGACTTCACTTCATATTTAACTATTACCCCGGACCAGCGCTATACCAAACACACTTTTAAGGCATCAAAGGAAATTAAAGGAATCTGTACCGGAATCGTTAAGCAGAAAAATACTGAGTTTTTTAAAAAAGAAAGCCAGAACAAAAAGTGGGCATATATTGCAACTTATGGGGTACAATCTTTAGTTCCAGACAATTTAGGCATGGCAATTTTTTACGAAGTAAATACTGTAGAATCTCTAGAAGATACAGATCTGGACTATCTTCTGGTATTTAAGCCAACTGCACAATCAACTTCTTTCTATCTTCTGGGAGCTTGGGAACAAGAAAAAAATGGTATCAAAAACAAAGAGGAGTTTATCAAATACCTGGATGAAAAACTATCTGTTTTAAACAAGAAAAGCAAACTCTAATTTAGTAAACATTAAAAAAACAATAAATGGTAATCGGAAAAACAAACGCATTCATGACAGCGGCGCTTTTTATCTCATTTGCTTTTTTCAGCTGTAAAACTATAGCTCAAGAACCCGCAAAAAATACCATAAACCGAAGTGCCAGCACGATTTCGAAAGATTTAAAATGGTCAGATAAAATGGCTTTGACACTAATGAAACGTCATCCCGAAAGTTATATGATTGACGATTCAAAAGAGCCAAAATGGGATTATGTACACGGTTTGGTTTTATATTCATTTCAGGAATTGTATAAAAAAAATCCTGATCCCAGATATATAAATTATATAAAAACCTACGTCGATAATTTTGTTCAGGAAGATGGCAGCATCGTAACATACGAATTGGAGAAATACAATATTGACATGGTTGTAGCGGGACGATTGCTATTTAATATATACGCAGACTCAAAAGAAGATAAATATCTAAAAGCCATGCAGCTGCTTCGAAGACAGCTTGAGGAACATCCAAGAACCCAAAGCGGTGGTTTTTGGCATAAAAAAATATACCCAAACCAGATGTGGCTAGACGGTTTATACATGGGAGAACCATTCTACGCACAATACACTGTCACTTTTGAAAATGGCAAAAATCTAGATGATGTTGCTAAGCAGTTTGAACAGATTCAATTGCATGCTGCCGATGCAAAAACTGGATTATTATATCATGGCTGGGACGAAAGCAAAAAAATGCCGTGGGCAGATCCAGCAACAGGAAATTCACCAAATTTCTGGTCAAGAGCTTTAGGATGGTATGCAATGGCATTGGTTGACGCTTTGGATTACTTTCCAAAAGATCATCCAAAACAAAAAGAATTGGTAAAGTATTTAAATAATGTTTCAGCTGCTTTGGCAAAATATCAAGATGAAAAATCTGGCTTATGGTATCAGGTTACTGACAAAGGCGGTGAAAAAGGAAATTATCTGGAAGCTTCGGGCTCTGCCATGTTTGCGTATGCTTTTGCAAAAGGAGCAAACAAAGGATATTTATCCGCCAAGTACAAGAAACTTGCCAATAAAGCCTTTGATGGCCTGACTAATCAGCTGATAAAAACCGATCCTGATGGAACAATTACTTTAACTCAAGCTTGTGCAGTTGCTGGTTTAGGAGGAAATCCATATAGAGATGGATCCTATAATTACTATATCAATGAAAGAAAAAAAGACAATGACCCCAAAGCTACAGGTCCATTCATTTTAGCAGCTTTAGAATTAAATAGATAAAAAATATTCCAGAATCAGAATGAAGATTATAAAAATCATATCGCTTTTTGTATGCTTAATTGTTATTCCTAAAGCAATTGGCCAACAAAAAAATGAAAAGCAATTTTCACAAGCCTGGGTATCAGATAATGGTGATGGAACCTATAAAAATCCTGTTCTTTACGCCGATTATTCTGATCCAGATGCTATTCGTGTTGGTGATGATTATTATATGACCGCTTCATCTTTTAATTGTATTCCCGGCTTGCCTATACTCCATTCCAAAGATCTGGTAAACTGGAAAATAATTGGCTATGCCCTTTCCAGGCAAAAACCTTTGGAAGTATTTAATAAAGTCCAGCACGGAAACGGAGTCTGGGCTCCCTGTATCCGCTATCACAATAATGAATTTTATATATTTTACCCCGATCCTGATTATGGGATCTACCAGATAAAAGCAAAAAAAGCCGATGGCCCATGGAGCGAACCCATTATGATAAAAGAAGGCAAAGGACTTATTGATCCTGCTCCATTATGGGATAATGATGGCAAAACATACTTGGCTTATGCATTTGCAGGAAGCCGTGCCGGTATCAAAAGCCAATTGGCAATCTGTACGATGAATCCTGAAGGAACTCTGGCAAATAATGATGACGTCATGATTATTGATGGTCATGCTGATGAATCCACAATTGAAGGCCCTAAATTTTACAAACGCAATGGTTATTACTACATATTTGCCCCAGCTGGCGGAGTTGCAACAGGCTGGCAGACCGTTTTAAGATCCAAAAACATTTTTGGCCCTTATGAAAAAAGGAAAGTAATGGATCAGGGAAAATCAAATATCAATGGGCCTCACCAAGGCGCCTGGATTCAAACACAAACGGGTGAAGACTGGTTTCTTCATTTTCAGGATCAGTTTGCTTATGGCAGAGTGGTTCACTTACAGCCAATGAAATGGGCACACGACTGGCCAGTAATTGGAAATGATGAAGACAAAAACGGAATTGGTGAACCTGTAATGGCTTATAAAAAACCAAACGTTGGCAAAAAATCATTCGCCATTGAAACACCTCCTGACAGTGACGAATTTAATCTTCCTGAGCTGGGACTGCAGTGGCAATGGCATGCTAATCCTCAGATAACATGGGGATTTCCAACCGCTATGGGATATTATAGCCTGAATTGCATTCCTGTTCCAAAAGAGGCATCAACACTTTATGAAGTACCTAATCTGCTATTACAAAAATTCCCATCGAATGAATTTACTGCTACCGCAAAAATTAAATTCAACCCCCGTTTTGATGGAGAAAGCATGGGATTGGTCATTATGGGGCTGGATTATAGTTACATCTGTTTTAAGCAGGAAGCTGGCAAGCTGTATTTGTCTCAAAAAACAGCTAAAAATGCAGACAAAAAAGGTATAGAAATAGAGAGCGTACCAATTCCTGTCAATAATCAGAATCTTTATTTACAAGTGAAAGTAAAACCAGGAGGAATATGTACTTTTTATTATAGCGAAAATGGTCAGGATTTTACCTCAATTGGTGAAGCTTTTACAGCAAAAGAAGGCAAATGGATTGGAGCCAAAATTGGTTTTACAGCACTGCGGAAAGGTATAATAAATGATGCCGGCAACGTAGAAATCGATTGGTTTCGGGTCACCAGATAATATATTTTAGGGATGAAAAATACAAAAACATATATATACATAATTCTGCTGCTATGTACTAATATTCAGGCTCAAAAAGAAAAAAATGAAACTGCTCTGAAAGACGATTTTAATATTGTAGTCGACCAAAGCGGGAATGGAGACTTTAAAACAATTCAGGAAGCTGTAAATGCATCCAGATCTTTTCCATCCAAAAGAATTATGATATTTATTAAAGACGGAACGTACTATGAAAAAGTAAAAATACATGCTTGGAATACCCATATTTCATTCATCGGCGAGAGCCAGACAAAAACCATCATAACATACGATGATAACTTTAATAAAATAAATCTTGGCCGAAACAGTACTTTTTATACCTACACCGTCTTGGTTGAGGGAAATGATTTTTCATGCAAAAACCTCACCATTCAAAACCCATCGGAAACAATTGGCCAAGCGGTTGCATTGAATGTAAATGCTGATAGAGCCATGTTTGCGAACTGTACTTTTTTAGGAAATCAGGATACGCTTTATACTTCGGGCGAAGGAAACAAAAATTATTTCAAGGATTGTTATATAGAAGGTACAACCGATTTTATATTTGGCAATGCCACCGCTCTTTTCGAAAATTGTACAATTCACAGTAAAAGCGACTCGTATGCCACTGCAGCGTCTACAGAGCAAGGCACAGTTTATGGATTTATATTTAAAAACTGTAAGCTTACCGCCGATGAAAAAGTTACCAGAGCATATTTGGGACGACCTTGGAGGCCTTATGCCAAAACCGTTTTTATTCATTGCGAAATGGGCAGTCATATTCTGCCCGAAGGATGGCACAACTGGTCAAAACCTGAGGATGGAGCCAGCACTTTTTATGCTGAATATAAATGTACTGGCGAGGGTTATCAGCCAAAATCCAGAGTTTCATGGTCACATCAGCTAAAAGATTCCGAAGCCAAAAAATATACTATTGAGAACATATTAGATTCAGAATGCACCTCTTCAAAACAATGGTATCTGAAAAATAATTAAAATTCAGGAATTTAAAGAGCTCCTCACAACAGATTTTTTCAATCATTCAATTATGAAATATAAATTCTTAATTATTTTCTTTTTAGCATTACAGTGTGCTGCGCAAAAAAATAATTTTCCTTCTGATAAAGCAGAAGAAATTATCAAACGCATTCAATTGCCCGTTATTCCTTCATTTAAAATTGAAATAACAAAACTGGGCGCTAAGGGAGATTCTGTGAGCAATTCAAAACCTGCATTTGATAAAGCAATGGCGCTTTGCAAAAAAAATAATGGTGGTACAATTATAGTTCCTAGAGGAATTTATACTTTAAACGGTCCAATTCATTTTGTAAGCAATGTCAATATTCAAATCGAAAAAGGAGCCAAAATCCGTTTTAGTGACAATCCCGAACATTATTTACCAATGGTACTCACAAGCTGGGAAGGCACAATGCTTTATAACTACAGCCCATTAATTTATGCCTACAGCTGCAGTAATATTGCTATTACAGGCGAAGGCACAATTGATGGCGAAGGTGGCAAAACCTGGAATAGTTACAAAGCCAAAGAAGAAGCTGGCAAAATGCTGAGCAGAGATATGAATCACAACAATACGCCAATTGCTGACAGGAAATTCGGTGCAGGATATTTCCTGAGACCACAGATGATTCAGTTTTTTAACTGCAGAAACATTTTGCTGGAAAATGTAAGACTGGAAGATTCTCCTTTCTGGACTGTTCATTTGCTGAAAAGTAAAAGCATCACCATTCGAGGCTTAAAATATAAAGCGCACAATAAAAACAATGACGGAATAGACCCCGAATATTCCAGCGATATCCTGATTGAAAATGTACTTTTTGACAATGCAGATGATAATATTGCCATAAAGGCAGGAAGAGATGATGAAGGAAGAAGGAATTCAGACACCCCTTCTGAAAAT
Organism: Flavobacterium aestuarii; assembly: GCF_040049115.1. Classification (NCBI taxonomy): domain Bacteria; kingdom Pseudomonadati; phylum Bacteroidota; class Flavobacteriia; order Flavobacteriales; family Flavobacteriaceae; genus Flavobacterium; species Flavobacterium aestuarii. Next base: position 259,628 of record NZ_JBDLZZ010000003.1, read on the forward strand.
ATTGTAATTAGAAATTGTGAATTCAAAGGTTTGCACGCTATTGTCATCGGCAGCGAAATGTCTGCAGGAGTGCGAAATGTATATGTTGAAAACAGCAAATTCAGGGGTTACTTAAAGAGAGGGATTTTCATCAAAACCAATTCGGATCGTGGTGGTTATATCAAAGACATTTATTTCAACAATATTGCTTTTGGAAAAGTAGAAGACTGTCTGTACATAACCGCTAATTATCACGGAGAAGGCAGCGGATTGCATCCTTCGAAAGTTTCGGATATTTCTTTTTCCAATATCAGCTGTGCCGAAGCAACAAACACTGGAATAATAATTGAAGGATTTCCAGATAAAAAAGTAACCAGCATCAGACTAGATAACATCAATATTCAATCAGCCAAAAACGGAATGACTACCACCAATTCAGAAAATGTTACTATCAATGAAGTCGTAATTGGCCAGAAAGCAACCACTCCTTCGGCAGCAAAATAATTTTAATGAAATCAAAAGTTATGAAGTGGATTCCCTTCTTTTTTATGCTAATCTCTCTAAATTGTTCAGCACAAAAACCAACGATTTATGGCATTGGCGATTCGACCATGGCAAACAAAACTGAACCCGAAAAAAACCCGGAACGAGGCTGGGGACAATTATTTCCTATATTTCTTACTGACAATATAAAGTTCGATAACAGGGCTGTAAATGGGCGGAGCACTAGAAGTTTTATTAACGAAAAACTTTGGGATGCAGTTTATCAAAAGCTAAAAAAAGGAGATTACGTTTTTATTCAATTTGGACATAATGATGCCAAAGACAAAGATTCCTTGCGTTACACCAATCCACATACAGCATACCGTCATAACTTAATCCGTTTTATAACCGAAACCAGAGAAAAAGGAGCGACTCCAATTCTTTTTTCATCGATAACCCGCAGAAATTTTAACGAAAAAGGTGTGCTCATTACAACTCATGGAGATTATACATTAGAAACACGTCTGGTTGCTCAGGAATACAATGTTCCTTTTATAGATATGGAATATTACACGGAATTATTGGAGCAGTCATATGGTGTAGAAAAATCAAAAAAATTGCATTTACACTTCAAAGCTGGAGAAACCCCTTATTACAAAGAAGATAAAGCCGATGACACCCATCTTTCTGTAGAAGGAGCAACAGCCTTAGCCAGAATAGCAGCAGAAGAATTAAAAAAAACGAAACTGGATTTAATCAAGTATTTAAAAATATAAACTTTTTAAATAAAAAATGGAAGAGAGAAACAAAACGTTAGGAGAATTTATTATTGAGAACCAAAAAGATTTCCCTTACTCATCGGGTGAGTTATCACGCATTTTCAATTCCATAAAATTAGCTTCAAAGGTGGTTAGCCACAAGGTAAACAAGGCGGGATTAGTGGACATTGTGGGAGCTGTGGGCGAAAAAAACATACAGGGCGAAGACCAGCAGAAACTGGATCTTTATGCCAATGAAGTTTTTATTCAAACACTCACAAATAGAGAAATTGTCTGCGGAATAGCTTCCGAAGAAAATGATGATTTCCTTACCATACAAGGAAGTGACAACGGTAACAATAACAAATATGTTCTTTTGATGGATCCTTTGGATGGTTCTTCCAATATCGATGTAAATGTATCTGTTGGAACTATTTTTTCGGTTTACCGAAGAATAACACCCGTTGGAACCCCAGTTAAATTAGAGGATTTTTTACAGCCTGGAACAGCACAAGTTGCAGCGGGCTACTTTATTTACGGAACCTCAACCATGCTTGTTTATACCACTGGTCAAGGCGTAAATGGTTTTACATTAAATCCTGCGATAGGAACTTTTTACTTGTCTCATCCAAAAATGCAATGTCCTGTAGATGGCTCTATTTATTCTGTAAACGAAGGCAACTACATCCATTTCCCGCAAGGCGTAAAAGACTATATAAAATACTGCCAGCAAGAAGAAGAGGATCGTCCTTACACTTCCAGGTACATTGGCAGTTTGGCATCCGATATTCACAGAAGTATAATTAAAGGCGGTGTTTATTTATATCCAACAAGTTCCAAAGCCATCAAGGGAAAATTAAGGCTTTTATACGAATGCAACCCAATGGCTTTTATCATTGAGCAAGCTGGAGGAAAAGCCTCCGACGGTGTCAACAGAGTAATGGAAATAGAGCCAACCGAATTGCATCAACGTACCGCCTTCTTTTGCGGAAGCTACAATATGGTGGAAAAAATAGAAGAATGCATCCATCAGGCATCACTGAGTAAATATTAATTTTTTGGAGCAGAAAGATGAGGCATTTTAGGCTAGATGGTTCCTGCTCTTCGTTTCAATCTCTTCGCAAAAGCTGCGAGGATTTCCACTGCGATCAGGGCTAAAAGGAATGACATTGCAATCTTGCTATGATTTACAATCCAACTCAAAAAAAAACAGTTTAGAAATTTCCTAAACTGTTTTTCTTTTATTCTAAAACAAAGTAACCTGACCATCATCATCCAGCTGGATTTCCGTATCGTCCTCTGTTTGTGTCTGTACTTCAATTTCTTCGACAACTACTTCAGGCTCTTCATAAGGCAGAGACTCCAATAAATTAACCTGTTTCAGTTTATCAGTCGTCAATTGATTACCAAGTGCCTTAAAACCTTTTACAGCAATAAAAGCCTCAATGTCTACAGTCATATTCTCTTTCTGTACACCTTTGACTTTGGCAAAAACCAATTCAGCCACTGGACGATAATCTGTTGCCACAATTTCCAGTCTGGAATTAGGATGTTCCGTGATGAAGCATTCTTCTTTATTTTCGGTTTCAACAAGGAAACGTTTCAGGAAATAACGTTCTTTTTCTCCGTCATAATAAATGGCAGAAATTGGTTTCTTCGGAATCCATTTTTCCAGAACAATCATGTCTTCATCAAAATGGGTTGTCAATTCAGGTATAACAACCTTAATTTTACCGGCTTGCGAAATAATTAAAATCTTATCGCTCGGCCTGAATTCGCCCAGCAGTTCTCCCCTTGCATCGACATTCAGCCTTTGCACGGTATCGTCAAACCAAATCTTTCTAGGCAATAAAGTCGAAATACCTTTCTCCTTCAACTCAATTTTCTTGATTGGATATTTGGTAACCAGATTCCCTTTGGAAGCACGTCCTTTGATTGCTAAAGAAGCAAAATCAATATCAAACTTTAACTTCTTGATACTTCCAACCTGGCGCAGTAAAATAGTAATTACCTCAGCTTCGCCATTTGGATTACATGAAAAATACAAGGTTTGCGAACCTTTGGTTTCATTGGTCAAATCGTATAATTTATCACGGGTTACGCCTGAAACATTGAAACGCTTAATATACGATGGTCCAGATTTTCCGTCACGGTAAATCATGTTGTAAATAGTACGCTTATCGCTCTTATCAAATACAGCGACATGTATAATATCTTTCCCTACAAAGGTTTTTGCATCTACTTTGGTAACCATCATTTTACCTTCGCGAAGAAATACAATTACATCATCAATATCCGAACAATCAGCAACATATTCGTCTTTTTTCAGACTGGTTCCTACGAAACCTTCTTCCCTGTTTACGTACAACTTGGTGTTTCTCAAAACAACTTTCGTAGCCTCGATATTATCAAAACTGCGCAGCTCCGTTTGGCGTTCTTTTCCTTTTCCGTATTTCTCTTTTAATTTGGTAAAATAAGCAATGGCAAAGTCAGTAAGGTGTTCTAAGTTATGTTCAACCTCCTTCATTTCGTCTTCCAGCTTCGCAATAAAATCATCCGCTTTATCAGAGTCGAAACGCGTAATACGAATCATCGGAATCTGAGTCAAACGATGCAAATCATCATCATTAATCTCTCTGACAAATGATTTCTTGAAAGGCTCAAACCTGTCGTACAAATATTTATATAATGATTCTCTGTCACCATACAACTTGAAATCGATGTACATTTCTTCGCGGATGAAGATTTTCTCCAAAGTCGAGAAATGCCATTTATTTTTTAATTCCTCCAGCAGAATTTCCAATTCCTGACGAAGCAGATCAACTGTTCTGTGCGTTGAAATTTTCAGCATTTCAGAAACTCCGATAAATAACGGTTTGTTATCTTCAATCACACAGCCCAAAGGCGCGACAGAAGTTTCGCAGGCTGTAAAAGCGAACAAAGCATCAATAGTTTTGTCCGGAGAAACGCCTGGGAAAAGATGAATCAAAATCTCTACTTCGGCAGCAGTATTATCTTCAATTTTCTTGATTTTGATTTTGCCTTTTTCATTGGCTTTCAAAATACTGTCAATCAGACTCGAAGTATTGGTCGAAAAAGGTATCTGCGTAATCACCAAAGTATTTTTATCCAATTGCGAAATCTTCGCACGCACACGAACACGTCCCCCGCGCATTCCATCATTGTAATTGGATACATCAGCAATACCCTGAGTCAGGAAATCGGGATAAAGCGTAAATGGTTTTCCTTTCAGTATTTTGATTGAAGCATCTATCAGCTCATTGAAGTTATGAGGCAGTACTTTTGTCGAAAGACCAACGGCAATACCCTCGGCTCCCTGTGCCAAAAGCAGCGGAAACTTTACCGGAAGATTGTTCGGTTCCGCACGGCGTCCGTCATAAGAAACACCCCAATCGGTAATCTTAGGCGAATATAAAACCTCCAAAGCAAATTTTGACAAACGCGCCTCGATATAACGGGATGCTGCAGCGCCATCACCCGTTAGAATATTTCCCCAGTTTCCTTGGCAGTCAATCAGTAATTCCTTCTGTCCAATCTGCACCATTGCATCGCCAATACTCGCATCACCATGCGGATGATACTGCATCGTGTGCCCTACTACATTGGCAACTTTATTGTAACGGCCGTCATCCAGCTCTTTCAAAGAGTGCATAATACGGCGCTGAACCGGTTTGAATCCGTCTTCGATAGCAGGAACAGCACGCTCCAGAATTACGTACGAAGCATAATCCAGGAACCAGTCTTTGTACATTCCGGTTACTTTCGTAATCACGTCCTCTCCTTCTTCTTCCTGATTTTCGTAAAAATGCTGTCCTTCAAAATATTTGGCATCTACGTTGATAATTTCGTCATCTCCTTCTTGATTATTATCAAAAGAATTATCTTCAGAATTACTTTCTTCGCTGTTTGGAATAATGTTGTCGTCTTCTTCGTCTTTCATAGTTTCTTTTAACTATTGAATTTATTATTTTTTTACAAAATCTACTCCAACTCTTATTGGATAAGAAAAAGCGTGATTAGCTATTCTCTGAGTATAATTTGATTTTATAGTAGTTATATATTTTGCAACAAATGAGTCTTTTTTACCATCAGATTTAAGAAAATTAAACAATATTTCACCATCTTGATTAAATTGTGTGTCAACAACTAAAAATTGGATAGGTTTTATATAAACTGGACTGAACTTATGATGATCTTTATCTATAATTGTATTGACATCAGTCCATTTGACTATTTGTTTTTCTCCTAAATAACTTATGAAGGCTGTGTCTCCTAGTTTTAGAGCATCATTTGATTTAATCGGACTTCCTTTAGCAAAGAAAAACGAATTTTCAATTTTATCTGGTCTTAAACAATCACATAATGCGGTAATACAGATATAATATTCATCTTCATCTTCTTTTTTAAACACATCTCCAAAATTTAGCTTATTGTCATTTTTTAATTTTGTAGAGTTATAAAAGATATTCATTGCTATTAGCTCTCTATCTTCAGGTATAATACCTTTATTTTCAGAATCTAAAAAGTCTTCATCTAATAGCGAAATAGGTATACTTCTTAGATTAAGACTCGCCTTTTCTAACATTATTTCTTTAATAAATTCAGGAAAGAAATGCAACAAATCATCATTTCTGTAATTTTCTCTATGAAATAGTAGGCTGTCTTTTGAAAAATGCAACAAGTTTTGATCAATAAAAGCACTACTTTGAGAAAAAACAGATTGCATTTCTAACCCTAAAAGTTGTGTAAAACTATTGTCGTGATTAATAATTTGATTTGATAAGTTTTTCAATAAAATTTGCGGATCATTATCTTGCTTGTTTAAAATCGTAATAATAGTGTTTTCAATCACAATTGTTTTTGTATCAAATGAAACAAAAGATGGGCATGGATTTCTCTCATTAGATTTAAGCGTGTCCATTAAGGCTATAGATGCTTTAATCAAAGAACATTTTTTATCGGTTTTACCTGTTAATTCAAAAATTGCATTAAGGATATTTAAATTATTTTTAAAAAGTTTTTTTGTGACTTCTTTTACATCTTCTTTATCTCTGTTATAATTTAAATAATCTAAATCACTTTTTATAGTTTTTATATCTTCAATTAATTCTAATTGCTCTTTTAAGTTTAAATAATAATCTTGAGTTTCGTTCGAAAAATAAGACAATATATTATAGAATACTTTGTTCAAATCTTCTCCATTTTCAGAAGTATAAATAGCACAAAAATGAATATGAGGTCTAGTAACTATATCTTCAAGTAATTCTAAAGAATATTGCTCGCCAGACTTGTCTTGTAGATTCCAGTCTAAAAGGACTAAATCTCTATCTTCGAATAGATAATTTTTTAAATTGATATTTTTTTCATCATTTAGAATATATTTATGGATATCTAATGAAATTCCATTATCCCTTAAATTCTCGTAGAGTTTTAAAGATAAATCTTCTTCGATTTCACCTTTTAATTCATCATCTTTTTGAAAAAAAGTTCTTGCTTTTTCATCAATAAAAATTGCAGATTTTATAGATTTCTTTATAATTTCTAATGCTTTTTCTTCGTAACTCATAAATCTAATTTAAAGGCTTAATCACAAAACAAGCACCATTTAAAGTGTTGTAGTTTTTATCGTTAGTTGCATAAATATCAAAATAGCATTCGTTTAAACTTTGCTTTGTTAAGTACAATCCAATTCCTCTTCCGTTTGGTCTATTAGAATAAAATAATTGGAAGATTTTTTCTAAGCGATGGTCTTCAATTTTTTGACCCGAATTCATTATTACCATTTCATCGGTTTCTTTGAAATAATCAAGTTTAATATGTTTAGTATTTGAATTTCTTATCCAATAAAGCGCATTGCTTATAATGTTGATAAATGCAGTGTGAATTACAGGTTCCTTAATGTTTATAATGTGACTTTTAAAAGCTGTTGTTTGTTCAAAATTCACTTCGCCATTACTTAACTTTGAAGTAAAGAATTTTTGAAGATAAGTAAATATGTCATTACATTTTATATCCTTAGCAACTACACCCGAAATTCTATAAAGAGGAGAAAGCAAATCGTATTTATCTTCAAGTTGTTTGAAATTTTGTTTCAAAAATTGGAATTGTTGAACATCTGTAAATAGGTTATCATTACTCAATTTATCAATTGAATGGTTAATTTTTGCATACAATTGATTGAATTCGTGATCAATGATTTCAACAGCAACGCCAAGTTGAGCCGTTTCTCTTGTTTGATCCCATTGGTATTTCATTGAATCATATTCAGCTTTGTATGCACCTTGAACTAATTCTTCATCTAAATCAAAACTTAATTTATTTAAATGTTCAATCAAAGGAAGTAACTCTTTAATTACCTGTTCTCTTAAATGTTCAAACTTATTAGATACTTTTTCTGTTTGTAGTTTTACAGAGTCTTTAGAATTGATTGAACTTATAATTTGTTCTTTATCAAGATTAAAATCTTCGATAATTCTTCTTGACCTTGTCGAATAATCTTTTAGTAAAGTATCAAATTTAGTTTTTATAATTTCTCTGTTGTCAGAAATCAATCTTTCAAGTGTACCATTATATTTTTGAAAATTTTTTACAAATTCCATTTTCAACTCTTTAACCTCCAACTTTTCCTGTACTCTAACCATCAATTGTGTACTATCTTTTTTTATAGTATCATTAAACTTGACTAATTTATTTTCAAATTTATCAAGTCTGTCTAATTGAGTATCAGTTGGCTTGTAACGTTTAGGTATTTTAGGCAAAAGATTTTTGTATTCAATATCAAGTGAATTTAATTTATCCAAAATTCCTTCAATATCAGAATATAATACATCACTTTGATTAGTTCTTTCTTCCAACTGATTTAATAAATCTTTATAATCATTTTGATACTTTTCAAAACGCTCAGAATAAGAATTTAAATCTTTTGAAAATTGAACTTTCTCGACAGTCTCTCTTTTTTTGTCTGCTTTTAAAACTTCTGATTGAGCATTTAGTAATGCTTTTTTATCAAGAAAAATAGATTGCTTAGCTTTATCTCCAAAATATTCATTCGCTAAATCTACAAAAAAAGCAATTAAATCAGATTCGAATGCCCTGTATGAAGCATTATTTATTAAACCTTCACGACTAGACTTGTCTTTTAAATTAGGGTTTTCATTTCTTGACAATCCTAAATAACCAAACATTCTACGATATGAAAAATAATATGATCCTATTCTTCTTGATCTTCGTTCTTCAAATCTTAAAAAATCAGCATTTTGCCTTCCATAAGGTAAAACTCTAAAATCATCTCGGTAAATATATAAGCCTCCATAATTCGTCACTTTCTTTTTTATTTTTGAGTATGATTCATCCTCTAATTTTGATGAGCCTTCTTCACCTTGGCTATAACCTAACTTAATTGGAACTGAACCATAATTATTCCTTATATCTTTTTTTCTTGGATTTGTATAACTATGATTTATGTATTCATCATAAATTTTGATTTTCCCATTAAAATTACCAGTTCCGTCAAAAACACCATCAATAATAATATCTGCTACTTCAAAATCTTTTTCTTCAAAAAATTTCCCTTGTGAAGTCAAAAAATCGTAATCTTGATTTTCTAATTTATAAATCGGAATAGTTGTCTTAACAGGTAGTTTTTCATCTTTAAATACATTTGTAAAACCAGAAAGACTTGAAAGAACAAACATTCTATCTTCCGTTTTATCTTCATCAGTATTGGTCAATTCTGTTATTTGATCTATAGGTTCAAAAATGATAAATTTTGTACCGCTATTTTTATTTAAATGAATTAAGTTTTCTAATAGTTTATCTTCTAAGAAATCAGGCAAATAACATTTCTCTACTGAACTTTCAATTTCAGTTTTTAAATTAGACTGAGAAGATTCCCAAATTAAATTTCCATCTACATCATTTTCCTTTTCAAAGTTTTTAAGAAAATCTTTTTTTAGTTTTTCAAATTTTGAAGGAAAATCATTTATAGAATCAATGTTTTCAACAGGAATATCTACATCATCAAGAAAAAGATTGTAGTTTTCAAGTAATCTCCAATCAAAAAATAAAGCTTGTAGAGGATAACCTTGTTTTTTAGTCAACATTAACATTGGGTTTCCTAGAAAAGCTACTGATAGTCGTCCAATACCTTTTTCACCAGCTTTTATTCTTGGTTTTTTCCAAAGTGTTTCTTCGCTCTCTTTTTCTTCAAGAGTTGCTCTACTTTTAGAATCAGTTCCAAGAACTAACCATTTTTCAAAAATATCTTTTCGCGACATTCCTTTTCCATCATCTGTCATTACAAATAATGGATTATTTAGCCCTTTATAACCAGCTAAATAAATTTCAGCAGTTAAATTATCTGCATAAGCATCATAACCATTCTTCCACAACTCTGTAATGGCTGTTGGTAAATCGGCAATTTGTCCTTTACCTAATAAATCGACTGCTCTAGCTTTGGTTCTAAATTGCATTTATATGATTATTTATTATAGCCTTCCCTATAGATTCAGCATATTTAGGAGGAACTGCATTTCCTATCATACGTGCAGTATTGGCAACACTTGTTGTTTTAAAGACGTAGTCTTTAGGAAAAGTTTGTAAAGTAGCTCCTTCTCGAATTGAAATCGCTCTATTTTCTTCAGGATGTGCAAAACGACCGTTTGAAATACTAAAGAATTTTGTTGTAATCGTTGGAGATTGCTTATGCCACCACATTCTACCATAAGTATCTTTAAAATTAGTCGTGTCATTTTTATGACAATCAGGAACTAATACTTCATTATTAGCATATACTATTCTTGAACCACCGTCTTTATGAGTTAAATTTAATCTGTCAATATTGATTTGCGCCAATCCTGCCACAGTATGATTAAATTCAGTTCCATCTTTGTTACCTGCCTCCACTTTCGGAAAACCATTGTGTTCTCCAATAACATCATAAACGGTTAGTTTTTTACCCCCATTTTTTATTGGTTCGAGTTCGGTATTGGTTATTCTATTTGCAATTAACGTAAGCCTTTTTCTATTTTGTGGTACTCCATATTCACTCACATTATGAACATCACAATGAACTTTATATCCTTGATTTTCTAGCCACATTTTGAAATCTTCAAGACCGCTTTCATCTTTTCTTCTTAGGACTCCAGGGACATTTTCAACAATTACATAACCAGGATTAAAATATTCTACAAATCTTCTAAACTCAACAAGTAAACTTTTAGACTTGCTTGATTTTGTTCTATCAGTATTTATAATACTCCAATATTGACAAGGACTACAGCCTATTAAGATAAGATTATCGTCATCTTTTTGAAGATTTAATCTTTTTTCTAGTTCAATTTCTTTGTAATCAAAAGCATTAGCGTGAATAAATTCAGCCCCTTTGATATTTTTTTCATAAGTATCTTTGCAAGTGATATCATAATCTATACCTGCTAGTATTTTTATACCCGCTTTCTGCATCCCAGAGCTCATTCCACCTCCTGAGCAGAAAAAATCAACAGCTTTTAATGCCATAAAAAACTCTTTAATATTTTAATATATTTACACAATTTGGGACTAAGATATGAAAATTTAAATTTTGTAACATTTTATTTATTTTCTAACGATATGAATTCTCCAATCAGTGATTATATTTTCATTTTTTCATTAAAAAAGATTGTTCAGACACTGTCTGAATAATTTGAGGATAAACTAAATAAAACTGTTTACAAGTATTTAACATTGTGATAAAATCATTTTACATTTTTTCCTTAAATTATGATATACAAACCTAACTAATTATAATGGTTATTCAAACCAAATTCCAAATCAGCCTACCATAAACAACTCCTTCAGCTCCTTATTACTCAAATTCCCAATCCTGTTTTCGCCTGTGGAAAAGGTCATTTCGGCTAGGTCTGCTCCCCGCAACTTTGGCCTCTATCCTATTGCCTTTAATTGTAATTTTGGTTACAGAACCATTGTTGGCATAACTTTTTCCTCTTGGTAAACGGTTATCATAATCTATGTTTGACAAAGTGTTGAGCCATTGCAAACCCCACCAAGTCTTACCGTAGGTATTGGACATTATATTTTTTATTTAAATTATTTCTCTGTTTCTATGCTTTTTTCTTTCCGCAAAAAGGACAAAAAACAAACATATTTTCTACCTGTTTTTGGCATTTTTTGCAAATGCTAAATGTATCTTTATTTCCGTACGATTCTGCCGTAACGGCTTCTTTGTACTCGTCTGGTATTTCTTTTAAAAAACGGGAAGCATTTCCTTTTTCGGTAATTAAATACAGTTGGTCTTTGGCTCGGGTTATCGCTACGTAAAACAGCCTGCGTTCTTCTTCCATCAAACTATCATGATTGGCGGGTTTGATAACTTGAAAAATACGGTCTTCCAGCCAAATATCTGGAAATCCTCCGTAACCGTCCGTCAAACCGACTATAAAAACTACTTTTGCTTCCAATCCTTTGGCTCCGTGAATGGTTTTGCCTTGTACTTTTAAATCCTCATTTCGCAAAGCAAAATAATAAGGCTTATACATTTTGCTACGGCGGTACAAAAACAAAATATCATCATTTTTGAACCCCTCATTCAATAATTGACGAACTTTTTCAACACAAAAAACAACATTTTCGTCCTGATTGTTTCCTGAATATTCCATTATTTTAAAACTGGAAACCTTGGAAGCAAAAATCTCCTTTTCTATTTTGAACTTATTGTGTTTGATGACTTCATTACTCGCACCAACTATGCTTTGTGTACTGCGGTAATTCAGGTTGAGTTTTATGGTTTTGGCTTCTTTAAAATTTTGATCAAAATTCAAGATACAATCCACATTCGATCCTCGAAATCCATAAATACTCTGCCAGTCGTCGCCTACGCAAAATAGCTGTGTTTTGTGGGTCAGCATCAGCTTAATCATTTCAACCTGCAGATTATTGACATCCTGAAACTCATCGACCAGCAAATACTGATACTGTGTTTGAAATTTTTGAAGTATATCCTTGTTGTTGCTGAATAAGGAAACCGTTCGACTGATTAAATCGTTAAAATCCAGATAAGATTTATTAGTACAATAACCCAAAAACTCTTTTACCAAAGGCATAGCAATACTATAAAAAACCCGAATTCTTTCGTGAGGATCGGTTTGTGATTTGGCATAGACTTCGTCCCAATTACTGCCCTCAACTTTGAGCATGTCACAAATTCGAATGGCTTGAAAAATAAAATCCTTAACCTCTTCCTGATATCGTCTAAATTCTTCCTGATACGACAAAACCAACTCACTCCTATAATTTTCAGACAAGCGTCCTTTGATAATTTTGTCCAAAACATGATTGAAAAGTGCCGAATCCTCTGTCATTTTCTCATAGGTTTTCACCCATAGAATATTTCCTTTGGTAAACTGCTCGGCTTTGTTTTTTGAAGGATAGCTTTTATTGGAAATGTGTTCCAAATAAATATTGGCATCTTCGATATAAAAGTCAGGTTTAAAATCGAAATCTTTAATGTTAATTTGTGGTTCGTATTGATAACCGATACTGTGCCTAAAAAGCCAATCGGCTATATATTGCTCTGATTTTGAACGCACCTTCTCGCCCCGAAGCGTCGTGTATATTTTCCCATCTGGATACAGATTAATGTTCTGAAATTTTTCGGTATGAATTTTATCAACCACATAATCCAACAGATATTTTTTGAGTTTCAAAAGATATTCGGTGTTTTCACATTGCCTGATGAGCAGTTTATGAAAAACTTCGAAACTTGTTTCTAGAGCCGAAAAAACCTGCATCGGATCATCATCCTTTTTCTTGTCTTCGGATATAATTTTGAACTTATTATCAAATTCCTTTACCCCATAATTTTGCATAATTTTATAACACAAACTATGAAAGGTACGAATGGTTAGATTTTCAATCCATTTGTACTTTTTGATATGAATAAGCCGTTGACGGTTTTTTTCGTCAAATTGCAGTTTCTTGTCAAAGATTATTTTTTCATACTCCCCCGATTGATCCGCTTCTATAATCAAGCGGTCTATCATTTCGTTGGCTGCATTTTTGGTAAACGTAATAGCTAAAATTTCGGAGGGTTGTACTTTTTTTTCGGTAATTAAATACTTTATTTTCTGCAATAAAGTTTTGGTTTTGCCCGACCCCGCTCCTGCCAAAACCAAGATGCGTTTCTCTTCGGCTTTTACAGCTTCTATTTGGCGGTCGTTAAGGGTTTCGAAAGGCATTTATTGTTGCTTATAAATAATTTCTAAAACTAAACTTTTAATAATTCCTTCAAAACAGTCTCACTTGGTAAAACAGTCTTGTATTTACTGGCAAAAATCTGTTCATTGTTTTCGGGCAAAGTATATTTTACCACTGCTTCACTCTTATTTTGGCAAAGCACAATTCCAATCGTTTTGTTCTCATCTTCCAGACGCATTTCTCTGTCATAATAGTTGACATACATCTGCATCTGACCTAAATCCTGATGTTTTAATTCCCCTATTTTTAAATCAATCAGAACAAAAGATTTTAATATTCGGTTATAAAAAACCAAATCAATTCTGAAATGTTTATCGTCAAATGTAATTCTTTGCTGTCTTCCCACGAAAGTAAAACCGTGTCCCAATTCCAATAAGAAATGTTCCAGCTTATTAATGATTTCTTCCTCTAGTTGCGATTCCGAATACTGATGCAATTCAGGCAATCCAAGAAATTCTAGAATATATGGATCTTTGATAACATCTTTTGGTTTCTCAATAATCTGACCTTGCTCTGAAAGTTTTAATATTCCTTCCTTATCTCTGCTTAAAGCCAATCTTGTGTAAAGAGCTGTATTATATTGACGCTTTAATTCTCTAAGGCTCCATCTATACTTTATCGCTTCAATTTCATAAAATTTTCTTTCTTTTGAATCGTCGATATTTATAAGAAATAAATAATGTGACCAAGTCAATATAAAATTCAAAGAGAGTTTTGATAATTCTACATGATCTTGATTTTTAGAAATACTAGACACTGTCTCGTATTTTTGATTGACGTCTTTAGAAATACTAGACACTGTCTCGGAAATTGAATAGACCAAATATAGTTTCCTCATATTCTGCAAATTATCTACAGAAAATCCCTTCCCAAACTCCTTTGTCAACTGTTCAGAAAGCCCCTTTAAAAGCTGTTTTCCATATTCAGCTCTGTCTTTTCCGTTTTGTTCTTCTTCAACAATGATTCTTCCAATTTCAAAATAGGTATATACCATTGTTGAATTTACGGTACGCAAAACCTGCTGTCGGGCATTTTGCAATAACTCGGCAACTTGCTTAAATATGACTTTATTTTGTAGATCGTTAGCCAATAATTATGTTGTTAATTTTTTAAGCTTCCTCAATCACATCCAATTCCACTTTCAGGTTTTTGATAATAAAATCCTGTCTGTCCGGCGTGTTTTTACCCATGTAGAACGATAACAGCTGCTCTATCGAAGTATGTTTGTCCATCATAACCGGATCAAGGCGAATGGTGTCTCCAATGAAATTCTTGAACTCATCGGGCGAAATCTCTCCCAAACCTTTAAATCGGGTGATTTCAGGTTTTGGTTTTAATTTTTCGATAGCCTCTACACGTTCTTCTTCTGAATAACAATATATCGTTTCTTTCTTGTTACGAACCCTGAAAAGCGGTGTCTGCAAAATATACAAATGCCCCTCCTTGATTAATTCAGGGAAAAACTGAAGGAAAAAAGTAATCAGCAATAAACGGATGTGCATTCCATCGACATCGGCATCGGTTGCAATTACGATATTATTGTAACGGAGTTTTTCGAGTCCGTCCTCAATATCAAGCGCGGCCTGCAATAAATTGAACTCTTCGTTTTCATACACAATTTTTTTGCTCATCCCGTATGAATTCAAAGGCTTACCTCGCAAACTAAACACCGCCTGCGTATTCACGTCACGTGATTTGGTAATCGATCCGGAAGCCGAATCCCCCTCGGTAATAAAAAGCGTACTCTCCAAGTTTCTCGGATTTTTGGTATCCGGAAGATGCGCACGGCAATCCCTTAATTTTTTATTGTGAAGATTAGCTTTTTTGGCACGGTCAGTAGCCAGTTTTCTAATTCCTGATAATTCTTTCCGCTCACGTTCGGCCTGCAGAATTTTACGCAATAACGCTTCGGCTGTTGGTGGATTTTTATGTAAATAATTATCTAATTTGGTTTTGATAAAATCATTTACGAAAGTACGGACAGAAACCGCTGGTGTTCCATCATCAGAACCCATATCGGTAGAACCCAATTTGGTTTTGGTCTGCGACTCAAAAACCGGTTCCATTACCTTGATGCTAATGGCACTCACGATCGATTTACGGACATCCGAAGCTTCAAAGTTTTTATTGTAAAACTCACGGATCGTTTTTACAATCGCTTCTCTGTAAGCTGCTAAATGCGTTCCTCCCTGCGTAGTATTCTGACCGTTTACAAAAGAATGATATTCTTCGCTGTATTGTGTCTTACTGTGCGTCAGTGCAACCTCAATATCGTGTTCTTTAAGGTGAATAATTGGATATTCCAAATCTTCTTGATTGATGGTTTCTTCCAGCAAATCGCGAAGACCATTCTCTGAATAATATTTTTCGCCATTAAAAATAATCGTCAAACCATTGTTCAGGTAACAATAGTTTTTGACCATTTTGATGACATATTCCAAGCGGAATTTGTAATTTTTGAAAATTGTTTCGTCTGGCGTAAAAGTAACTTTAGTCCCTTTTCGCTTCGTAGTTTCAATAATATCCTCTTCCGAAACTAAATTCCCAGCCGAAAATTCAGCTGCTTTTTGTTTATCTTCACGAACAGATTCTACACGGAAATAATTCGAAAGTGCATTCACGGCTTTTGTTCCCACACCATTCAGACCAACCGATTTCTGGAAAGCCTTGGAATCGTACTTACCACCCGTATTCATTTTCGAAACAACATCAACAACTTTTCCCAGCGGAATACCGCGGCCATAATCGCGAACCGAAACCGTTTTGTCCCTGATTGTTACCTCAATTGTTTTTCCAGATCCCATCACAAACTCATCGATACAGTTGTCGAGAACTTCTTTTAATAAAATATAAATACCATCATCCGGCGAAGAGCCGTCACCAAGTTTTCCAATGTACATCCCGGGACGCATACGGATATGTTCTTTCCAATCGAGAGAACGGATATTATCTTCGGTGTATTGATTTTGATCTGACATTTTGAAATTTGTGGATTTTAGGCTAATGTAGTGTAATTTGATAAAATTAAAAAATGTGCCATATCAAACTTATTAAGAATGATATTGACACTTAATTATAACACTGAAAAACAAATATATTAGAGTTTTTTTTGAAAACTAAATATTATTAATAATATCCAGCAGCTGTCTGTTCAATTCTTCATTTGAGATTTTACCTTTTTCAGTATCAAAATTATCATTGAAGCTTGGCAATGAGAAAACTGCTTTTATATCGGCGTTGAAGCGTGGAAAGTTGTTTTTGGCAATTTCCAAAACACTTGCTCCGCCTCTTGCTCCTGGTGATGTCGCCATTAATAACATAGGTTTATCCTGAAATAATTTTGGATTTATTCTCGAACACCAATCAACCGTATTTTTGAATGCTGCACTATAATTACCATTATTTTCTGCTAAAGAAACAACTAAGAAATCTGCTGTTGCAATTTTTTCTAAAAAAGCTTTGGCCAATACATGCTGACCAATAACAGCCTCTTTATCTACACTGAATAAAGGCATTTCGTAATCGTTTAAATCCAAAACTTCCACTTGGGCATTTTCAAATAAACCAGCTGCATAAACAGCTAATTTTTTATTGATTGATTTTTTGCTTGGGCTTCCGGCAAATGCAATGATTTTCATAGTGATTTATTTTTTAATTATTTTTCACTTTTTTATATTCTATGGTTTCTCCAAAGTTTTTTAAATTCAAAACCCGTTTAAATTCATTTCTTGAAGGCTTTAAAATAAATAAAATCGAATCGATCATAGTTGATTTTATTTTGGTCAGCGAATCCATTCTTTTTAAATCTTCTTCCGAATAAATGTATTTTATTTTAAGGATATTCTTCTCCAAACTAACAGCTTTTATTTTCCAATAAACGGAATCTTTGTAATTAAGAACCAATTCTCCATTTATTCGTTTTGCTTTTTGTTTATCCGAAAAAACAAAAAATGTATCAATCTGCTTGTTTGAAAACTCGATTGAGTCGCCAATATACCTGTAATCATAAACCTCATCATTTAATTTAGAAACGTACTGGTTACCTTTTAAATCAAAAATCATTTTTATAGAATCCATTTCTTTTTTATGAAACCGATACTTGTAATAACTTTCCGTTAGAATAATATTTTCTTTAACATTGATGTAAGTCGAATCTGAACTCATAAAAAGCCCCCTAAATTTATTTGGAATTTTAGACAGTTCTGAATCATTTATTGGCTGCGGTTTTTCAAAACGTATTGCAAAACCTACTTCCTCTGCAGGTTCGTCTCCTCTTTTACACGAAACAATAAACAGTAATCCAACAATTAAAAAGTATTTTTTCATTTTATACCGCTATAAAAATTTAAAGCGAATTTACGTATAAAAATCATTAAATCAATTCAAATAATTTAGATCGAAAACCAGATCAATTCATAAAAAAAACCTACAAAATTACTCTTGCAGGTTTCTATCTATTTTCTTTATTCTATTCTCTATTTTCTAAAGACTATACATTGAATCTAAAATGCATTACATCACCATCTTTTACGATATATTCTTTTCCTTCAACTTTGAATTTACCGGCTTCTTTAGCTTTAGCTTCCGAACCGTATTGAACGTAATCATCGTATGAAATCACTTCGGCGCGGATAAATCCTTTTTCGAAATCCGTATGAATGACTCCTGCTGCTTGCGGAGCAGTCGCTCCAATATTGATGGTCCAGGCACGAACTTCTTTTACTCCAGCTGTAAAATAGGTCTGCTGTTTCAATAACTTGTAAGCTGCACGGATCAAAACTGATGCCCCAGGCTCAGTCAATCCCATATCTTCCAAGAAAACCTGACGTTCTTCGTAGCTTTCTAATTCAGTAATATCAGCCTCTGCTCCTACCGAAAGGATAATTACTTCAGCTTCTTCATCTTTCACTAATTCACGAACTTGATCTACATACTTATTTCCTGAAACTGCCGAATTTTCATCAACATTACAAACATACAAAACTGGTTTTGCAGTAATCAGCTGAAAACTTTCGAGAAGAACCTCTTCCTCATTACTTTGAGGGGTAATAACTCTCGCTGATTTTGCCTGTAACAGAGCCTCTCTGATTCGATCCAAAAGTGCTTTTTCAGTCTGTGCTTCTTTATTTCCTGTTTTGGCAGCACGGTTTACTTTTTCCAAACGTTTTTCAACCGTTTCTAAGTCTTTTAACTGCAATTCAATATCAATAGTTTCTTTGTCACGGATAGGGTTTACATTTCCGTCTACGTGCACAATATTATCATTGTCAAAACAGCGCAAAACGTGGATAATAGCATTACATTCTCTAATGTTTCCAAGAAATTGATTTCCTAAACCTTCCCCTTTGCTGGCTCCTTTTACCAGTCCTGCAATATCTACAATATCTACAGTGGCCATTTGCACACGTTCTGGTTTAACCAGTTCTTCCAGTTTATTAATTCTTGGATCTGGAACGTTTACAACTCCAATATTAGGTTCAATAGTACAAAACGGAAAGTTGGCACTCTGCGCTTTTGCATTGGATAGACAATTAAATAATGTTGATTTTCCAACATTTGGTAACCCTACAATTCCTGCTTTCATAATATGTTTGTTTACAAATAACAGCAAGCTGTCATTTATTTTGTGATATTCATTTTTAAAAGTGTGCAAATATAGGATTTAAAAAATGCTTGCTAAACAATTTTTTCAAGATTAATATTTCATCATTCATTCATGTATTTTTCTTAACATTTTTAAGTGTTTATGTTAAAATATAATTATATTTATACCATAATTAACCAATAACCAACTTATTAGATTATCAAATGGATGAAAATGTAGCCAATTATGGAAGTTTTGAAAATCAGATTACAGCCGCAACAGATACTTACAGCACCAAAATGGTAACCGATTTGACTTTAGGCTTTATGCTGTCAAAATCTCTCAAGTTAAGTATTGGGGGTAATAATATTTTCAATATTTACCCTGACCAGCAAGATGACTGGGTTGAGGCCGGTGGTTATTGGGATGCTGTCCAAATGGGCTTTAATGGTGCATATTATTACACCCGTTTAGCCTTTACCTTCTAAAAAAATCATAAAAATAAAGGGCTATCGTAAGGCAGTCCTTTATTTTTTTTTAATTTTATACGAGCAATACAACTACCATGGCAAATTTATTCGATGGAAAAATGGCAGCCATTTTTGATGCCATGTATCAGACTTTTATTAATTATGATGAGGAGTATGAGTTTTTTAATGAATTACTTCGAGAGAAAAATTGCATCTCTGTACTTGAAATAGGAAGCGGAACAGGAAATCTCGCCAAACGTTTTTGCAGAAACAATCAAGATTACAAAGGACTGGACTCAAGCCTCAGCATGATTGCAATTGCCCAGGAAAGAAATAAAGACTGCACCTTCATTCATGGCGATATGCGCAAATTTGAACTGGAGAATCCCGTAGACGCAATCATTATAACTGGACGGTCTACAAGCTATTTAATCAATAATGAAGATATTATTGATGCTTTTGAATGTGTGCACAAAAACCTGAATCCCCAAGGCATTTTTATATTTGACATTATTGATGCCAATCGGTTTATACCTTTTATCAAAGAGAACGAAACCATTATTCATGAGGCCTCGTACGAAGGCATTAATTACATTCGGGAAAGCCAATGGGAAACTACACCATTTGAAAATTTCATGCTGAACTGGAATGCAAAATACTATCAGATTGTAAATAATGAAAAAGAAATCCTGTCTGAAGATTTTTCTACAGTCCGGGTTTTTACACGCAACGAAATGGAGCTTTTTTTATATTTAAATAATTTTGAAATCCTGAAAGTCATTGATCGAAAAACCTACGCTTATGATACTTATGTATTTATGGCAAAAAAAAGAGAGTTTTAACTGCAAAACAGCTAACTTCAAGAGTTAATAACCAATTTTATTGATGATTTCCAATTCCTTAGCAGTAGGAGTCAAACCAGAAACATTCCAATACTCGGTCAAAATAGAGTTTTTAGCATTAAAAAGTGTTTTATCTTTAAAAACCTGGCTATCATTATAAGTAAAATTTTGAATATTAAAATTAGTAGTAACCAGATTATTCATTATTTCAATATTTTTCACTTCATTTCCCATATTAACACTATAATTGATTTCCTCATTCGAACTGACTAAATAGTAAGTCCCCGCATCCACTCTATAATTAGTTTTAAATTGAGATCTAATAATGTTTTTAAAGCCTTTGGCAGTATTTTCGTCGATTGTTGCCAAAGTCACTGGGGAGATTACTGCCGTAACCTCAATTATCAGCTTCTTTTTTATATCATAAACAACTTTAAAATCATCGAGCAATTCTGTTTCTTTTTCAGTTGAAATTGGAGTAGCAATGATATCATTATACTCTTGATTCAAAGGATTTACCTTTACAATAAAATTATATTTTTTTCTAATTTTATCGTCTGTTAATGGTCTCAATACCGAAAAAATATAATATTTTTCCATCATCGAATTTAAATTATACCCCAATAAATCTGAGGAAACATCTTCTCCAATTAGACCAAAAGATCGATTTTGCTCTAACAGCAGAATTGATTTTACTTTTTTTTGATCCTTATATAATTGAAAATTAATAAGCCCATCATTAAAATAGGTATATTCTCCATTTAATTTAAAAAACTCCCGAGCATATACTTTCAGTCTGGCAGGAATGTTTAGGGTTTTAATAGAATTACTCACTAAATCCTTAACTATTTCATGTGGTTCTCTGCTGGTTATAACAATATCATCGAGAGTAGTAAGCTTGCTCTTTAAATAAAAAATATTTTCCGCTTGATTTAATGAAGCCCACTTTATGGTAAGAGGCATATAGGAAGAATGTGTTACTTTTAAATTTGAACCGCCTTTAAGCTCAAACACTACAGTTCCTTCAGCATTACTCATTAATACCTGCTTTGTTTTCAAGACTAAAACGACTGCGTCATCAATTGGCTGATTGGTATCTACATCCAGCAGTATTACTCTTTTTTCATTGGTTTGTGAAAAAGCAGTAAAAGACAAAATAAACTGAAATAAAATAAAAATTTTTCTCATATTCACGAATATAGATGACTTATTCACAAAAAATATTTCTTAAAAATATAAAAAAACAATTGAATCAATGTATTTTTTACAAAAAAAGGAACATAATATAGTTTCAAGATATAAAAAAACCTGCGAAAAAACGCAGGTTTACTTTATATTACATAAAAAAACAATTATTCATTATGCAGGAATGATTGTCTGTTTAATAAAGTCTCTTCAGTTTCGACATGATTGTCGTCTGGCACACAGCAATCTACAGGACACACAGCAGCGCATTGAGGCTCATCATGAAAACCTTTACACTCTGTACATTTGCCTGGAACAATATAATAGATTTCATCAGAGATAGGCGTTTGAGCTTCCTCAGAATCTACTTCGGTACCATCTGGCAAAACCACTTTTCCTCTTAGTTTTGTACCATCTTTATATCTCCAGTCATCTGCTCCTTCATATATTGCAGTATTTGGACACTCAGGTTCACATGCCCCGCAATTGATGCATTCGTCAGTTATTATAATTGCCATCTTCTTTAGCTTTATGCTTTAAGCTTTGTGCTTTAAGCTATTTTTTTAATATCTAAATTTTTAATTTAAAGCTTCATGCATAAAGCCTAGTGCCTAATGCTAAAAAAACTTATTTTTGTGCAAAATTACAATCAAAACTTTTCATAAGCAAACATTATGACATTAGATACAAAAAAAAGTGCATTTGTTAAACTAGGAGAATTCTTAAGTCAATTTAAAGAAAATAATTGTATAAAGAAAGAAACTGCATTTGGCAATGATTTATTTTTTGACAATTTCATCGATTTAATTCAGCTTTCTCAATCTCACAATGGCTGGTACACTCCTGAACAGGTTTATTTTGCAATTGCTTCCTGGGCAGAAGCTTTGACGGACGACAAGCTTACAAAATGGCTTTCTGAATATGATTTCAGCACTGTAAAACCAAAAAATACAGCCTTGATATTAGCTGGAAATATTCCGCTTGTAGGGTTTCATGATTTCATCTGTGTCTTACTATCTGGACATAATGTACTCGTTAAAACATCATCAAACGACCAGCATATATTGCCTTTTTTGGCCAATTATCTAATTGCTGCTGAACCTGAATTAAAAAACAGAATTACATTTGCTGAAGGAAAACTGGAAAATTTTGATGCTGTAATTGCAACCGGAAGCAACAACACAGCCCGTTACTTTGAATATTATTTCAAAGACAAGCCTTCTATTATCAGGAAAAACAGAAACTCAATTGCTGTTTTAAATGGCGAAGAAACTAGAGAGCAATTGACAGCATTAGGCGAAGATATTTTTAGATATTTTGGGTTAGGATGCCGTAATGTCTCTAAATTATTTGTTCCTAAAGGCTATTCTTTTGACTCCTTTTTTGAAGCAATTTTTAAATATCAGGATGTTATTCATTATGAAAAATATGCTAACAACTACGATTATAACAAAGCTGTTTTCCTGATGAGCAATTTTAAGCTATTAGATAACGGATTCTTGACTATTAAAGAAGATTCGAGTTACGGTTCTCCTATTTCGAGTGTGTTTTATGAGTATTATGAAAACCTTCAGGATCTCCAAAACCGCTTAAACGAAGAAAGTGAGCAGATTCAATGCATAGTGAGTAATAATCTAGTAAAAAATAGCATCGGATTTGGAACTACTCAAAAACCCGATTTATGGGATTATGCAGATAATGTCGACACTATGTCATTTTTGATAACCTTATAATTGAATCTTTTTATATTATTTCAAAAAATTTAATGATTATTCGTGCCGTATTCCCGAAATTTGCACCTTAAAAAATTTTAGCCTTTCAGCTATTGAACCAAATAAAAACAAAGTAACTACACCATGAAAAAACACAACTACAGCGCAGGACCTTGTATTTTACCGCAAGAAGTTTTTGAGAAATCAGCTCAAGCTATTTTAAATTTTAATGACTCTGGTTTATCTCTAATAGAAATTTCGCACCGCAGTAAGGATTTTGTTGCCGTAATGGAAGAAGCAAGAGCTTTGGTTTTAGAACTTTTAGATTTAAAAGACAAAGGATACCAAGCCATTTTTCTAGGAGGAGGAGCTAGCTTAGAATTCCTGATGGTTCCCTACAACTTAATGAAAGAAAACGGCAAGGCTGCGTATTTAAATACCGGTACTTGGGCTTCTGCAGCAATAAAAGAAGCAAATTTTTTCGGCACAACTACTATTGTAGCTTCTTCAGAAGACCAGAATTTCAATTATATACCAAAAGGATATACGATACCTGCTGATGCAGATTATTTTCACTGCACAAGTAACAACACCATTTTTGGAACTCAAATGAAAGAATTTCCAGAAACGGATATTCCAGTTGTATGTGATATGAGTTCTGATATTTTTTCTAGAAAAATTGATTTTTCAAAATTTGACATTATATATGCCGGTGCTCAAAAAAACATGGGACCTGCAGGAACTACTTTGGTTGTTATCAAAGAAGAAATTCTTGGAAAAACCGGCCGTACCATTCCAAGCATGCTAGATTATGCTAAACATATCAAAGCCGAGAGCATGTACAATACCCCGCCTGTTTTTTCTGTATATGCCTCATTGTTGACTTTACAATGGCTAAAGAAAATAGGTGGCATTGAGGCTATCGAAAAAATAAATGATGCCAAAGCAGCACTGCTTTATGCTGAAATAGACCGAAATCCGCTATTTAGAGGAACAGCAGCTGTTGAAGACCGTTCTAATATGAATGCTACGTTTTTATTAAACGATGAATCACATGCAGCAAAATTTGATGAAATGTGCAAAGCCGCTGGAATAAACGGATTACCTGGACATCGTTCTGTAGGTGGTTACAGAGCTTCTATGTACAACGCGCTGCCACTGGAAAGCGTTCAGGTTCTTGTTGATGTAATGAAAGCTTTAGAAACTAAAATTTAATGATTAAATAAAAAAAATAAATGAAGATATTAGCAAACGACGGAATTTCTAAAAGCGGTATTGATGCTTTAGAAAAAGCCGGTTTTGAAGTTATTACCACAAAAGTAGCACAGGAACAAGTTGCTAATTTTATAAACAAAAACGACATTGGAATATTGCTGGTACGCAGCGCTACGAAAGTCCGTAAAGATATCATCGATGCTTGTCCAAGCCTTAAAATCATTGGCAGAGGCGGCGTTGGAATGGATAATATTGACGTTGAATATGCCAAGAGCAAAGGGATCCATGTAATAAATACTCCTGCATCTTCGTCAGAATCTGTAGCCGAACTCGTTTTTGCCCATTTATTTACAGGTGTAAGATTTTTACATGATTCTAACAGGAATATGCCTCTTGAGGGTGACACTCAATTTGAACAGCTGAAAAAAGCCTATGCCAATGGTATTGAGCTTAGAGGCAAAACCCTTGGAATAATTGGCTTAGGACGAATTGGCAAGGCAGTTGCAAGAATGGCAATAAGCTTTGGAATGAAAGTTATTTACAGCGACATGGATGTGCCTCATAAGGATTTAAAAATCCATTTTTTTGACGGACAGACTATCAGCATATCACTCAACTCTCAATCTCTTGAATCGCTTTTTAAAGAGTCTGATTTTATCACGCTGCACGTCCCTGTTCAGGACGATTACGTAATTAGCGGGAAAGATTTTGAACTGATGAAAGATGGAGTCGGAATTATTAATTGTGCCCGTGGCGGTGCTATTGACGAAGTAGCATTGATCGAAGCGCTAGATAGCGGAAAAGTACTATTTGCAGGTTTGGATGTTTTTGAAAATGAACCCAATCCAGAAATTACTATTTTAATGAATCCTAAAATTTCACTGACTCCGCACATTGGAGCTGCTACTGCCGAAGCTCAAGATAGAATTGGTACAGAACTTGCACATCAGATCATAGATTTACTAAGCTAAACAACTGATATAAAAACATATAGTCAGTAATTATTAGCCCAGGTTAATAATTACTGACTTTTTTTTTGATTATATTT
Organism: Flavobacterium aestuarii; assembly: GCF_040049115.1. Classification (NCBI taxonomy): domain Bacteria; kingdom Pseudomonadati; phylum Bacteroidota; class Flavobacteriia; order Flavobacteriales; family Flavobacteriaceae; genus Flavobacterium; species Flavobacterium aestuarii. The sequence goes on from NZ_JBDLZZ010000003.1 coordinate 285,177, forward strand.
GACATAAACTTTAATCACCAAAAACTATGTTTGAACAATTAACCCAATTAGTACAGCAATTTGGCCAAGACGATGTTGTGAAAAATGACGCCATTCCAAATGAACAGAATGAAGCCGTAATGGAAGAAGCTGGAAATTCTATTTTTTCGAGTTTGCAAAAAATGGCATCAGAAGGCGGAATGGAACAATTGGCGGGATTATTACAAGGAAATAATGCTCAGAATTCCTCTAACCCCGCAGTTCAGCAGATAACGAAACAGCTTACAGGAAGCCTGGGAGAAAAATTTGGCCTGGACAGCAATACTGCTTCTGGAGTCGCTGGAAGCATCATACCTAAAGTTCTAGGCGGGCTGGTAAACAAGGCCAATGATCCAAATGACAGTTTTCAGCTGACAGATTTAATTGGAGCTATTTCTGGAGGCGGCGCGCAAACCTCTGGAATCATGGATGCCATTTCAAAATACGGAACACAATTTGGCTTAGACCAGAATGCCGATGGTAAAGTTGACATTGCAGATGCGGTGGCAATATCTAAAAGCAGTGGCGGTATTGGCGGCTTTTTTGGAAAACTTTTTGGAAAATAGCATATAACCTAAAAAAACTTAAAAAGACATCTGCCTTTTTGCAGCTGTCTTTTTCGTTTTGAGCAGATAAGCTCTTTAATCAATATAAAGCCTTAAATTTGTATAGATTATCCATAGCTGTTCTAATTATTTAATGACAATTTCTGTACTTTTTACAATGCTCAAATATTCTTTATTATGAAAAATTTAATTTACACAGTGCTAATTCTCATCACAATTATAGCGTGCAGTACTTCCAAGTCAAATCTTTCAAACGTAGAAAAACCTAAGACAGCAAATGACACCATAAAAATTGTTAATAAAGAATTAGAATATGAGGTCATTATAATTGAACCAGGTTTTGATTACTGGCTTGCATCAACCGCTTTTCCAAGAGGATATTACTCACAAAGTTATTTAGAAAACAAAAACAGTTTTTATGTTACCGAATGGAATAACCGAGTAATGCAGCCGCAAAGATATCCTCCAAACCTTTATGAAATGACAATTAATTATGACCCAAACATTAATTATGGATATGAAGTGAATTATCTTATTTATAATTACATGATTTACTTTCAAAACAAATACAATCAGAGATTATTTGGCCGCGTTCCTTCGAGATAATAAATCCTGCTTTTTAGAAATCTGAACTGCCAGTACAAATCTTTCAGTAATCTGCATCCCGGCTGTGCTGAATGTGACAAAATAAATTAGATTATCTATATCTTTAAATGATATTTACTGTTTCCTGATTTTTGTTAAACACAAAAGATCAGCCCTGAAATTGATTTGTTTTCATTTCCATATTTATGATTTAAATACCAACAAAACCTGCTATATTTGTAAAAAGGAATTTTTAAATCAATAATGAAAAGATTAAAACAACGATGGGGAATTACTTCTAATTACGACCTTGTAATTATCTTTATCGTTTTTGCCATTAACGGTTCTTTATCAGCAAAAATATCCGGCTACGCAATGGATTATTTTGGGTTAAATAAAGACAGCATGCATTGGTTTTTTTATTATTTCGTTCTGCTTGTATTAGTACTTCCCTTATATCCCTTTTTGCTGATGGTTTTTGGATATCTTTTTGGACAATCTAAATTCTTTTTCCCCTTTTCAAAGAAAATGCTGAAAAGTATAGGACTTGGCTTTTTTTTTAGAGAATAAAAACTATTTGTGGTTCTTCGCAGTACCTTTTTGAAACCAATATGTATACATCCAAGTAATAGTAAAGGATGGAATTATATCGGTAAACGGAATTATTTCTTCAACAAAAGTTAAAATACCAGCCACACGGCCTACACGGCCTGGATACATCCTGGTCATTAAAAAACCTGCTAATGGCGCCCAGACTATATCAATGTATTCGGCAAGCCCTGGAATACTATAGGAAACCATTCCGACAGCATCAAATAGCAAGCCTAACAGCAGTTTATTTATTTTTTGTTTTTGCAGATCCTGATTATTCATTTGATAAAAAGTAATTAAAATATAAAACTACAAAATCAAATCGCATTACAATTAAAGTAAAAAGTTAAAAATTACCGAAGCCATTGTAATATCGTCTCAAACTTTTGTTTCTTTGTGAAAACAGTTTCAAAATAATGATACACGCAAAAAACATCCATAAATATTACGATCAGCTTGAAGTATTAAAAGGAGTAGATTTACATATTAAAAAAGGCGAAATTGTTTCTATCGTTGGAGCTTCGGGTGCAGGAAAAACTACACTCTTGCAAATATTAGGAACATTGGACAAACCTAATTCCGAAGTAAAAGACAAGGAGACTTCATTGGTTATAAACAATGAAGACATTCTAAAAATGAACGACAAATCCTTATCCCGATTCAGAAATTTAAATCTGGGATTTATTTTCCAATTTCATCAATTGCTGCCTGAATTTACTGCATTAGAAAATGTCTGCATTCCTGCTTACATTGCTGGTAAAAAAGTTTCTGAAACCGAAAAAGAAGCCAAAAAACTATTAGAATATTTAGGATTATCTCATAGAATAAATCATAAACCAAGTGAACTTTCGGGTGGTGAACAGCAGCGCGTTGCTGTTGCTAGAGCATTAATCAACAAACCCGATGTTATTTTTGCCGATGAGCCTTCGGGGAATCTAGACACCCATTCGGCAGAAAATCTGCACCAATTATTTTTTCAGCTGCGGGATGAGTTTGGGCAGACTTTTGTAATTGTTACCCATAATGAGGAATTGGCAAACATGGCCGACAGAAAATTAATTATGGTAGATGGTCAAATTAGCAATCCATAACAGAAAATGAATCAAGCTGAGCTCAAAGATTTCCTTGACCAAAAAGTAATTCAATACAATACACTCGATTTTATTGAAAGCGATCCAGTCCAGATTCCGCATTTATTTTCTCAGAAAGAAGATATTGAAATCGCTGGATTCCTGAGTGCTACAATTGCTTGGGGCAATCGAAAAATGATTATTAAAAACGCTCATAAAATGATGAGTTTAATGGGGGACTCTCCTTATGATTTTGTTCTTTCTCACAGTGACAATAATCTGCAGCAGCTGGATTCATTTGTACACCGGACTTTTAACGGGCAGGATTTTGTTAGTTTTATAAAAGGATTACAGCACATTTATTCCAATCACGGCGGTCTTGAAGCTGTTTTTACAAAACATCAGGAAACTGATTCAATTCAAAAAAGCATTTCGGAATTCAAAAAAACATTCTTCGAAACCCAGATTCAAAACAGGGCTCAAAAGCACATCTCGGATCCAATGAATGGTTCTGCAGCAAAACGCATCAACATGTACCTCAGATGGATGTGCCGTCAAGATAACAAAGGAGTTGACTTAGGTATTTGGAAATCCATTTCACCTTCACTCCTCTCCTGTCCTCTCGATGTCCATTCTGGCAATGCTGCGCGTAAACTGGGGCTGCTCACTAGAAAACAAAACGACAGCAAAGCCTTGGCAGAACTTGATATAAACCTCCGCAGACTTGACCCAAATGACCCCGTAAAATATGATTTTGCTTTGTTTGGTCTAGGAGTTTTTGAGAGATTTTAAAATACCTTTTGCATTACAATTCAATTTTAGGATTTGGCACCTTATACTTCTAAAAACCTCTTTTTTTTCAAATTTGAACTTCAATTGAAAAAAGTGAGGTTTTATTTATTTTAATACTTTTAAAATATTAATTACCTTTATGTAATCTATAATAAAAAAGAATCAATTCTCTGTTACGTTTTACACTAACACCAAAAAGCACTTTTTATTAATGGAAGTATTAATTCATTATTTCATCCGAATCATCTTACCCATTCTTATTATTGGGTGTGCTTTATTAATTGCTGTTTTAATCATCAACAGGTATCGATACGATTTATTTCGTCCCAAATTTGAAGCTGCAAAAAATGAAATCGAGAATTTCCTGACCAATATAGTTTTCTCTCCCTTTGATGATGCTATTCATAAAAGCGAAATTGAACAGCTTAAAAAAGTGATTCCTTTTGAAAAAAGCTGGTGTAAAAAATTGCTTCTTAATGAAATAATATTTCTGAAACTAAATCTGAAAGGAGAGGTTACCAATAAATTTCATTATATCTACGAACAATTTGATTTATTTAATTATACTCAAAAACTTTTAAAAAGCTCTCTTTTTTATTTAAAATGCTTAGGCCTTTTTCAACTGGAGTCTTTAGATTATAAAAAAGGAAAAGACTACATTACCTCTTTATTAAATCATAAAAACAGGGATATAAAATCCAGAGCTTTTCTAGCATTGATTTCATTGAAGCCAAATAAACTCGAATCATTAATCGATTTTTCGCATGAAATTACAATTGCCGAAGAGATTAATATTATGGATATTTTGCATCAGAAGAAAACAAAGATGCCCGAAAACTTAAAGGACTGGATTGTTTCAGATAATGCATCGATTATCAAGCTTGGCATTAAGCTGATGATGTTCTATAATTATACAAATGAAAATAAAAATATAGTAAAACTGCTAAGCCACAAGGATAAATCTGTACGCCATGAAGTCATTATGGCAATTAATTTCCTCTTCATTTTTGAAGCAGAAAGTGAACTGATAGCGCACTTCAGCCAGGAAGACACCCAAAATAAATTAGAAATTTTCAATACACTTTCTGAAATTGGATCAATAGAATCTGAGAAATTTATTGCCCAATTATTAGAAAACAAAACAGATGAAAACATTAAGCTGGATGCTGTCTATTGCCTCTACAAAATTAATCCGCATTATTTCAGCAATCATTTTTTAGACAATTACGATGTACAAAAAATGGTTAAACATGTAAAAGCCATCAATAAATGATCGATGATATCCTATCCATATATGCTAATTTTATAGGTGCTTTTTCTATCACTTATATAATATGCTATTGTATATTGGCAGCCTTATCCTATTATGCAATCAAAAAAAGCCTTAATACCAAGCATTTTATTCCTAATAATGTTATTATAAAATCCAACTATATTCCTGGTGTTTCCATTGTGGCACCAGCATTCAATGAAGGAGCCACTGTAGTTAATAACGTTAAATCATTACTGTCATTAACCTATCCAAAATTTGAAATAGTATTAGTAAATGATGGCAGCTCGGATGCCACTTTAGAGAAATTAATTAAAGAATTCGAACTGGTAAAAGTTGATTTTTATTATCAGGAAAAGATTAAGACCCACACCGTTAGAGGTCATTACAAATCAACTAATCCACTATATTCCAAATTATTAGTCGTAGACAAAGAGAATGCCAAAAGCAAAGCCGATGCAGTCAATGTAGGAATAAATTCTACCAAATACCCATTGTTCATTTGTACCGATGTAGATTGCATCTTAAAAAATGATACCGTAATAAAATTGGCAAAACCCTTTATAGAAGCTAAAAAAAGAGTTATCGCCACTGGAGCAGGCATAAGGATATCGAATTCGTGCGAAGTAAAAGATGGTTTTTTGGTTAAGATTCATTTCCCAAAAGGCTGGCTTCCCAGATTTCAGGAATTAGAATATGTCCGAGCTTTTCTTTTTGGAAGAATGGCTTGGAGCAAAATTAATGGATTGCTTTTAGTTTCTGGCGCTTTGGGAATGTTTGACAAAGAGATTGTAATAGCTGCAGGAGGATATTTCCACAAATCTTTAGGTGAAGATATGGAACTTGTAACCCGAATGAGGAAGTACATGTATGACAATAAATTACCTTTTTCTATACAATATATCCCAGAATCCCTCTGCTGGACAGAGGTACCGGCTACCAAAGAGGTCTTTATCCGACAGCGCATGCGCTGGGCAAGAGGATTAGTCCAAACATTGTATTTGCATAAAAGCGTTTTTTTTAATCCAAAATATCAAAAAACAGGTTTTTTAATATTCCCCTATTTTTTCTTTTTTGAATTTTTAATTCCTATTCTAGAAGTAATTGGAGTCGCTGTATTGATTCTGAGCTTTATTTTTTTACATGAAGATTATGTTAATTTTCTTTATTTAACGCTGACTGTATACTTATTTTACATCATCCTGACCTTTATATCAATTCTGCTAGATGATGTTATTTATAAAAATTATGCCAATGCCAAGGAAATAGTTATTCTAGTACTAATGGCTATTATAGAGCCCTTTTGCTACCATCCAATCAATGTATACGCTTCACTGAAAGGATATTACAATTTTTTCAGCTTAAAAGAACAAAGCTGGGGAAATATGCAGAGACAAGGTTTTAAAACCCAGTCAGAAATCGAAAATGAACAAACCCTAAAACAGCAGAAAAATAAAAAAATGACTTCTCATCATATTAAATACTTGTATCTCACTACATCATTAGTATTTACTTTTTGGCTGTCGAGTGTTTTCGAAATATATTCGAAAGTATCAAACGGTATAGTGAATCCAAATTTGGGTATGGAAATCTGGTTTAAATTAATCAACGACTGCTGGTCCGCGATTGTTGTGAGCCTGATTCTTTTCCCTTTATTCATAATAATCGGGTATATTCATAAAACGTTTTCAATACGATTGATGACTGTAATTTTCGTTCTTATTGCCCTTGTGCAATTTGCATTAGTCAAATATAGCTGTACTACGCTTGTAAACTTGGGAGCCGATTTATTAGGATATTCATTTTCGGATATGTACATCACTGTTACAGCATCAGAATCACTATCCTTTATATTCTTTTTGCCATTTATAATAATTCCATTACTGTATTTGGGAATCAATTATGCTATTGCAAAATGGGCAAAAAAGCAAATAGTTTTGATAAGCACATTGGCACTTATTATCATTGCTGGCGGAATAAAATTCTTCGTACCAGACCTTTCAGACTCCAAATACGAAAACAAACTGGCGTTTTTAACCAAAGATATAATTCGATTTGAAAGAGATAAAAACATAGCAGATAATTCTCAAAATATCAAATTCAAGTCCGAATACCCAATGCTCAAAGCATTTAAAGAAACTCCAGATGTTTTGTCACCATATTTTAATATTACCAATGAAAAACCTAACATTGTTGTCATTATAGCAGAAGGTTTGGGAAATGAATTTGTTGGCAAAAATCAATATGCAGGATTTACGCCATATTTGGATTCGATGATTTCTAAGTCGCTGTATTGGGAAAACTTTTTAAGCAATGGAGGAAGAACTTATGCTGTACTTCCGTCATTATTGGGTTCCTTGCCTTATGCCGAAAAAGGTTTTCTGGAATTAAATCCTTTTCCAGCACATCTTTCGCTGATAAATGTGCTAAAGGCAAATGAGTACACCACTTCTTTCTATTCGGGCGATAATGCAAATTTTGATAGAAAAATCAATTTTTTGGAACAGAATGGTATTGACAACATAATCGACAAGAATAATTATGGTCCAGAATATATTCCAACAAAAAACAATTCAAAAGGTTTTTCCTGGGGCTATCCTGATGCTGCAATTTTCAAGAAAGCACTTGTCGAAACCAGCAAAATGAAGCTCCCACGATTGGATATTATTCAAACGCTTACCAATCACGAACCTTTTGATTTTCCAGAAAAAGATGAGTATTTAAAAAGAATTGACGAAATCATTGAATCACATCCGAATCTTAAATCTCAAAAAACAAATATTGCTTCCTATAAAGATATTTTTGCCTGTCTGAATTACACTGATAATTCGATTAAAGAATATATGGAAGCTTACGCCAAAAGAGCTGATTATAAAAATACCATCTTTATTATTACGGGCGATCACCGTTTGATTCCAATTGATCAAAAAGACAAATTATGCCGTTTTCATGTACCTTTATACATTTTCAGCCCGATGCTGAAAAAAGCTGAATCGTTTAAATCTATTTCTTCGCATTGGGATGTTACACCAAGCCTGGTTTCCTTTTTGTTCAGCAATTATAAATTTAACAGACTGGATCAGACCGCATGGATGGGAAAAGGACTTGATACTGAAAAAGAATTCAGAAACACGCAAGGCATTCCTCTAACCCGCAGTAAAGGAACTATTGATGATTATGTGTATCAGGATTATCTGTATTCCGGTGGCGAATTGTATAAAATAAACGACAGCTTCGATATAGAAAAAATCAGCGATGATGATGTTTTAGAAAAAATTACCAAGGAATTTAATGCTTTTAAACAGCTGAATGCGTATTTGACACAGAAAAACAAAATCATTCCAAAGTCATTAAATTTAAACAGACAGCAGGGAGTTCAGTTTACTAAAGAAGAGCAGATCACTATCGCTAAATTAACCAAAGGATTAAATCCTGAGCAGATGTTTCAAGCAGCCAAAGATTTATCAGCCAAAAAAGATTACAAGACGGCTCGACTGGTAAGTGATTTTATCCTGAATGAATTACCCAATTATGCCGATGTACGAACCTTCAAGGCAAGAACACTAGGCTGGGAAGGCGAATATAAAAAAGCAGAAAACGAGCTGCTGATTGTTATTAAAAGAATGCCCTCTTATGATGATGCGTATTTGGCGCTAATGGATGTTTACTGGTGGTCTGGTCAAAACGAGAAAGCTATAGAAATTGGCAAATCGGCACTATCCAGCAACATAAAAAATCCTGAGATCAAAGAAAAAATAACGCGATCACAAAAAACATTAAATAATTCAAAACAACGCAAGTAATGGATATATTCAATATTAAAAAAAACTTTATTTTCCTCATTATAATTTTGCTTTCTGTTTCCATTCAAATGACTGGACAGGAAAAAAAATATAATGGAGATCCAGATGTTTCGTTTAAAACGGCTCGTGATCTGGCTTTTAATAAAAACAGAAAGCAGGCACAAGATACCTTGCTTCACATCCTGACCAAATATCCAGATTATCATGATGTACGTGAATTTTTGGCTTCGACTTATGCCTGGGATGGAGATTATAAAAAAGCCCGAACTGAATTTGAAACTATTTTAAAAAAAGATACAAACAGAAAAACTACATGGGTCGCAGCAATCAAAAATGAAATGTGGGGAGACTATCCATTCCTTGCTTTGAAACTATCGAAAAAAGCATTGAAAAAATTCCCAAAAGATTCCGAAATATTAGAATTACAGAAAAGTGCCCAGGAAAGCACGATGATTCCAACTGCTACCGCTGGTGCCGTACAAACAATATCCAGTAAAATCCAGAATGATTCTATAGCAAAAGAATCTGATTCGGGTTTAGAAAAAACGGCCCGGAATAATACGATAGGTGTGACTTCAGAAATTGATTTTTACTCCGAAGTATATGATCCAATGATTTACAATGCAATAAAATATGCGCGCCAGACCAAATATGGAAGCATTATTGCACGAGCCAATATCGATAGAAGACTTGGTGATTATGGAACACAATTTGAGATGGATTTATATCCTAAAATTGCCAAAGGAATGTACGCATATTTAAATTTTGGTATGTCAAATTCGTATTTATTTCCTGATTATAGATATGGAGCAGAAATTTTTAAATCGTTGCCAAAAAGTTTTGAAGTATCGTTAGGGCTGCGAGCCTTGCAATACGATACGACCACAATGATTTATACGGGTTCCGTCACTTGGTACAATGGAAATAATTACTGGTCATTCCGGCCTTATTTTACCCCTGGAGACAATGGATTAAGCACTTCGGGAACAATTACCTATCGCAAATACAGAAGCGATGCGGATAATTATTTTGGGATCAATGCCGGAGTAGGAATTTCGCCAGAACTTAATCAGAATTACTTTTTTGCAAATGATAAGCGAATTGTAAATCTGCAATCTCATAAACTGAACGCTGGATATTATTTTTCGACTAATAACAAACAAAATGCGTGGGGGGCTCAACTGGGAATTATTCATCAGGAAATTCCTTTTGACCAAGGCAATTATTTCTGGATTTCAACAATACTGCTGTCCTGGGAAATCAGATTTAAATAATCAGATTCTCTAATTTAAAAGTGTCATTGCGGTTTTAATCAATTCTGAAAAAATGCAGATTAGACAACATATTATCGTCTTTGTGACTGTTTTTTTATCTTTTGCAAACTGCAGTATTATGGCTCAGAACTCCTTACATTTAGCAAATACGAAAGGTCACGAAATTGTTATTGTGTCTTCTAATAATGATACAAAAAAAGCTGCTGCACTTTTAAAAAACTATTTAGATCAGTCTTTTGACAATCCATTTTTAATTCAAAATAAACAAATAGAAAACTCAGATAATCCACAGATTATTCTCGAAATTCACAGTAACCAAAGCTCCATTAAGGATTCTTTTATTATCAAAAGCGATGAAAACAACATCTATTTAATTGGTTCAGATGAAAAAACATTACGGTATGCCGTTTATACTCTGCTGGAAACATGGGGTTTCAGAAAATATACTGCAAAAGACAGTTATATTCCGAAATTAAAAGAAGCTGCATTCCTAAAAAACTTCAATAAAACTTACAAACCTTCTTTTGAATATCGTGCCTTATTTTATCCGGATTGCTATGACGCCGATTTTAGAGATTGGCACAAACTCGATTGGCATATCAATGATTTTGGTATCTGGGGACATTCCTTTTATAAATTATTGAGTGCCAAAGAATATTTTAAAACGGATCCCACATTTTTTTCCTTGTATGAAGGCAAACGAAACAGCGAATCTTTATGCATGACCAATGATACGGTAGTGAATATAATTTCAAAAAAAATGACCGAAATTATAAGTCAGAACCCTGATGCCCAATTTTTTTCTATAAGTCAAAATGACGATGTGGTTTACTGTGAATGCGATCAGTGCAAAGCATTCAACGAGAAACATGGAGGACCACAAGGTTCATTATATTATTTTCTAAACAGAATTGCTATACAATTTCCAAAAACCAGAATAACAACTCTCGCCTATCTTCATACTTATCGAGCTCCCGAAAATATAAAAATAGAGCCCAATATTTATACTCTTTTCTGCCCCATAGAGATGAATCGCGGAAAAGCTATTGAAGAAGCTTCCAGCAATAAAGGCTTTTTGAATATTCTTGACAAATGGGGCAATACAACAGAACATTTGTATCTATGGGATTACACTGTTGAATTTACCAATTATCTTTCTCCTTTTCCAAACCTTCACACCTTTTTAAAAAATTATAAATTATACGGACAGAAAAAAGTTAAAGGCCTATTTGTTCAAGGATATGCTGATATTCCTGGTGATTTATATGAATTAAGACAATATCTTCTGGCCAAAATAATTTGGGATACTGATATTGATATTGAAGCAGTAACCAATGATTTCCTTAACGGTTTTTATGGCAATGCTTCGCCATTTGTTAAAAAATATATTGAACTGCTGACTCAGAATCAGGAAAAAAGCAATCGCTATCTGGATATTTACACCAACCCGATAGAAAACAGGAATACCTTCCTGTCACCAGAGGCTATGGATCAATATGATAAACTAATAAATCAGGCCGAAATAGTTTCAAAAAATGAGCCGATTATAGCCAAACGTATCTTAAAACTCAGATTAGCATTAGAATATGTATATTTTGAACAATCAAAATTTTATGGCAAAGACAAGCACGGAATGTTTGCCGGAAAAAACAGAGAGAATCAACGAAAACTGCTTAGAGAACGGGTGCTTCAATTTACCAGAAGCTGTAAGGATCTTGGTATTTATGAACTTAGTGAAGGCGGATTATCGCCCGATCAATATTATGCCGAATGGCTGGCTATCGAAAAGAATGGCATAACCCATTTGGGCGAAAAACATACAGTACGCTTTTTGACGGCACCCGCCGAAGAGTACACAGGTAAAGGAACTTATGGTTTAACCGATGGTGTGCGTGGTTACAAAAATCCTGCTATAAACTGGATCGGCTGGTACGGCAGCAATCCCGAAATTGAAATATCTGTAAAAAAACTAAACTTCAATACTATCAAAATAAATACCCTCGACAATCAGAGACATTGGATTTTTACACCAAAAAAAATCAGTATTTATGGTTTAAAAAACGATGAATGGCAATTCATTACTAAATTAGAAAAAAATAATAGTCCAGAAAATCTCGAAGTAACCATTGAAACCTGGGAATTAAAATCCGATACTTTTAAGAATTATAATCTTCTAAAAATTGAAGCCGAAAACTTAAAACAATTACCCGCCTGGAGAAATCGTAAAAACAAAAAACCAATGGTAATGATTGATGAAATTGAACTGTATAATAACTAAAAACTACTTCATCATATTTAAGATTCCATTCTGCTGAATTTAAAATACACTTATCTTTTCACGCTTATCAGAATACGAAAAATCAATTGCTTTTCCGAAAACAATTTGTAGATAAATTTGCATAAAAAAATTAAAAAATGTACTTTTATCTATATAATCAATCATTTCATCGATTAAATAGAAAGTTCCTACGAAATAAAAAATTCATATTACTGCCAATCAGAATAAATAAATTTCAATAATTTAAAAATTAACATCTATTAACAGCACAATTCATTCATACAAAAAAAATGTATATATAAATAAAACTTAAAATAGAGTTTTGGCATAATTGTTGGAATCAACCCAATTTACAGTTCCAAAAAATGCTTTTTTCATTTATAAAGCATCTAAGATCAAGAAAAAACAAGGATTAAACATTAAAAGCAAAAGAGATGAACAATTCCGACCTAAAAATATTAATTGCTGAAGATGATATATTAATGATTAAAATTCTTGAGTTTATTCTTAAAAAAGAAGGCTATCAAGTAACTTCATGCAAAGATGGATTGAGTGCTATTGAAAAAATCCCTGTACTTATACCTGATTTAATAATTACAGACATTATGCTGCCCTTTCGCTCTGGATTAGAAATAATTGGTTATTCGAAAGAGCATTTTGCAAATACTCCTGTCATTGTAGTATCGTCATTAGGAGAAGAGGAAAGTACAGTTGTTGAGGCATTTAATCTAGGTGCTGATGATTTTGTTTCAAAACCTTTTAATCCTAATGAATTATTACTGAGAGTCAAGCGATTATTTACGAAAGCAAAACATAGAATCAAGCCAAATGATGATTCTTCTAGAAATAGCGCTTGATGAATAAAAATCCTTCCTTTATAAAAAATCTCCATGTGGTTCATACAAACTAACATGGATTTTTTTTATAAAATTTTTGAAATAAAGTCAAAGTTACCATTACTTTCTATCCTTAGTTTCAAAAAACCTATCTTTGCACAAAATTCAAAAACAAATGAGTACTTTCGAACAATTCAATCTCCCTAAATCTGTACAAAAAGCAATAGACGATTTGGGCTTTACTTCTCCTACTCCTATTCAGGAAAAAACTTTTTCTGTGATAATGTCTGGGCGTGATATGATGGGAATTGCACAAACAGGTACTGGTAAAACATTTGCCTATTTATTACCCCTTTTAAAATTATACAAATTCACTCCAGGACACACACCAAAAATTGTAATTCTGGTACCAACCCGGGAACTTGTAGTCCAGGTTGTAGAAGAGATCGAAAAACTGACTAAATATATGTCTGTTCGCACTATTGGAATTTTTGGCGGAGTGAACATCAATACCCAAAAAACGACTGTTTATCAAGGATGCGATGTATTAGTGGGAACGCCAGGGCGAATCATGGATTTAACCCTAGACAATGTTATCCGCTTTGAAGAAATGCAGAAACTGGTTATTGATGAATTTGATGAAATGCTGAATCTGGGTTTTCGTACCCAGCTGACGGCTATCTTAGCAATGATGCCCAAAAAGCGTCAAAACATTCTTTTCTCGGCAACAATGACTGATGAAGTAGATGCTATTTTGAATGACTATTTTGACTATCCAGAAGAGGTTACACTTTCTCCATCGGGTACACCTTTGGAAAACATTACTCAAATCACCTATCAGGTTCCCAATTTCAATACTAAAATCAACTTGTTGAAACATTTATTACAAACTAATACAGACATGAGCCGTGTTTTGGTTTTTGTGAATAACAAAAAGATTTCTGATATGCTCCACGAACAGATCGAAGAAGATTTTCAAGATCAGTTTGGCGTAATTCATTCTAATAAATCCCAGAATTATCGTTTAAGCACTATGGCTTCATTTCAAGAAGGAAAGCTGAGAGGATTAATCACTACCGATATTATGGCAAGAGGTCTGGACATATCTAATATTACTCACGTAATCAATTTCGAAATGCCTGAGTTGCCAGAATTATACATGCATAGAATTGGTAGAACTGGCCGTGCAGATGCAACTGGTACAGCCATTAGTTTTGTAAGTCCAAGAGAAGAAGAATCTAAAATAGCCGTTGAAATTTTAATGGATACCGAATTGGAATATGAAATTTTTCCAGAAGATGTAGAAATTTCAGCTAAATTGATTGGCCCTGAAAAAGACCGTCAGCCAATTAAATTTCTGATGAAAAAACAAAAACTGGAAGGTGATGGCGCTTTTCACGAAAAAAGCAAAAAGAATAAAAAAATCAACTTGGGCGGACCTGGTGTTACGAAGAAAAAAACACACGGATCAGTCAATAGGAACATGCTGAAAAACCAAGCCAAGAAGCGAAAGAACAAAAAGTAAATTCAAAAAAGCCTAAAAATAAGTGACATTTTTAGGCTTTTCTTTTAGAAATTTAAAAGTAAATCCTCTAACGGAAAATGGTCAATTACACTATTTCCATAATGCGCTATCTGAATCTCCTTGTCCTTGCCAATTAAAAAATCAGCTGGAACAAGCGCACACAGCCTTTCTTCACGAAGTACAAATTAGAATCCTGCTGATTGAAATTCAATAATAAATCTTTGGATTTAAGCCTTTTCTCCTTTTTCCAAAACTTTAATAAAATTTCAACTGAATCGGCTCCTAAAACTGATTTTTGGGATAAGAACTGTGATAATTCAGCCTCCATAATTATACAGTTATTTAGCAAACACCAAACAAACGGGTGAACACAGATCAAATCTTTTTCTCGTATCGGTAAGCGTTCCTTTCCATTTGTTGATCTTAAAAATCACAATGTCGCTGGTGTATTGATGTGCTACCAAAAGAAATTTACCCGTTGGGTCAATCGTAAAATTTCTTGGGCCTTTACCTAAAGTACTTACCTGTCCTTTCAATGTCAATTTCTTTCCTTTTCCAGAAAT
The DNA here is from genome assembly GCF_040049115.1 of Flavobacterium aestuarii. Taxonomy (NCBI): domain Bacteria; kingdom Pseudomonadati; phylum Bacteroidota; class Flavobacteriia; order Flavobacteriales; family Flavobacteriaceae; genus Flavobacterium; species Flavobacterium aestuarii. Next base: position 300,348 of record NZ_JBDLZZ010000003.1, read on the forward strand.
TTTAAAAATGGAGATGTTATTAGCGTCACCTCTGTTCGAAGCGTATAAAAATCTTCCGCTTGGCGAAACGTGAATATCTGCTGAACTGAAAGTCCCATTATAATCTTTAGCCAAAATAGTTGTTTCTCCTATTTGAGTCAGCTTTCCTTCTTTGTAACTAAAAGTAGTCAGCGAGCCGTCCAATTCCTGCAGCAGAAAAACATATTTTCCATTTTTACTAAAGGTTAAATGTCTTGGACCGCTTCCTGCTTTGACAGAAACACTGTCTTTTAATTTCAGAACTTCTGAATCGGCAGATGGGTTATAATCATAAACATATACCTTATCATTTCCTAAATCATTACTCAATACATATTTTTTGTCTGGCGAAAAATACACCATATGCACGTGTGGTTTTTCTTGTCTCTGAGCATTCGGCCCTTTGCCGTAATGCTGAACAACCTGTTTGGCTTCGGTTAAACCGCCATCGTCTCTTTTGCCAAAAACCGATATGTTTCCTCCGGAATAATTCGCTACAATCACATTCTTTTCATCATTTATAAGATAACAAGGATCTGCCCCTTTGGAACTCACACTATTAATAAGAAGCGGTTTTCCGCTTGCAGCGTCAAATGAAAATGAACTTACTGTGCTTTCTCCGCCATTCTCATTTACGGCATAAACATATTTTTCGTCTTTGGAAAGCGATAGATAACTTGGATTAACAATACTATCCGAAGATTTTTTCAATCGTATTTGAGCATTATTGGTATCAAATTCATATACGTAAATCCCTCTGCTTGAACACGAATTGGTATAGGTTCCCACAAGAAGATTGACTTTGTTTTTTTGGGCTCGCATAGACACTATGGAGGAAATTAATAAAAGAAATAGATAAACTTTTTTCATATTTTATAGTTTCAAAAAAGCTAAAATACTTATTTTCTTTCAGAATTTCCCTATTTGCATTCTATTTTGAAAAATAATAACAACATTATAAGAAACTGTCAACAAATTTGTATTTTTGACTCACAAAATCCACTAACTTCCTGTTTTTAAACCTGTGGAGCAAACAAAACCCTAGAATGCATTTTAAACAGCCTGAAATTCTATACTTTCTATTATTATTGATTGTTCCAATTCTGGTTCATTTATTTCAATTAAGGCGTTTTAAAAAAGAATATTTTACCAATGTCCGTTTCCTAAAAGCCCTTTCGATACAAACCCGCAAAAGTTCAAAAATAAAAAAATGGCTGCTTTTGACATGCCGTCTTTTTCTGCTAGCCTGTATTGTTTTTGCATTTGCCCAGCCTTTTTTCGAATCCAAAGACAGCAAAAATGCAAACAACGAAATGTATATTATTCTGGACAATTCCTTTAGTATGCAGGCCAAAGGAAAAAAAGGAGAATTACTAAAACGAGCCATTCAGGAATTACTGGAAGAAACTCCCGAAAACACTGCTTTTTCGTTACTCACAAACACCGAAAGTTATTGGAATACTGATATTAAAACGATTCGAGCTGAATTGCAAAACATGAAATACAGCGCAACTCCTTTTCGATTGGATAATATTCTGGCAAAGGTTAAAGCACACAAATCAGCTTTTAAAAAAGACATTGTTGTCATAACCGATGCTGTGGGATTGACTCCAAATCAGATAAAAAACATTGAAACTGATAATATTCCGTATTTTATTATTCCAAGGGCAGAACAAAAAAACAATGTAGCTATTGATAGTGTTTTTATCCATCAAAATCTTGATGATTTTTACGAATTGAGTATAAACACTACAAATTATAGTGAAGATTTCAAACCCGTGTCAATGGCTTTATACAATCAGAATAAACTGATTACCAAAACCATTATAGATTTTAAAAATAAAAAACAGACCATCAATTTTACTATTCCAAAGCAAGCTTTTCATGGCTATGCTGCTATTGAGGATAATGATCTGGCCTATGACAATAAATTGTTTTTTAGTATTTCAAAAATCAAAAAGAACAATATCATCTGCATTGGTACACCCGAAAAAAATAATTTCCTGAGCCGGATTTACACCAATGACGAATTCAGCTGCAATTCAGTAACCTTGAACACATTAGATTATAACCTGATTGACAAACAAGATGCCATTGTGCTGAATGAGTTAGACGAAATTCCTCAAGCGCTGCAAACTACATTAAAAGCATTTGTTAAAAAAGGAGGAAATCTGATTGTTATACCTGGCGAAACAGCCTCTGTGCCTGATTTGAACACATTGTTGAGCCCTTTTGGAAATATACAATTCAAATCATTAGAATCTAATGACAAGCTGATTACCAAAATCAATTTCAGCCATCCGCTGTTTGCTGGTGTATTCGAAAATAAAACCAATAATTTCCAATATCCAAAGATCAAGAAAGACTTTACAGTTTCAACCACAAGTCCTTCCGTTTTGACATTTGATGACCAGTCACCATTTTTGACAGCCATTCGGACTTCAGCCGCATCAGTATATGTTTTTTCGGCTCCTGTAAATAGTGAAAATTCCAATTTCCAGCAATCTCCTTTAATCGTTCCTGTTTTTTACAAAATGGCTTTAAGCAGTCAAAATAACGGAATTAATGCAAATACTATTGGTAATAATTCATCTTATCTAGTTTCGGTAAATTTGGCAAAAGATGAAATCCTGACAGTAAAAAATAAAGAGGAGCAATTCATACCTGTACAGCAGCTGCTGAATAATAAAGTACAATTATTTTTTAACGATTACCCCGAAAAGGCTGGGAATTACACCATTAATGACACTCATAAACCTATAGAAAATATCAGTTTTAATTATCCAAGAACCGAAAGCGATCTGGATCAGGTAAACGAAAATATTTTATCAGATTATAAAACAAGTGAATCCATTTCCACTATTTTTGATACGCTGCAAAGCAACCGGACAGACAATCAGATTTGGAAATGGTTTATTATCTTTGCATTGCTTTTCCTGGCATTGGAAATGGCAATTATCAAATTTGTGAAATAACAATCCTATTTCTAAAAATTATAAAAACAACATGAACATAATCATCCGAAGCGCCAAAATTATTGATTCGAAAAGTCCTTTTCACAATCAGACTGCTGATCTTTTAATTGTTGATGGTTTTATAAAAAAAATTGGAACAGCACTACCAAATACGGATAACATTGAAGAACTGAAACTTGACAATCTCCATATTTCACAAGGGTGGTTTGACAGCAGTGTTTCGCTTGGAGAACCTGGTTTTGAAGATCGTGAAACTATTGCAAATGGTCTTGATGTTGCAGGAAAAAGCGGTTTTACAGCCATTGCATTACAGCCCAACTCTTTTCCTGTTATTGACAATCAGGCGCAGGTTAATTTTGTAAAAAACAAGGCTAACGGTTATGCTGCACAATTGTTTCCAATTGGAGCTTTAACAAAAGAAAGCGAAAGTAAAGATATGGCCGAATTGTATGATATGAAAAACGCTGGAGCTGTGGCCTTTGGGGATTATACAAAAAGTCTAGACAATGCCAATCTGCTGAAAATTGCCTTGCAATATGTCCAGGATTTTGACGGACTGGTTATTGCTTTTTCTCAAGACGAAAAAATAAAAGGAAACGGTGTTGCCAATGAAGGTGTTACCGCAACCCGTCTGGGATTAAAAGGCATTCCAGATTTAGCCGAAGAATTACAAATTGCCCGGAACTTATTTTTATTGGAATACACTGGGGGGAAAATGCATATCCCAACTATTTCATCAGCAAAATCAGTTCAATTGATAAAAGATGCTAAAGCAAAAGGATTAAACGTTACTTGCAGTGTAACTGTTCATCATTTAGTTTTGACCGATGAAAAACTGGAAAGTTTCGATACACGCTTTAAAGTAACTCCACCACTAAAAACTGAAAGCGACAGGCAAGCATTGCTTAATGCAGTTCTTGATGGAACTATAGACCTCATTACTTCTGACCATAATCCGATTGATATTGAACATAAAAAAATGGAATTTGATTTGGCTAAAAATGGAACAATCGGGCTTGAAAGTGCTTTTGGAGCTTTAATGACTGTATTGCCATTAGAAACCATAATCGAAAAGTTTACTGCAGGAAAATCAATTTTCAGTATTCCAGCAGCAACTATCAACGAAGGCGAAATTGCCAATATTACCTTATTCAACCCCGAAGGTTCTAGTGTTTTTACAAAAGAAAATATACTTTCAAAATCTAAAAACTCTGCGTTTCTAAACACAGCCCTAATTGGAAAAGCATACGGAATTTTGAACCAGGGAAAATTAATTTTAGGATAAAAACATGAACAACACAACCGAAGCTGGAAAAACTGCAGCTATAACCAGCTATATTTTAGGTATTGGCGTATTTATTGCCATGTCCATGAATAGCGGTGAAGACAAAAACGAATTTGCTTCTTTTCACATTCGACAAGGGCTCGGACTTACAATTACTTTTTTTTCATTGGGATTAATTATAGGTAATTTTGACAGTCTTATGATTTCTGCACCAATGTGGATTTTCATTTCAGTATTATGGACTTATGGAATTTTCAGCGCTATAAAAGGCGAAACAAAACCAGTTCCGCTGCTTGGAGAATATTTTCAAAAATGGCTTAAAAGCATTTCTTGATTTTTGATTTTTCAACAAACCAAAAATAATAAACCAAATACTTAAGTATGAATCTATCCTTAGAATACAAAATAAGAGAACCTAAAGTTATACTTGATAAAAATCCACTATTGCTTTTACTTCACGGTTACGGCAGTAATGAAGAAGATTTGTTCTCGTTTGCAAGCGAACTGCAAAACGAATATTACATCATATCGGCCCGTGCGCCTTATGATCTGCAATACCGAAGCTATGCTTGGTACGCAATCAATTTTGATGCCGATCAGAATAAATTTTCGGACAACGACCAAGCCCGGATTTCAAGAGATATTATAGCTGGATTTATTGATGAATTAGCAGCCAATTACCCAATTGACGCAAACAATGTGAGTTTGATTGGTTTCAGCCAAGGATCGATTTTGAGCTACGCCGTAGCGCTTTCTTATCCTGAAAAAATAAACAAAGTAGTAGCAATGAGCGGTTATCTTAATTTAGAAATTGTTGCTGATGATTACCTGAAAAATGATTTAAGCAAACTTAAAATATTTGCTTCACACGGAACTGTCGATCAGGTAATTCCAGTGGAATGGGCTAGAAAAACAGCTCCAATTTTAGAAAAATTAGGGGTAGCGGTCACTTACAAAGAATATCCCGTAGGCCACGGCGTGGCTCCGCAAAACTTTTTTGATTTCAAAAACTGGATAACTGAAAATTAATTCATTTCTTCACCGCAAATTCGCAAATTATTACAATTGAAAACCATTTAAAGAATTTACGAATTTGCGTTTTTTTTATTTCTGATAAATAACCGATTGAATTACTTCGAATGAAACGCTTTCGTCATCATTGATAAAATATTTCAATAACACTTCACCCCAATATTCGCCATCACTATAATCGGCAATTATCCATCGGTGATTTAGTACTTTTATTTTATTAATTGAAAATTTATTTGCTCCCAATTGTTCTTGTCCAGTATACGGATTCCCCTTTGGATTAACATTCAGATCCAATAATTTTTCGGTAACGTAGGGAACCAAAGCTGTGTAATTCCTGATTTTTTCAGATTTAGCCGATTCAAAATAATTTTGAGCATTTTCATTTTTTCCCAATGAAAAATAATCTGCATCAGACCATTTATTAGTCATCACTTTCAAACTGTCTTTTAACTTGACAGTCGTTTTTTTATATTTTTCCTGTTCAAAAGTGACCTCTTTGCTTAAATACATGTAAGTATAAACATTAAATACCAATGACAAAATTAAAGCATAAAGGAGTAGTGATTTTTTCATTTTAATTAAATTGTAATTTCTAAATTATCGTAAGCCAGAAAAACATTCTCAGGCAGTTTTTTTTGAACCTCTTCATGAAAACCTAACATGTGACTGATATGCGTTAGATAGGCTTTTTCAGGCTGCAGCAAAGCTATAAAATCAAGGGCTTCTTCCAAATTAAAATGGGTATTATGAGGCTGTTCCCTTAAAGCATTCACTACCAAGACTTTTAAACCTTTTAGTTTTGCAATTTCTGAATCGTCAATAGTTTTGACATCAGTCAAATAAGCAAAATCATCTATCCTAAAACCAAAAACCTGCAAATCTCCATGCCAGACACTTACTGGAACAGCAGTCTTGTTACCAATAGAAAATGGCTGGTTATTTTCTATTTCAATAGTTTTTACCGAAGGAGCGCCAGGATATCTATTGACAGTCTCGAATATATAATCGAACCGTTTTTCGATATTGACAAGAACCCTTTTATGTGCGTAAATAGGAATAGGTCCCTGCTTAAAATTAAAGGGGCGAATGTCATCCAAACCAGCGGTATGATCTGCATGTTCATGAGTAAAAAGAATTCCATCCAGTTTTCTGCAATTCGATGAAAGCATCTGCTGTCGAAAATCAGGACCGCAATCGATTACGTATGAATAATCTTCCCATGTAATCCAAACGGAAACTCGGAGCCTTTTGTCCTTAAAATCAGCACTTTTGCAAACTTCATGATCAATCCCGATAATTGGAATGCCTTGTGATGTGCCAGTACCTAAAAAATATACCTTCAATTTGTTCGTTTTTTTTACAAAAATAGAATTAATTCTCTTTCACGAGAAGCCTAATTAGTTAACTTTGTAACATAATTGCCGAATTTAAACAAAAAAAATGGAAGCCAAACAGATAAAACTAAAAGGAGACAAGGTTATCGAGCAAATTCCTTCCTTGAAGGATAAAGCACTTCGTATCAATTTGAATGAAAACATATACGGAACTTTTGCTGAAATTGGAGCTGGGCAGGAAACCGTAAGGCATTTTTTTAGATCAGGAGGATCATCTGGGACAATTGCAAAAGCCATGTCTGCCTACGATAAAGATTTTAGCGATGCCGTTTATGGAACTGAGGAAGACGGCCGTTATGTAACCGAAAGCCGATTGAAAAAGATGCTGACTTTTGAAGGCGAATTGATTGAAGAGCGATTAAGCCGGACAAAGCATCCAAACAAAATGTTTTTCAGTTATGCCAATACTGTTGCTACTATTGACTTTGCTAAACAATTTAAAGGTCATGGCTGGGTAGGAATCCGCTATCAGCTGGATCCTGCAGAAGACTACAATGAAATAATTATACATATTCGTTTCAAAGAAACGGACTCCCGATTACAGCAGGAAACACTTGGGGTTTTAGGAGTTAACCTAATTTATGGTGCCTTCTACAAATACAATGACCCAAAAAAATTACTGCGTTACTTATACGATCATCTTGACAAAGATCAATTAGAAATTGACACCATTAATTTCTCAGGACCACGTTTTGCTGATGTGGACAATCGTCTGATGAGCTTACAATTAGTAAAAAACGGCATGACCGATGCGGTAATGTTCAACCCAAAAGGTAAAAATGTATTGCCAGCAGCCGTTCTTTACAAAAAAAATATCCTTGCTTTTAGAGGAAGCTTCCGTCCAGTTACCAAGGTAAATATGGACATGTATGCGAATTCCTTAAAAATGTTTCTGGAAGAAAACAAAGTAGAGAAAGAAAACACTTTGGTAATTTTTGAAATTACATTATCCAATCTTAGATCAGATGGTGAAATCGATGAAAGGGATTTTATGGATCGTGCCGAACTGCTCTGCTCATTAGGACAAACGGTAATGATTTCCAATTTTCAGGAATATTATAAAGTGGTTGAGTATTTCTCCAATTATACTAAAGCCAGAATGGGGCTCTCTATGGGTGTCAATAACTTAGTAGATATATTTGACGAAAAATACTACCGCCATCTTAGCGGTGGAATACTGGAAGCCTTTGGAAAATTATTCTATCGTGACATGAAAGTCTTTTTATACCCAATGCTGGGTGAAGAAGGGGAAATTATTACCTCCAAAAATCTGAAAGTGCATCCTAGAATGAAAGAATTGTATAAATTCTTTAAGTTCAACGGAAAAGTAGTTGATATCGAAGATTACAATCCCGAAATCCTAGAAGTATTCTCCCGCGAAGTATTAAAAATGATTAGTGCCGGCAAATCAGGCTGGGAATCAATGCTTCCTCCAGGAGTAGCCGAAATTATTAAAGAAAAAGGGCTTTTTGGCTATAAATCAAATCCTTTATTAGAAGCAAGCAAATAGGAGTAAATAGCTTTTAAAAAATAATCCAAGAAAGATATTTTTCTTGGATTATTTTTATATTATAAAATGACGTCTTTTGAACAAATTATTTCAAAATCTGATCTGCGTGAGCCTTGGTTTTTACTTCCGAAATAACATCCGAAATAATTCCGTTTTCATCAATTACAAATGTAGTCCTGTGGATTCCATCATATTCTCTTCCCATAAACTTTTTTGGCCCCCAAACTCCAAAAGAATTAATAACAGATTTATCCTCATCTGCCAGTAACGGAAAAGGAAACTCATATTTATCCTTAAATTTTGCCTGAGCTTTGGCACTATCGGCACTTACGCCCAAAAGGGCATAATTATTAGCCTGAAAACGCTCAAAATTATCTCTCAAATCACAAGCCTCGGCTGTACAGCCAGGTGTAGAAGCTTTTGGATAAAAGAAAACAACCAGTTTCCTGCCTTTATAATCGGCTAATTGATGTAATTTTCCATCTTGATCTTTTCCTGAAAATTCTGGAGCATGATCGCCTATTTTTAATGTAGTCATTTTTTTAAGATACTAAGTTATTAAGTGGCTAAGATACTAAGATTTTAAAAAAATAAGCTGAACATCAATTTCACAATTAAAAAACAATCCTAGATTCTAAGGTTCTTAGTAACTTAGCAGCTCAAAATTCAGATTAAAAAACAGTCTTAAAACTTACAATATTAGTAACTCAGCAACTCACAAAAATGACCAAACAGGAACGCGTAACATTTGTTATCAATACTTTAAACGAATTATACCCAACCATTCCAATTCCGCTTGACCATAAAGATCCATATACCTTGCTGATTGCTGTCTTGCTTTCGGCGCAATGTACAGATGTGCGCGTAAACCAAATCACACCTTTGCTTTTTGCAAAAGCAGACAATCCGTATGACATGGTCAAAATGTCTATTGATGAAATTAAGGAAATCATCCGTCCGTGTGGCCTGTCACCAATGAAATCGAAAGGAATCCATGGATTGTCCCAAATATTGATAGATAAACATAATGGACAAGTCCCGCAAAGTTTTGAGGCACTGGAAGAATTGCCTGCGGTTGGACATAAAACCGCCAGTGTAGTGATGTCGCAGGCTTTTGGCGTCCCTGCATTCCCAGTAGACACACATATTCATCGTCTAATGTACCGATGGAATCTGACTAATGGCAAAAATGTAGTTCAGACCGAAAAAGATGCCAAACGCATTTTCCCCGAAGAACTATGGAATGATCTTCACCTTCAGATTATTTGGTATGGACGCGAATATTCGCCTGCTAGAGGCTGGAGTTTAGAGAAAGATATTATTACCCGGACAATTGGCAGAAAATCGGTTTTGGAAGAATTTGATAAAAAACAGATACTGTATAAATAACAAATTTCACTAGCTTTTATCAAACTAGTGAAATTTGCGAGGTATTCTAATCAGGCAATAGATTAAAATACTTTTCTTGAAACTGCAAGGATTAATTAGCAATAATTTCAAACACCTTTTCTTCTATCTTAACCACTTTTAATGCTTTCGAATAGTTTAACAAAAAAGAAACAACTTCTTTATCTGGTTTTACTTTTTTTACTTTTTTTAATTCTTTAGAGTAATTCTTTTCCATATCAATATAAATTTTTCATTTTATATTATAACGGATGAATTGTTCTTTTATTATCAATTGGTCAAAACAATTTGATGCTTGTCTATAATTTTTCTCAAATTCATTATGGCGTATCGCATTCTTCCCAATGCTGTATTAATGCTGACACCTGTAGTTTCTGATATTTCCTTGAAACTCATATCTTGATACATACGCATAATCAATACTTCTTTTTGGTCGGCAGGAAGCTCCTCTACCAGCCTGCGTATATCAATCTCAACCTGATCGGCTATAATTTGATTTTCGATAGTAAGAGAATCATCAGACATTACAGAAAAAATCGAAAACTCTTCTGTCTCTCTGTACATCGGCATTTTTTTTGATTTTCTAAAATGATCAATAATTAAATTGTGGGCAATACGCATTACCCAAGGCAAAAATTTTCCTTCTTCATTATAGGAATTTAATTTTAAGGTTTTGATTACTTTGATAAAAGTATCTTGAAAAATATCGTTGGAAACGTCTTTATCAGCAATTTTTGAATAAATAAATCCAAAGACTTTGGATTCATGTCTTTTTATTAATGCAGCCAATGCACTTTCGTTACCTGCAATATATTCTTTTACGAGTAAAGCGTCTGTCTTTTGTAAATTTGCCATATCTATTCCTTTTTAGATTAGTTAGTACTTGGGGAGTTTCTAAAAGGTAGTTCTATGCGATAGGCTTACAAATTTTTATTTAAGATTAGATAATTGCCAAATTTAACAAATTATTATCAAAACAAACAAGTAAAAAAGCGATTAATGTTATTTTTTTATTTTAAAAAAAATTAATTGGCTAATTTATTGAGATATAAAAAATATAGCATAAGTTTTCTATTACATTGTTTATAGCAATCTCTAATAAAGATTTAAAAAGCAGTTTAAAATATAACCTGCAAAATAACTTTCATGCCAAAATGGGGGCATTCAGCATGATGCATAAATCCTGCAGGCATTAATCAACTCATTTTACTGATATACTTTAACATAATCTACAATAAACTCTTGTGGAAAAACTGTATCGTCTACAGCTGGTCCTCCAAAATTTCCGCCTATTGCCATATTAATTATAAAATAGAAAGGCTGATCGAAAGGCCAAGTATTTTCGTTTTTACTTTCGGGCTCAAAAGTGTAAACTAAGTCTTTGTCTACAAAAAAATCGATTTTATCTTTTGTCCATTCAATCGCATAAACATGATACCCTTCTTCGATATCAGCTATTGCTGTTTTCTTGCTGTTAACAGAATTTCCATGACTATCTTGTGTGTGTAAGGTAGTATAAACTGTATGAGGCTCACGACCAACATATTCCAGAATATCAATTTCACCACATTTAGGCCAGCCTTTTTGAGTAATATTTGATCCAAGCATCCAGAATGCGGGCCATAATCCTTGACCTACAGGCAATTTGGCTCTAGCTTCTAAACGGCCATATTTAAATTCCTGCTTGGTCTTGGTATTAATTCTTGCAGATGTATAATTATTGCCATCTTTCTTGGCTGTTATAATTAAATTTCCATTTTCCAGCCTATGGTTCTGGTCCGTGTAAAGCTGTCGCTCATTATTTCCCCAGCCACAATTGGGACAGCCATCTCCTAATTCGATATTCCAGACCTTGTCATTCAATATCTTGCCATCAAAATTTTCTTCCCATACTAACTTACGTTTGGCTTGCTGTCCAAACATGGCACTGCTTATCAAAAGAATCATTATAAACCTGTTCATTGCTGTCTTATTTTATAAATTGAAAGTCACTTTTTAATGTTTCTGCAGAATTACCACCAACAAAGACTTTAAAGTCTCCTTCCTCAGCTTCCCATTTGCTGTTAGCAGTAAAAAACTCAATTGTTTTTTCGTTTATAACAAAGGTAACTTTTTTAGATTCGTTAGGCTGCAATTCAATCATTTCGAAACCTTTTAATTCCAAAACAGGTCTTGTTACACTTGCAATCAAATCACGGATATACAGCTGAACAACTTCTTTGCCAGCTGCTTTTCCAGTATTTTTAACTGAAACCGAAACTTCGATCTTGCCATTTTTAGAGAATGATTGCGAGGATAGTTTTAAATCTGAATATTCGAATTTGGAATAGCTCAATCCATAACCAAAAGGATATAATGGTGTATTCTTTTCATCTATATAATGAGACCAAAAAACACTATCGGGTTCGTTCATAACTGGTCGCCCCGTGTTTTTATAATTATAATAAACAGGTACTTGCGCAACACTTCGAGGAAAAGTCATTGGCAATTTACCGCTTGGATTGTAGTCTCCATACAAAACTTGTGCAATAGCATTACCACTTTGTGTTCCAAGCTGCCAAGCTTCGACAATAGCAGGAATGTGTTCTGCAGCCCATGGAAGTGCAAGCGGACGTCCATTATTAAGCACCAGAACAATATTTGGATTTACTTTATAAACCGCCTCCAAAAGTTCCTGCTGAACACCTGGCAATCCAAGATCTGCCCTGCTCCTGCCCTCACCCGACTGCAAACCATGCTCACCTAAAACGAGTATAACTACATCGGCATTTCTGGCCACATTCAAGGCTTCATCAAATCCAGATTTATCGTCAGTATTTATTTTGGTTTCCAGTACAAATTTTGGAGTTCCTAGCGCCACTTCAGCACCTTTGGCATACACCAGCTGATTATCTTTATAAGCTTGTAACCCTTCTAGGACAGAAACGGCTGTATTGTCCTCGGCAGCAATTCTCCAATTCCCTAATGGACTCGTTTTATCATTTGCCAATGCACCAATTAAAGCAATTTTTTGACCAGATTTTTTTAAGGGCAAAACATCATTATTATTTTTTAACAATACAATAGATTTTTTGGCCATATCCAAAACTTCTTTGTGAAATTCGGGCTTTCCAACAGTTGCCAATTCTCTGGCTTCGTCGCAATATTTGTATGGATTATCAAATAAGCCTAATTCAAACTTTACCTTCAGTATCCTCCTTACGGCATCATCAACAGTGCTTTCTTTAACTTTTCCTTCTCTAACCAATTGTGCTAAATGATTGACATAGGCATTGGATTCCATATCCATATCAGATCCAGCGTTGATAGCAATTTCGGCAGTATGTTTATCATCTTTGGCATAACCATGAGACTTCATTTCCTGCATAGAACCCCAGTCAGTAACAATAAAGCCCTTAAAATTCCAATCTCTTTTTAAAATCTGTCTTTGCAGGTAAGAATTTCCAGTAGCTGGAATTCCATTAAGTTCATTAAAAGAATTCATAAAAGTTCGTGCTCCAGCATCAACAGTTGCTTTAAAAGGAGGGAAAACAACATTCTGCAAAGTCGTTTCACTCATATCTACTGTGTTATAATCCTTACCCGATTCGGCAAAACCGTACGCCGCAAAATGTTTGACACAAGCCAGAATGTTCTTATTGGAGCTCAAATCTCCTTGAAAACCTTTGACACGGGCTTCGGCAATTCGGCTGCCCAAAAAGGGATCTTCTCCTGCTCCTTCCATCACACGTCCCCAGCGGGCATCACGTGAAATATCAACCATTGGTGCAAAAGTCCAGTTTATGCCTACAGCTGAAGCTTCATCGGCAGCCATTGCAGCTGATTTCCGAATAGCCTCTAAATCCCAACTAGCCGATTCGGCAAGCGGTATAGGACTAATCGTCTTTAAGCCATGAATCACATCAAAACCAAAGAGAAGCGGAATTCCCAATCGGGTTTGTTCAACGGCTATTTTCTGCAAAGCTTTTACATCTTTTACGCCTTTAACATTCAGCATAGAACCTACCAGTCCTTTCTTTAAATCCTCGTACTTTTTGGCTGCTAAACCTTCTTTCGGAGTTGGCCCAGTTACATCCCAAAAACCATTATATTGGTTAAGCTGTCCTACTTTTTCATCAAGAGTCATTTTCTTTAAAAGTGTTTCTACTTTTTTCTCTAAAGAAATATCGCTTTTAACCTTCGTTTGGCCCTCAACAGAATCTATTGCCAATAATCCAACCGCCAAAAACAAATAGGATTTTTTAATTATTTGCATCATAACTTGCTCTTTTAAAAAATAAGAAGATTGAATTGCATCCAATCTTCTTATTCTCATTACTAATTCAAAAATTTATTGATACACTTTTACATAATCAACTTCCATAGAGGATTGTGTAAAAGCAGGATCTATCGTGCCTCCCAAATTACCTCCCATAGCTACATTTAAAATCATAAAGAAATTTTTATGAAATGGCAATGCAGTATCCGAATTGTCAAAAGTAAAATACAAAACATCATCTACGAAGAAACGGATAGTTTTTGGTGACCAGATTGTTTTATAGACATGGAATTCAGAACTTGCATTCGCAATAGGAGTAGTTTTCACGGCTGCATTTCCTCCTGAGCTGCCTGGAAAATGCAATGCAGATTGAGTTAATAATGGCTTATTCCCAATCCATTCCACAAAATCAATTTCTCCATTTGCTGGCCATGTACCTCCTGAAGCTCCGAGTGACCAAAAGGCTGGCCATGTTCCAGCACCGCTAGGCATTTTGGCTCTCATCTCTATTTTGCCATACTTAAAATCATACAACCCTTGTGTTTTAATTCGGGCAGAAGAATATTCGGCTCCTCCTGAAGCTTCTTTAATAGCAGTTATTACAAGATTTCCGCCGGCTATTTTTACATTTTTGGCAAGATTCGTATAATTCTGCTTTTCGTTATTACCCCAGCCGTTATCACCTTTACCAAGATCATAAGTCCATTTTGCAGGATCTGGCGCACCATCAGTATTAAACTCATCTGACCAAGCCAAAGTGGTGTAATCTGTTGTATCGTCTGTATCAGTTGTTGGAATTGTAGTGGTAAATGTTATATACCAAGCTAATGAAGTATTATTTCCTTGAACAAAACGTACAATCATTCGGTTTTCAGTAATCGACATAATCTCATATTGAGTTGCTCCAGCATAATACCCCATAAAACCTCCATCAGAAAAGTTCATTACAGTTCCTGTAGTCTGCTTTTTGGCATCAGGATTTTTAGAAACTACCGACGCCGAAGGACTCAAAGCAACAATTTTAGTACCAGCCGTACTGTAAGCTAAACATTGGTCATCACCTCCATTTGTACCGCCTCCAACACTTTTGTATGAATTATTAAAAAAAGTATTCCCTTTATTGTCCTGCTTGTATTCAATTTTACCGTTTACTAAGGCAAATGTATAATCACCATCATAGAAACACGTTGCTGCTTTCTCGAAAGAACCTGCCTGATAATAATTTGGATAATAATTTTTGGTCGCATCTCCATCGTTTTGACCTACACCAAAATGTCCATTCTCGGCAGCTGCTATATACCATTTTTTTCCAGCAGCAGTTCCTCCTGTAAGCAACATGGTAGATTTTTCATCACTAAAATTACTAAGAACAGTTACATCAACAGTAGTATTGGTTGAAACTCCTCCTTTACCAGAAGCAATTACTGTTACTGTGTAAGTATTTACTCCGACAGTTGTAAAAGGATGTTCAATAATACCTCCAGGAGCATTATCTGTATTTCCATCTCCGTAAATGTATTTATATGAAATTGCATTATTTGCTTTAGCCGTGAATCTTACTTTGCCAGAACCATCTCCGTTTGGTGCATCAGCTGTTTTCCCAACAATCTCTACAGTTATTTGCAGATTAGAAGGAGCATCTAATGCCCCAAAAGAGTTATTCTCATCTTGGCAATTAACCATTAGCAATAAGCTAAAAATGGCTATTATATTTGAAATTATTTTTTTCATGTTCCTTTATTTTAATTAGTTATGAAAATAGACATTGTCTATATATACTGTATTGTTTCCAGTTGGAGTTCCTACATAAATAAGCTGTGCTATATGAGCTCTTGTAGTTAAATTAGTAAAATCACTTAAAGGAATATCAAGACTTATCCAAGTATTCTTAGCAGGCGATGTATAAGCAACTTCATGCTCTTTATCATCTCCTCCCCCATAGGCACCATCAGCTCCAAAATCGACTAATTTAATTTTGAAAGCTGTAAAGTCTGAAGACCAGACATCTGTATGAAAATGCGTCATTGCAGTTGCATTTATTTGCGTTGATGCTGTTTCAATACCTACAAAATCTAAAGCACTGTATTTTTTAGTTGCATTACCGCTTATTGTAATATCTTCGAGTGTAGCAGCAGACCAAGATGTTCTCCAAGTATCTACAGGAACATTAGTATATGCATTGCTGAACATAGAGATCACATTCGCTGCAGGCAAAGTTGGAGCAGGAGCGGCATTTGGTCCTGTGCCTGTTGCTGCTTCTTTATAAAAATAAATATTATCAATAAAAACAGTTCCCCCTGCCCAAGGAGTTCCAACAAATTTCAATTGGAAAATATCTGCAACTGTCAGCCCTTGACTAGTGAATGCCGAAATTGGAATATCAATACTTGTCCATTGATTTGCTGTAAGGTCTTTTACAACAGGTTTTTCTCCATTTGTTTTACTGATTAAAGATGTTTCTATTTTAGCTAAATCAGGTGTCCAGACATCCATGTGAATGAATTCCATTGCAGATACATCAACTGTAACTCCGTCTGCCAATGCAATTCCTTGATAGCTAAGTTTAATGTAATTCAGCATTTTATCACCATTCAAATCAAACTCTGCCCAACTGCTTCCTTGTCCTGCTTGTCCCCAATCTGGAAAATAATTAGTTCCTGCAACATTAGCGTATTTTGAACTATAAATAGAAATTACATCTCCTGCTTGCCTATTGGGTGGCGCGGGAGCCGATGTACTTGGTGCCGTTACCAAAGTAACTGTGAAGTCCTCTGTATATTCAGTTGTTTTAATTGCTGCACTCTTAGACACAACTCGAATCTTGTAAACTCCAGCTTGCTGATACGTGTAAGAAACGGATTGCCCATTATTGGCTGCAATAGGATCAGGTTTTCCAGCTTCGCCAAAATACACATCATAAAACAATGCAAAATCAGCTGTAGCTGTAACGGTGACTTTTTTTGAAACAGACAAATCATTAGTAATAACCACTTTTAAATTTTGTGGTGCTTTGAAAGAAACAACTACTTCCTGTGTTATTTCGGTACTTTTTCCGTCCAAAGTTGATCCAATAATTTTTGACTGATAGACTCCTTCCTTATAAACATGTGTAACAGTTTCTCCTGGATATAAAACAGCTGGCGTGGCAGTTCCATCTCCAAAATATATTTGATACTGAGTAACGCCTTCTCCCTTTGGTAAGAAGGTTACTTTTCCTGTATTGTCCTGCGTCACAGTTGTGAGAGCCGAAATGTTCGTTGGTGCGCTAACGCTTTCCAAATCAACCGAGTTATTGTCATCTGTACAGCCAAAAGTAACTGCAAGGACAAAAAGACTTATAATATAGTGTACTTTTCTCATAATAATAATTTTTTAATATCCAGGATTTTGACTCCAATTACCAGCTGAAAATTGAATTTCCTGTAAAGGAATTGGGAATAATTCATTTTTACCTGCTTTAAATCCAGGGATAGTACCTGAAGCTTTTCCTGTACGCACTAAATCGAAAAAACGGAAACCTTCTCCAACAAATTCTACTCTTCTTTCTTTCCAAATTACATCTGTCAACGCACTGCCAACAGAAGAAATTCTGTGATTAGTATCGCCAAATGCGCGGTCTCTTACCTGATTTAAATAACCTAAAGCTTTAATATCGTTAATTCCTCCACGATTAAGAGCTTCAGCTGCCATTAATAATACATCGGCATAACGGATAGCTCTGTAATTATTAGGATTAGTCAAATTCAAATCCCCTTGAGCTTCTCCTGATCTTACTCTTGGTAAATATTTTTGATTGAAATACCCTGTGTCCTCATTTCCTTTGCCATAAGTTGCATTATTTGCAGTAGCCCAAGCGGCAATATCTAATAAGGAAGCATCTAATCTTCTATCTCCGATTTCAAATGCATTATAAGTTTCTTCGGTTGGTACATTAAAACTAAATCCCGAAGTGTATTTTGGTCCAGTATAATTTCTTACACCACTAAACCCAACAGCCACATTCCCTTCACTGCATTGGAGACATCCAAAACCAGCTCCTTCAACATCTGTGTATTGTACTTCAAAAATAGATTCTGGTCCGTTTTCGCCACTCATTTCAAAAATTGAGGCATAATCAGTAACCAGAGAATATTTTTGAGAAGTAATTACCTGCTCTAAAGCTGCAGCAGCTTCCGAAAATTTATTCTGATATAAATATGCTTTTCCTAATAACGCAAGAGCTGCTCCTTTTGTAGCTCTTCCTGTTTGCGAAGCATCAGGCGATAAATTAGCCACAGCATAAATCAAATCAGATTCAATTGATGCATATACCTCTGCAATTGAAGAGCGAGGTACCTTTGTTTCATCACCTGGAACAAATCTTTTGTCTCCATTAAGAGGAATACCACCAAACCATTTTACCAATTCAAAATGATAATATGCTCTAAGAAAACGAGTTTCGGCAATAATCTGATTTTTTCCTTCAAAATCAATTTTATCCTTAAATTCTAAAATATAGTTTGCTCTTTGAACTCCACCAAACATCCAATCCCAAAGATTCTTAAGATTATCATTTACTGGAGTATGGATCATATCATCAATCTGCTGAAAACCGATTACATCTGTAGGACTTTCTCCTCCAGCTAGGGTGTTATCGGACGCAATTTCGCCCATCAACACGTTAATATAGGTTGATTGCAATGGATCATAAGCAGCTATTAGAGCTTTGTCATAATCTTCCTTAGCATTGAAAAAATTCTCTGAATCGATTGAATATTCAACATCACGATCTACAAAATTGTCATTGCACGAAACGAAAATTGCAGAGAAAAGTGCGATACCTATAACTGTATTAAAAATATACTTTTTCATTTTTGATTACTTAAAAATTAACGTTTAATCCTAACAAATATGTTCTAGGAATTGGGTAAAAACCATAATCGATTCCGCCACCTATAGGAGCTCCATTTGAAGCAGCTGGATCATATCCACGGTATTTTGTAAAAGTGTACAAGTTATTAGCACCCAGGTACACTCTAAACTTAGATATTCCAGCTTTTTCGAAATATTTAGGATCTATTGAATAACCCAATTGTACATTTTGAATGCGTATAAAAGAAGCATCTTCAACAAAATAATCAGAAAAAACATTGTTTGAAGTTGCGCTTGTAGTTACTCTTGGGACAGTATTACTGGTATTTGGACCAGTCCATCTATCAAGAACATAATCTAAATGATTTACATCTGTAAGTGTTCTTTCATAATTTCTTACCATTTCATTTCCAATTGAGGCAAATGTATAAGCAACAAAATCAAAGTTTTTATAATCTAATTGCAGATTGAATCCCATGGTACTTGCAGCAATTGGACTGCCAATGTCCGTTCTATCTGAAGTATTAATTACTCCATCACCATTCATATCTACATAACGAATATCTCCTGCTTGAGCATCAGCGCCAAGTGCCAATTGAGAAGGAGCTGCATCAACCTCTGCTTGGTTTTGAAAAATTCCATTAGTTTTATATCCATAAAAATATCCTATCGGTTTGCCAGTCTCCATCCTAGAAGGAGCTAGTTGACCTACTCCGAATGAGCCTCCTTCAATAAATCCAGTTCCATTGTTTACAGCAGTAACTTTATTTTTAATAACAGTTACGTTATATCCTAAATTCAAGGTTAGATTGTTTGAAAATGTATTTTTATAATCAATAGAAAATTCCATACCTGAGTTCCTTACAGTACCTGCATTTATAGTTGGAAGCCCAGCTCCAGGAGCTGCACCGCCCAAAATACCAGAAACTGGAATATTTGGTATCAATAAATTTGTTCTGGTGTCAATAAAATAATCGGCTACGATATTAAATTTATTTTGAAACATTTTAAGATCCAAACCAACATCAAATTTCTTGGCAGCTTCCCATTTTAAATTTGGATTTGTTATTTGTCCCGTTGCCAATCCATTCACAATTGTACCGTTAAAAACATAAGTGGCCTCACCATTTAATTGAGAGATGTATCCATTAGATGGAATTTTATCACTCCCTAAATGGCCATAACTTCCTCTGATTTTCAAGAAATTAATAAATCCCTCATTTCCTCCAAAGAAATTTTCATCAGAAATAATCCAACCAGCAGTCATCGATGGAAAATAAGCTACAGCATTATTCGGGCCAAATTTTGTAGAAGAATCACGTCTCAACATAGCTGATAAAAGATATCTACCTTTGAAATCATATTGTATTCTAGCAAAATAATTTAATTTTCTTTCGTCATAAACATAAGAATTATTAGGAGCTGATGTCGGTAAGCCGTTCGCTAAATGAACATCAGCAAACTCCCAAGAATTATAAGGAACATCAAATCCAGTAGCATACAAACCATTTCCATATTCCTTAATAATAGTTGCTCCTAAAGTTCCAATGATGTTATGATCTCCAAATTTCTTAGTATAAGTTCCATAAAGATCTAAAGTGTAATTATTATCAAAAACAGCACTTTGAGTTACTGAACTTCTATTCACATCAAAAACTTTTCCTCCGTAAGAAATCTGTTTAGCAAAATTTCGAGATTGACCACTTTGTGTATTAAAACCAAAAGACCCTGTAAATACAAAAGAATTTGTCAATTTGTAATCTAACCCAAGATTTCCGTTAAACTTTCTTAATTCATAGTCATTATAAGTATTCTCAATTTGTGCCAATGGATTTATAATTTCAATTCCTAATCCTGGCGTACTTGGTACTAATGTGTAATTCCCGTTACTGTCATAAGGAGCTTGAGTAGGTGAAACATTCAAGGCGTTGAACAAAACTGAACCTAATCCGTTATCGTTTATAGTCTTCCGTGTTAAATTAGTGTATATAATATTTGTTTTTAATTTCAACCGATCTGAAACGTCTGCTCCAAGAGAAACACGAGCTGTGTTTCGCTCAAAACCTGATTTATCGCCACCAATGATTCCGTCTTGAGCCAAATGTGAGGCACTTACAGCATAAGAGATTTTATCAGATCCACCAGAGATTGACAAGTCATAATTTATGATTGGTGCAGGATTCATAATTTCTTTTTGCCAGTTAGTTCCTTCTCCTAAGCCTGATACATTCGGATATGGTATTGTTTTTCCACCATTAGCATAACTCTCATTTAGTAATAAAGCATACTCAGTAGAGTTTAATGTTGGTAATGTTCTGCTGGCTTCTTGAATACCTGTAGAGGAATTAAAAGAAATTTTAGTTTTAGAATTTCTTTTACCTGATTTGGTAGTTACAAGAATAACACCATTGGCACCATTGGCACCATAAATAGCTGCTTGAGCATCTTTCAGTACTGTAATCGACTCTACATCACTTGGATTTAAAACACTTAGATCACCTATATATCCATCTATAATAACTAATGGACTAGTATCGCCATTGGTTGCCACACCGCGGATAAGTATACTTAAACCGGCTCCTGGAGCTCCACCTGATGTTGTAACATTTACACCTGCAACAGTTCCTTGCAATGCCTGTTCAACTTTCACAGGTCTAAGTGTTTCAATTGTCTTGGTATCAACTACACTTACTGCTCCAGTCACATTTTTTCTTTTAACACTTCCATATCCAATGACAACCACTTCATTCAATGTCTTAGCTTCATCTACCATATTGATTACTATGTTAGAATCGCTTGCATTGACAACATATTCTGTTGATTTGTAGCCCACATAAGTAACTAAAAGTGTACTTCCAGCTGAGACACCTTTTATGGTGAACTTGCCATCAAAATCAGTTGACGCTGAATTCCCAGAATTCTTGTCTTTGATATTCACGCCAAACAAGGGTAAACCTGTACTTCGTTCTTTTACTGTTCCTGCTATATCCTTCTTTTGAGCAAACCCAAAAGCTGAAAAAAGCAAAAAGATAATCAATAAATGATTTGACTTCATAATTTATAAGTTTTAGTTAGTGAACTACAAACATATTATGAAGCGTTAAAGAAAACATAAAAAGAACCTCAACAAAAAATATACAGTTAAAAAAAACCAATATTTAATTATCAATATCACACAAAAACTTAATAAAAACAAAGAATTCCGAAATCATTATTTTTTCTATAAAACATAAAAAAACCACAACTATTACGTTAATGTTGTGGTGATGTATAGGTAAAAATCAGTAAAGGCGATAAAACCTATACTTCCATAATATACTCTACGAGACCCTGCTCGTGGGCTAAATCCATTTTTTTACGCAAACGATATCTTTTTATCTCTACACTTCGTACCGATATATTAAATAAAGGGGCTATTTCCTTAGAAGAAAGATTTAATCTGAGATAAGCGCAGAGTCTCAGATCATTTGGAGTCAAAGCAGGATGCGCCAGCTTAATCTTCTTCAAGAAGTCCTTATCTGCGTTATCAAAAGCTTCTTTAAAAATACTCCATGAATCCTCTTCAGTAATATTTTTGTTAATAGTGGTAATTACCGATTTTACATTGCTCGCCCCGCTTTCGGATGTTTTCTTTAAGTCATCTTTAATAAAAGCCAATAATTCATTCTTACTATTTAAACTCATCGTAGAAACAGCCAATTCCCTGTTTTTTGAATCAACATCTTGGGTCAGCTGCTCGTTTTTCAATTTCATCAGCTGTTTTTCATTTTCTAATTCTTGAATTTCGAGCAGTAAGTTATTTTCTTCAATAAGCTTTTCTCTCTGCTTGCGGTAATAATTTAAATAGGCTTTATTTATAAAATGACCTGCTGCAAGAAATAATAAAAAGTAAATGATAACAGCAAGGTTTGTATTATACCAAGGCTTTGAAATAGCAAAATTATAAGTTGCAACATTCTGCAATATAGTGTTCGCAAATTTTGCACGTACCTTGAATTGATAATCGCCTGGCGGAAGATTTTTAAAATTTACTGCTGACTTAGAACTCCAATCACTCCATTCTTCTTGAAAACCTTCTAACAGATACTGATATTCAGCATTTATATACTTATCATATTCTGGAACCGTATAGCCAAAAGTGATATTGTTTTCGTTGTATTTAAAACTTCCTTCTTCATTGATAGCACTATTTATAACTTCTTCATTTAATTTATTAGTCTCAATATTTGTTATTCCAACATGATAACTTTTGAAAATCATATCATTAATATTGATGGAATAAAAACCATCTGTGGTTCCGATCAGGTATTCAGAATTGGACATTTGAGCTATGTTTTCAAAACCCAGCATAGAATTTGTCAAAGAAGATGGAATTGGAATGACATTCTTCTTGAAGTGATTGCTTAGTTTGCTTAACGAAAAATAATGAATGTAATTTTTGGAAAAAAGCCAGATTTTATTGGAATCATCAACAATCAATTTACCAGATGTATACTCGTCATTCTCAAATACTGAACTTAGCAAATGATCTTTGTTAAACTGCTTTGTTTTAGGGTTTAATTTAAAAATCCCGTCCTTATAAGCATAATAAATCTGATTGTTGAATTTTATCAAACTGGAATATCTTCCTTTTTTTGGATATGAATATGCCGTAAACGGACTAGCCTTAAATAGTTTACTATCCAGCTGAAATCTAAAAATGCCTTTATACTCGTGGCTTACATAAATTTCCTGTGAATTGGTGATCTCAAAATATCGGGAAGAATAATTAAATCCTTTTATTCTGTTTCTGAAAACCCAATGATTATTTACTTTTTCAAGTATCGAAATCCCGTAGTAATTGCCTTGCAGCAGCATGTTTTCGTGATAAGGGACAGTTTCAAATTTCCAGGTCCCGGACTGTGAAAAAATACACTTGGCAGATCCGTCATTAATAATGTAAGTTCCCGTATCATGTCCACAAAAAAGTGTTCCCTGATATTCAAATAAGGACCAGACTTGCCCTTTAGTTCCTGCTATAAATTTAAATTCATCTTTTGCCTTATAATTTTTACAAAAAAGCCCCTGATTAGTCCCTACATACAATTTTCCATTATGCAATTTTGTGGCATATACTGTCCCCAAAGCTCCTGTATCATCAGTAAAGCTTTGTATTGGAGATTGCATATTGATACAATTTATACCATTATCAAGCCCAACCCAAAGATTATTATCTATATCTTCAAATAGTGACAAAGCAGTATTGTTGCTTAGTCCTTTATTTTGAGAAATATGAAATTTCAGTTTTCCTTCTTTAGTCAAAATAAAAACACCATTTGAAACGGTTCCAACAGCAAAACTTCCATCCGAAAGTATTAAGCTGCTGTAAACGCTGCTGGTTTCTATCTGAGAATCAGCTTCGGTAACAAACTTGGATACAGCTGTGCCTATTAATTTATAATATCCATTAAGCTGTGTTTGAACAATCAATCCATCGGCAACTGCAAAAACATTTATAATCCTGTTCTTTTTCAATATCGGATTATTGGAAACCAAATGTGCTTTTCCGCTTTGCAATTCAAACAGCCCTTCATTTACGGTCTGGAAATAAATAGAATTGCTGGTCTGATATGACTTTGTAATAGTACTGCTGGGCGCAATTATCTTAAATGTCCTGGCTTTGGTGTCATAAATATATAGACGATTCAAAGATTGAAAAATCACCCATTGATCATACTGCAGAATGTTCCAGAAATGCTCATCATTCAGGATGCTGCTTTTTATTGATGCACTCAGTGAAGTATATTTCAAAATGCCGCTGGATTGTCTTGACCAAAAGCCAAATTCCATATAACACCCAGTGTAGATACGATTATCAATCACCTTTACAGATCTTATAATGGTTTCATTTGGTGAAGGATACAATTTCCAATTGGAACCATTAAACTCTAAAAGCCCTTCATTATTAGCAAAAAAAACATACTGATTCTGCGATTGCGAAATCATCCAGTTCTGATTTGCTGCTCCGTATATATTTGGAGTATACTTAACAATTGGAGGGAGTTCTTGCGAAAAAGCATTTACGAATATAAAAAATAACAGGAAAGTAATTTTTGTTTTCAAATGAGGTGCGGTATTTAAATTAGGAACTGCTAATAATGAGAAACTCAATCAGAGAGACAAAATTATCATTGTATTTTAACTCGATTAATCATTAAAAATACAAATCGAAAAACAAAAATAGGGTAAAAAAGCAAGTTTTGAATATAATTGTTTAGAGTTTCACATATTAAAATTGAGTACTTTTGTGAAAATTCATTTTTAGTATGCCTGTTGACATTTCCAAACTCGATCCAAAGAAAAACATCATAATAAAAGGAGCCCAAGTACATAATTTAAAAAATGTTGATGTGGCTATTCCTAGGAACAAACTAGTGGTAATTACAGGGCTTTCCGGCTCTGGAAAATCCAGTCTGGCATTCGATACCCTGTATGCCGAAGGACAGCGCCGTTACGTAGAAAGCCTATCCTCATACGCAAGGCAATTCTTGGGCCGTTTGGACAAGCCAAAAGTAGAATACATTAAAGGCATTGCTCCTGCAATTGCCATAGAACAAAAGGTAAATAC
This sequence comes from Flavobacterium aestuarii, assembly GCF_040049115.1. NCBI lineage: Bacteria > Pseudomonadati > Bacteroidota > Flavobacteriia > Flavobacteriales > Flavobacteriaceae > Flavobacterium > Flavobacterium aestuarii. Next base: position 325,685 of record NZ_JBDLZZ010000003.1, read on the forward strand.
AACCAATGCACGTTCTACTGTAGGAACCTCAACCGAAATCTACGATTATATCAAGCTCTTATTTGCCCGAATCGGAAGAACTTATTCGCCAATTTCGGGACAAGAGGTCAAAAAAAATACAGTTACCGATGTGGTTTCGGCTGTAAAAGAATTTGAACTTGACAGCAGATGGCTGCTCCTGTCTCCAATTCATCTCGAAGAAGGAAGACAATTAGAAGAAAAACTAAAAGTGTTATTGCAGCAAGGATTTGCAAGAATTCTGGTAAACAATGAAATGGTTCGTCTGGATGATTTTTCATTAGAAGAACAGCATTCATTAGACCATAAAGATATACTGCTCATCATTGACCGGATTGTTGTCAAAGACGAAGAAGAGTTCTATAACCGATTATCTGATGCTGTACAGACTGCTTTTTTTGAAGGAAAAGGAATCTGTTATCTTCAGGAATTAAATTCAGATAAAAAACTTTCTTTCTCCAATAATTTTGAACTGGACGGACTCACTTTCCTGGAACCCAATGTGCATTTATTCAGCTTCAATAACCCGTATGGAGCCTGTCCTGTTTGCGAAGGTTATGGAAATATTATAGGTATTGATAGTGATCTGGTTGTTCCAAACACATCGCTATCTGTATTCGAAAATGCTATTTTTCCTTGGCGTGGCGAAAGCATGAGCTGGTTTCGCGACGAATTGGTAAAACATGCTTACAAGTTTGATTTCCCTATTCACAAACCATTTTTCCAGCTTACCGAAGAGCAAAAGGATATAATCTGGACTGGCAATAAATATTTTCAAGGACTGAATGATTTTTTTAAGGAACTGGAAGAGAAAAATTATAAAATTCAAAACAGGGTAATGCTTTCCCGATACAGAGGCAAAACCAAATGCCACGTCTGCAAAGGAAAACGCTTGAGAGCCGAAGCTTCGTATGTGAAAATTAACGGGAAAACAGTTTCTGATTTAGTGGATTTGCCAATTAAGCATTTGGTTGAATTTTTCAAAAATATTACGCTGACTGAATACGAACAGCAGATTGCCAAAAGGTTATTGATTGAAATTAACAACCGCCTTTCATTTTTATCTGAAGTTGGACTGAATTATCTGACTTTAAATAGAAATTCATCAACGCTCTCCGGAGGCGAATCGCAGCGAATCAATTTGGCAACTTCTCTAGGCAGCAGCCTTGTAGGATCTATGTATATTCTGGATGAGCCTAGTATTGGATTGCATCCCAAAGACACAGAACGCTTAATAAAAGTCCTGCTGTCTTTACGGGACTTGGGCAATACAGTAATTGTTGTCGAACATGATGAAGATATTATGAAAGCCGCCGACATGATTATCGATATTGGCCCAGAAGCTGGAACACATGGTGGAAATCTTGTCGCACAGGGTACTTATGAAGAAATCTTAAAATCAAGTTCGCTAACTGCTAAATATCTCAATGGTGAACTGGAAATCAATGTACCAAAGAAAAGGCGGACATCTAAAAATTTCATCGAGATAAAAGGAGCACGAGAAAACAATTTGCAAAATATAGATGTAGCTATTCCGCTGGACTCTTTAACTGTTATAACAGGAGTTTCTGGCAGCGGAAAAAGTACGCTTGTCAAAAAAATCCTTTTCCCTGCCATGCAGAAAAAACTAGACAATGCTGGCGAAAAAGCGGGACAATTTACTGAATTATCAGGTTCCTTTTCACATATCAAACACATCGAATATGTTGACCAGAACCCTATAGGAAGAAGTTCCAGATCTAATCCTGTAACTTATATCAAGGCTTATGACGATATCCGGGAATTATATGCCAAAGAAAAACTGTCAAAAGTACGAGGTTATCAAGCCAAGCATTTCTCATTTAACGTTGACGGCGGCAGGTGCGAAACCTGTAAAGGAGAAGGCTCCATAAATGTTGAAATGGTGTTCATGGCCGATGTACAGCTGCCTTGTGAAACCTGCAACGGAAAACGTTTCAAAAAAGAAGTTTTAGAAGTCACCTTTGATGGCAAAAATATTAACGATATCCTGACAATGACTATCGATGATTCGATTGTTTTCTTCGAAAAAAATAAACAGGCAAAAATAATACAAAAACTGCAGCCGCTGCAAGATGTTGGTTTGGGATATGTGCAATTAGGTCAATCTTCATCAACACTTTCGGGAGGCGAAGCGCAACGCATCAAACTTGCTTCTTTTTTAGTCAAAGGAACCATAAAGGAAAAAGCACTTTTTGTATTTGATGAACCTACGACTGGATTGCATTTTCATGACATCAAAAAACTAATGGCTTCATTTGATGCCTTAATAGAGAAAGGTCATTCCATATTGGTCATTGAACACAATCTTGATTTAATCAAATGTGCAGACTGGATAATTGATCTGGGACCGGAAGGAGGAGAAAATGGCGGATTATTATTAGCCAAAGGAACTCCAGAAGAAATCGTTAAAGACAAAAAATCTATTACAGCTAAATATTTAAAAGAAAAGCTCTAGGGCTGGCATACTTTCACTCCAGCAAAACCCTCGTCAGTATAATTTTCTGACGAGAGTTTTTGTTGCTGCTGCTTTTATTGATAAAAGGACCTGAAAATCATACTCTCTAAAGATTGTTTTAAGCATTTTTATTCATTCTTATCAAAACTAAAATACATTCCTACAAAAAGGTTTTTAATCGAGTTTTAATGCTCTTTAAACAGATAAATGAATTAATTTACCCTGCATTCTGTTATTTATTATATTTTTATTAAAAAATAAAATTCAATAACAATAATACCACATTTAATCGATATGAGTTGTTATTTAACAACAAAATTACACAAATAGATGGTTTTATTGACAATAATTTAATGCGAGTTTTATAAATATTAATTTTTTAAATTTTTTATCATGAATAAATCCAGAACCTATTTAAACATAAGAAAAATTAGAGAATTGAAAAATTTAACCAGAGAATATGTTGCAGAAGAATTGAATATGAGTATGAGCGGATATGGTAAAATTGAACGGGGTGAGGTTGATTTAACAGTTACTAAATTAATTGAGATTGGAAAAGTACTTGATGTTTCAATAGAATTTATATTCAAATTTGATGTCTCGCTATTTTTTAACGACAGTAGTCAGTCATCACAGAAAGCAAGTTAAAAATTCTTTTCAAATATCCGACAACTGATAATATGTCAGCGGTTTACTATAAATCATCTTTTGACACGTATCATTTTCTGCAGATCTTTCATGGTATTTGGCATAATACACAATTCTATATTTTTGGCACTGGCTGATAAGCCCTCAAAAGCTACTGCACCAAGATAACGATCCGCAAGATCAAAACTATACATCTGCCAGTTTTGATCATTTTTGAATAAGGCTGAATCAATGATATGCTGGCCATCCAAACATGGAATATATCTAAAATCTTCATCAATACCTTTTCCCAAAGCTTTTACAAAGGCTTCCTTACGGGTCCATGAAGTATAAAATGCGTACTTTTTATCAGCAGCATTATTGATCATAAAAATTTCATTTTCTTGAAAAATATCAGGAAGCATATTTGTAAAGTTAAAATCATCAGCCATATATTCTATATCTATACCAATATTTTTATTCGAAATTGCAATTACTGCATAATCTTCAGAATGAGACAAATTAAAATGCAGCCATGGATGTGTAGCTAAATAAGGTTTTTTATTCAGATTATAATCAAGAAAAATTTCTCTCACATTCTGCTTAGTATGAGAAGCTAAAATTAATTTCAGAATCGACCTGTATATGACAAAACGATTTCTATCTATTTCCTTATAAAATCGTGCAGCCCTGTTACGTTCTTTGGTATTAAGAAACTCAGCTAAGTCAGATTTTAAGTTAATGAAATCAGGTAAATAGATTGCATAAATGATGACATCATTACTCTCTACAGAATATTTTTTACTAGGTATTAGCTTAACACCCTTAATATAAGTAAAAGAAATAAAGAGTTTATATGTCTGCATGTTTTTGATCTAAAATATCCTGAAGCAGCCTCGCTAATACTTTATCATTTGGCGGAGCTACAATATCATAATGATTGCCTGGTATGTTGTGAACTGTAATGCCTTTTAATGCGGCTCTTTTCCATCCCAAGTGTGTGGGATCTAATTTATAACTCATATCATCTTCGGACCGGAATAAATCTACCTTGAAGTTTTGAGGCTTAAGATGATAGCGGTCAATAATTTTTTTGACCTTGCCATCAGTTTCTATAAGTTCCTCAAGTGTTAATACTCTTTGCTCCATCATAGCAGTATTATGCCCAAAAAATCTTTTTAAAATATATTTTTTTTCATTGAGACGCATTTTAAAGGCCTTCCAGCTCAAAACCATTTCTTTGTATCTGACTATTTTTTTCTGCCTGTAAGTCTCATAATAATAAGAAGAATCGACATACGAATCGAGCAAAGCAGTCAGCGTGACTTTTTTTCCGAGTTCTTTTAACTGCCGCGTCATTTCGAAGGCAACAATTCCTCCAAAAGAAAATCCTGCAAGAGCATACGGTCCTTGCGGATGTATTTTTACAACAGCTTCGACATAATGGGCTGCCATATCTTCGATAGATTCATACCACTCATTATATTCCTTAGCCGTACCCTGTATCCCATAAATAGGCTGATCCTCATCAAAATACTTACTCATGTTCACAAAATTTAAAACATTCAGTCCTGCTCCATGAACAATAAAAAGCGGTGCTTTTTTACCGTTGGGTTTTATTGGAACCAGGCAATCTGAGTAAAATTCTTTATCTGGATTTAATAATTTGGCAAATTTCTCTATCGTTGAATGCTCAAATAAAACTGAGAGTGGGAGTCTTTTACCTGTTTTCTGTTCCAGCTTGTTCATTACCTTAACTGCGATTAAAGAATGCCCGCCCATCTCAAAGAAATTGCCTAAAACATCGATATGATCTATATGCAGGACTTCTTTCCAGATGGATGCCACAATTTTTTCTTCTTCTGTACGGGGTTCTGTATAACTGTGCTTTGTATCTGCTGCATATTGGGATAATTCTTTGCGGTCTATCTTCCCGTTGAGAGTTGTAGGCAGTTTTTCCAATAGATTAAAGTCATGAGGCACCAGCTGTGACGGCAATCTTGAGGCCAGAGCCTCACGCCACAAGGGTATCTGTGCTTCAGCCGTTTCAAGGCTGGAGTCAGGGACAATATGGGCTACAAGGAAATTCTCATTAGCCAGCACTACAGCATATTTTATGCCTTCAAGCGATAAAAGTGCCTGTTCTACCTCGCCAGGCTCAATACGGTGCCCCCTGATTTTCACCTGCTGGTCAAGGCGTCCTAAGCATTCTATTTCATCATCCGGAAGCAGCCTGCCCAGATCGCCTGTACGGTACAG